>JAUNQH010000058.1 GCA_030536295.1 Clostridia bacterium | reverse complement strand
ACCGCGGGCAACACCCACTACTTCCGCATCTGCTTCCTGGATCCCTTCCAGGGCACCGTGCTCGCCAACTACGCCTTCAATACCCTGGGTATTCAGACCGCGTACTGCCTGGCTGAGCTGGGCAACGACTATGACGTCGGCCTGGTGTACTACTTCAAGCAGGAATTCGAGCGTCTGGGCGGCTTCGTGATCGACGAGACCTTCCCGACCAACACGGCTGACTTCACCAGCTATCTGGACAATGCCGCCGCGCTGGGCGCGGGCGTGTTCTTCGCTCCCGTTTCCATTGCCTATTCCACCCAGATCATCGACCAGGCTGCCGGCAAGGGCGTTGACTTCGCTCTGATGGGCGGCGACACCTGGGACAGCAATAAGGTCATCGAGTCCGCGCAGGGCAGCAACCTGAACATCCTGGTCAGCACCTTCTACCAGGAAGGCGGCAACACCGAGTTCGACGAAGGCTTCAAGGCCTGGCTGAACGAGGATGCCGAAGCCATGACCAACAACGGCGGCAATGACATGATCGCGGCCGTGAGCGCCATGGGTTATGATGCCTACTTCACCGCGCTGGAAGCCATCAAGCTGGCCGGCAGCGCTGATTCCAAAGCCATCATGGAAGCTCTGTGGAACGTTGACTTCACCGGCGTGTCCGGCAAGATCACCTTCAACGAGATCGGCGACGCGAACCGCGACACCGCTTTCATCAAGCAGGCCGATACCGCCAACGGCGTGTGGTCCTTCGTTTGCGAGCAGAGCGTCAACTGATCGCTTCCGGTTACCCGGATCATTAAGTGGCGTGGGCTTCGCCCACGCCACTATCCTTCTGTGAAGAGGAGTGTCTCCGCATGTTTCAGACCATTTTCCCCTATCTGCTGACGGGTATCTCCGTCGGCGGTCAGTACGCGCTGATCGCGATCGGATACACCATGGTATACGGCATCCTGCGCCTGATCAACTTTGCTCACGGCGATGTGTTTATGGTGGCCGGCATTCTGATGGTGTATATCGTCGCGAGCGGGGCGCCGCTGTATGTATCCATTCCCGTGGTGCTGATCCTGACGGCGCTGATCGGTTTCGTGATCGAGCGTGTCGCGTATAAGCCGCTGCGTTCGGCACCGCGTATGTCGATCATGATCTCCGCCATCGGCGTCAGCTATACCCTGCAGAATCTGGTGCTGTACATCACCGGCGGTCTGAATCAGTTCTATCCGAAGATCCCCTTCATCTCGGATTCCGTGACCATCTTCGGCGCCACGACCAAGATGGTGACCGTGATCACGCCGATCCTGACGATCGTGCTGGTGGTGGCGCTGGTGCTGCTGATCAACCATACCAAGATCGGCATGGCGATGCGCGCCGTCAGCAAGGACTTTGAGACCAGCCAGCTGATGGGCATCAAGATCAACAACGTGATCTCCGTGACGTTCGTGATCGGCTCGTTCCTGGCGGGCGTCGGCTCCATCCTGTATTTCTCCAACTATACGACGGTCATTCAGACCTCCGGCGCGATGCCCGGTCTGAAGGCCTTCGTGGCGGCGGTGTTCGGCGGCATCGGGTCCATCCCCGGCGCTGTGGTGGGTGCCTTTATCATCGGTATCTGCGAGAGCATCATCAAAGGTCTGGACGTTATCCTGATGAAGGCGGGCCTGACGAAGCAGATGCTGGGTCTGGCCACCTTCTCGGACGCGTTCACCTTCGCGCTGCTGATCGTGATCCTGATCGCCAAGCCGACCGGCCTGTTCGGCGAGAAGATCACGGACAAGGTGTAAGGGGGTGGAGAGAGAATGACAGTCATCAGAAAAAAGAAGATGGACGCGGCAACGTGGATCTCTGTCGGCATCGTCGCGCTGATCTATGTGGCGGTGTTTGTCGCGGAGCAGCTGCTTCCGCCCACCCATATGCTTTTTACCGTGCTCAAGAAGGGCGCGACCTACGCGCTGGTCGCGGTCTCCATGAACCTGCTGAACGGCTTTACCGGGCTGTTCTCCCTGGGACAGGCGGGCTTTATGCTCGTGGGCGCCTATACCTACGCGATCCTGACGATCCCGGTCGACCAGCGGCCCGCTGTGTATCAGTATTTTGACGGCGGTCTGGTGCAGTTCGCCATGCCCGTGATCCCCGCGCTGATCTGCGCCGGCCTGATCGCGGCGGTCTTCGCGTTCCTGATCGGCCTGCCGGTGCTGCGCCTGAAGAGCGACTATCTCGCGATCGCGACCCTCGGCTTTGCCGAGATCATCCGCGCCGTGTTCCAGTGGAAGAATATCGGCGCGCTGACCAACGGCTCCAATCTGCTGCGCGCTTTCCCCACCTTTGAGGATTTCAACATCAAAGCAGCGGACGGGACCGTGGTACTGCGCCTTTCGACCCTGATCCCGTTTGTGATCGCCGGCGTATGCATCGGTCTGATCGTGCTGCTGCTGCATTCCAGCCACGGCCGCGCGTTCATGGCGATCCGCGATGACGAGATCGCCGCGGAAGCGATGGGCATCAACCTCTCCAGCCACAAGCAGATGGCTTTCTGCACATCCTCCTTCTTTGCCGGCATCGGCGGCGCCATGCTCGCCATGTATACCGCCAGCGTGCAGGCGAAGAGCTTTACCTCGGCCATGACCTATGAGATCCTGCTGATCGTGGTCATCGGCGGTATCGGCTCCGTAACGGGCAGCTGCATCAGCTCCTTCCTGTTCGTGGCCTGCTCCGAGTGGTGGCTGCGCTTCCTGGATCAGAAGCAGATGATCGGTGATTTCGAAGTGCCGCTGCTGCGGAACGGTTTCCGTCTGGTGGTCTTCTCCGTGATCATCATGATCGTTGTGCTGTTCTTCCGCCAGGGCATCATGGGCACCCGCGAGCTGCCGGACCTTTTCCGGAAGCGTCCGAAGGCGAAGACCGCGAAGGGAGGTAAAGCATGATGGAAAAGATCAGAATGCTGGATCTTGAGAATATCACCATGCAGTTCGGCGGTGTTGTTGCCGTTGACAGCCTTTCCATGCATGTGGACAGCGGCGAGATCGTGGCGCTGATCGGTCCGAACGGCGCCGGCAAGACCACCGCCTTCAATGTGATCACCGGCGTTTACGCGCCGACCAACGGCCGTGTATCCTTTAAGGACAAGGTCATCGCCGAGAGCTATCCCACCGGCAAGATGAAACGGATGTATGCCGGCGCGCACAACGGCGAATACAAAAAGCTGATCACCACCTCGCCGGACCGGATCGCCTATCTCGGTGTGGCCCGTACATTCCAGAACATCCGTCTGTTCAAGAATATGACGGTGCTGGAAAACGTGCTTGTGGCGCATCATATGCGCATGAAGAACAACCTGCTGACCTCCACGCTGCACCTGACCGGGGCTGAGGAAAAACGCGTCCGTGAGGAATCGATCGCGCTGCTGAACCTGCTGGGCCTCGGTGATGTGATCAACGAGAACGCGGCGTCCCTGCCTTACGGCAAACAGCGCTATCTGGAGATCGCCCGCGCGCTGGCGACCGATCCGGAGCTTCTGCTGCTGGACGAGCCCGCCGCCGGTATGAACCCGCAGGAGACCATTGAACTGAGCCGGTTCATCCTGAAGATCCGCGAGCAGTTCGGTCTCACGATCCTGCTGATCGAGCATCATATGAACCTGGTCATGGATATCTCCGACAGGATCTATGTGCTGGACTTCGGCAAACAGATCGCGGAAGGCACGCCCGCGGAGGTTCAGAAGAATCCCGTGGTCATTGCCGCCTATCTGGGGGAGGATGAAGAAGAATGAGTCTGCTGAAGGTAACGGACCTCGTGGTCAGCTACGGCGGTATCGAGGCGCTGAAAGGCATTGAATTTGAAGTGGAGCAGGGTCAGATCGTGACGCTGATCGGCGCGAACGGCGCCGGCAAGAGCACCACGCTCCGCACGATCTCCGGTCTGGTGAAAGCCGCCGAAGGCCGCATCTATTTCGAGGGCCGCGATATCACCGATTATGATACCCAGAAGATCGTGGAGACCGGGATCGCCATGGTGCCGGAAGGACGCCGCGTTTTCCCGAATCTCACGGTGCTCGAGAATCTGCGTATCGGCGCCTATCTCCGCAAGGACAAGGAAGTCATTGAAGAGGATATCGAATATGTGTACAACCTGTTCCCGCGCCTGCGGGAGCGTTCCTGGCAGCTTGCCGGCACGCTCAGCGGCGGCGAGCAGCAGATGCTGGCGGTCGGCCGCGCGATGATGACGCGCCCGAAGCTGATCATGATGGATGAGCCCAGCCTGGGTCTGGCGCCGCTGGTGGTGAAGGACATCTTCCGCATCATCCGCACGCTGAAGGATACCGGCATGACGGTACTGCTGATCGAGCAGAACGCGAACGCCGCCCTCCATACCTGCGATTACGCCTACGTGATGGAGACCGGGCGGATCACCATGAGCGGTACCGGTGCCGAACTGCTGGCAAGCGAGGCCATTCAGGAAGCGTATCTCGGAAAACAGAGCAAATGATCGATCAAGCCGTCCCGGTTCCGGGGCGGCTTGATATTACGGATGGCGGACCGGCCGATCGTGCCCGGAAAACGGCTGCGGCATGCGGAATGCCGGCCGGAATATGCCGGATATCCGAACATTCACGGAATTTACAAAAAACAGTTGAAAAACAATGGGATATATGTTACTTTATCCGGGAACCGGAACGAAATGGAATGAAAGGAGGAGGGCATATGCGCAGCCGTTCGGGGAAGATGACGCACACGGGTAACGCGGTGTACGGGTATGCCTTTCTGCCGTAAGTACGGTCGTCGGCGTATGATGTGATCGCTTGCCTGTGACTGCAGGCAGGCTTTTTTTGTAGGTGAAGAGGGAGTAAGTATGGAGAAGCAGACTGAAGAAAAGAAAGAAAAACGCCCCGGCAGGGCAAAGCTGATCTGGAGCTTCCTGAAGGGGAGCAAGTTCATGTTCCTGCTGTGCATGATCTGCGCGGCGGTCAGCGCGCTGGCGGATATGGTGAACCCGCAGATCATCCGCGTCGCGGTGGATAACGTGCTGGGCGGTGAGCCGACGGATTCGCTGAGCGCGTTTGTCAGGAACATCATCGATCTGTTCGGCGGCACGGAGAATCTGCGCCGGAACCTGTGGATCATGGCTGTCGGCATCATGATCGTGGCGGCCGCGAAGGTGATCTGCCAGTACGGCTTCCGCGTGAGCAACACCCGCGGCAGCGAGACCATGGTCAAGAATATGCGGGATACGCTGTATGACCACATCGAGCATCTGCCTTTCCAGTGGCATATGCAGAATCATACGGGAGACATCATTCAGCGCTGCACCAGCGATATCGACACGGCGCGGAATTTCGTGTCCGAACAGATGACGAATCTGATCCGGATCTCGATCCTGCTGATCCTGAGCGTCATTTTCATGGTGGGCATGGATCCGCTGCTGACGCTGATCGCGATCGTGCCGATGCCTGTGATCATGCTTTACAGCTACCGGTTCCATCACACGATCGGTGACGCTTTCCAGGAGTGCGATGAGAACGAGGGCAAGCTCAGCGCCATGGCGCAGGAGAACCTGACCGGCGTGCGCGTCGTGCGCGCCTTCGGCCGCGAACGCTATGAGCGGGACCGGTTTGAAAAGCATAATGACTTCTATACCGGCCTGTGGAAGAAGATGGCGAAGATCATGGCGCGCTTCTGGAGCACCAGCGACGTGCTCGCGGGCCTCCAGATCATGCTGATCGTGGTCTTCGGCGCGATATTCGTGCTGAACGGACGGCTGACCAGCGGCGAGTATATCGCCTTCCTCAGCTACAACGGTATGCTGGTATGGCCGGTGCGTATGCTGGGCCGGATGATCAGCGAAATGAGCAAGGCCGGCGTGGCGATCGACCGCGTGGGCTACATCATGGATGCCGAAGAGGAAAAGGACGCGGATGACGCGGAAGACGCCGACATGACCGGCGATATCCGTTTCGAGCATGTGAACTTCGGCTACGAAGGTACGCAGGAGCTGCTGCATGATATCGATCTGACGATCCCGGCGGGTACGACACTGGGCATTCTGGGCGGCACGGGCAGCGGCAAGAGCACCATGATGTATCTGCTGGACCGGCTGTATCCCCTGAGACCCGAAAACGGCCGGATCACCATCGGCGGGAAGGATATCGCGAAGATCCGCCTGGCGCATCTGAGAAGCAATATCGGCATCGTGCTGCAGGAGCCGTTCCTGTTCAGCCGTACGCTGAAGGAGAACCTCGGCATCACATCCGCCGACCTGACGCGGGAGGAGCTGGACGACGCGGCGCGCGCCGCGTGCCTGGATGAGACGATCGCCGGATTCTCCAAAGGCTATGAGACTTTTGTGGGTGAACGCGGCGTGACGCTGTCCGGCGGGCAGAAGCAGCGCGCGGCGATCGCGCGGATGCTGACGCAGAAAACGCCGATCATGATCTTTGACGATTCACTGAGCGCCGTGGATACGGAAACGGACGCGAAGATCCGTACCGCGCTGGAAAAACGCTTCGGTTCCGCCACGATCATCCTGATCTCGCATCGTATCACGACCCTGAGCAAGGCTGACAAGGTCCTTGTGCTGGATCACGGCCGCGTCAGCCAGATGGGCACGCCGGAAGAGCTGAAGCAGCAGCCCGGACTGTACCGTCAGATCTATGACATTCAGAGCCTTTCCGCGGAGGAGGTGGGGGCGTAATGGAAGGAAAGAAAGAGGAAAAGCAGGTCTCCCTGCCGTTTTTCGGGATCCCGAGGCTGATCCCATATATGAAGAAATACCGTAAGACGCTGACCGTGATGGTGATCTGCGGCCTTGCCGGAACCGGCGTGGATATCGCGATGCCGCTGCTGCAGCGCTACGCGCTGAACCACTTTATCGGTGAGCATACCCTGGATACGCTGCCCGTGTATATCGCGATCTACGCCGCGATCGTGATCTTCGGCGCACTGTGCAACTACAGAAGCTGCTCCGGCGCCATGACCGTTGAGGTCAGCGTGAACCGCGACCTGCGGAACGCGGCGTTCAATCATCTGCAGACGCTGAGCTTCAGCTATTTCAATCAGAACAGTGTCGGATACATTCACTCCCGCGTGATGAGCGATACCTCCCGTATCGGCGGGCTGGTCTCATGGACGCTGATGGACAGCGTGTGGCACCTGAGCTACCTGGTCGGATCCGTTGTCGTGATGCTGCTGGTGAACGCGAAGCTGGCGCTGCTGGTGATGACCATTCTGCCGCTGATCGTGATCCTGTTCAGCATCTTCCAGAAAGGGCTGATCCGGGCCAACCGCCAGATCCGCGAGCTGAACAGCAGGATCACCGGTGATTTCAACGAAGGCATCACCGGCGCCAAGACGATCAAGACGCTGGTGATCGAAAAGAAGATGTCCGGGGACTTCATGAAGGATACGCATGAGATCCGGCAGAAGAGCATCCGCGCCGCCCGGCTGCGGGGCCTGTTCTCCGCTACCATGAACCTGGCATCCAGCGCCGCGCTGGCCATCGTGCTGTGGCGGGGCGGCTATATCGCGGAGAGCGAAGTCGGCACCTTCAGCATGTTCATGAGCTATGCCCAGGGCATGATGGAGCCTGTCCGCTGGATCATCGACGCTATCAGCGATGTGATCACCACGCAGGTGAACATCGAACGCCTGACCCGCCTGCTCGGCACAAAGAGCGACGTGACGGACACGCCTGAGGTCATTGAAAAATACGGCGACAGCTTCGATCCGAAAAGGGAGAACTGGGAACCGATCAGCGGCGATATCGAGTTTGAGGATGTCAGCTTCCGCTATCCGGACGGGGACGAGTATGTGCTGGAACACTTCAACCTGAAGATCCCCTTCGGCAGCAATATCGCCATCGTGGGTGAGACCGGCGCCGGCAAGAGCACGCTGGTGAACCTTGTGTGCCGGTTCTTTGAGCCGACGGAGGGCCGCGTGCTGATCGACGGGCGTGACGCGCGCGAGCGCAGCCAGCTGTGGCTGCACAGCGCCATCGGCTATGTGCTGCAGACGCCGCATCTGTTCAGCGGCACTGTTCGGGAAAACCTGCTCTACGGCAATCCGGACGCCACACAGGAGGAGATCGACCGCGCGCTGGAGCTGGTATCCGCGAAGGAAGTGGTCGAGCGGATGGAGAAGGGCATCGATTCTGATGTCGGTGAGGGCGGCGATATGCTGTCCACCGGTGAAAAGCAGCTGCTGAGCTTTGCCCGCGCCATTCTCGCGGATCCTCGCATCCTGGTGCTGGATGAAGCGACGGCCAGTGTGGATACCCTGACGGAACAGAAGATCCAGAACGCGATCGATACCATCATCAAAGGTCGCACCAGCCTCGTGATCGCGCATCGCCTGAGCACCGTGAAGAACGCCGACCTGATCCTGGTGGTGAATGACGGTAAGATCGTGGAGCAGGGCACACACAGGGACCTGCTGAGCGCGAAGGGATACTACTACCGCCTGTATACGCGCCAGTATGAGGATGAAGCCACCGGCTCCCTGCTGAACGCATAAAGAAAAAAACCGCATAATAGTCTGTCCCGCTGCTTTCCGGCACATGTTTCAGCCGGATCACAGCGGGACAGTGGTTTATATGAAGGAAGGGGGGTACCTTCACTGCGTATGTATCATAACGTACGGATATGACGGATGTGTGAACATCCTGTGCATAAACGGGAACGATTGACCGAAAACGTACGCTGACGCGGTATGCTCCCACCGGAGGGAACAGCCTGAAAATTGTCTGAAATATCGCGGAAAGAATTGACTTTATCCGCCCGCGGATGTAATGTTGACACGTATATAATTGGAGGTGCGGGAATGCTTGAACTGAGAAATATTACCAAAACGTATGATGGGGCCGGTGAACCGGTGGAGGCGCTGCGCGGGATCTCACTGACCTTCGGCGAAAGCGAGTTCGTGTCGGTGCTCGGTCCTTCCGGCTGCGGAAAAACGACGCTGCTGAACATCATCGGCGGTCTGGACCGGTATACGGGCGGCGAGCTGCTGATCAACGGACGCAGCACGGCTGAGTATAAGGACCGGGACTGGGACGGCTACCGGAATCATTCCATCGGCTTCGTTTTCCAGAGCTACAACCTGATCCCGCATCAGACAGTGCTGCAGAACGTGGAGCTGGCCCTCAGCCTGAGCGGCGTCGGAAAGCTTGAAAGACGGAAGCGCGCGACGGAAGCGCTGAAGCGCGTGGGACTGGAGAATCAGCTGCGGAAGCGGCCGGCCGAAATGAGCGGCGGACAGATGCAGCGCGTCGCGATCGCCCGCGCTATCGTGAATGACCCGGATATCATTCTGGCCGATGAGCCCACCGGCGCGCTGGATACAGAAACAAGCGTACAGGTCATGGATATCCTGAAGGATATCTCGAAGGACCGGCTGGTGATCATGGTGACCCATAACCCGGACCTGGCGGAAAAGTATTCCACGCGCATCGTGCGCATGCTGGACGGAAAGATCACCAGCGACAGCGGTTTGACTGAAGCGCCTGCCGCTTCATCCGTCGCGAAGAAGGAAAGCGGGAAAAGAGCATCCATGTCCCTGCGGACCGGGTTCGGCCTGAGCCTGAAGAACCTGTTCACCAAGAAGGGGAGAACGATCCTGACCAGCTTCGCGGGATCCATCGGCATTATCGGCATCGCGCTGATCTACGCCGTTTCTCACGGCATGACCGGATATATCGACCGCGTGCAGGAGGAGACACTGTCCTCCTATCCGCTGACGCTGGAAGGCAGAAGCCTGGATACATCCTCGTTCATCTCCACCTTTATGGGCAAGGCGCAGTCCCTTTCCGACCATGACGATGACGGCATTTATCAGAAGGGCGTGATCTTCGAACTGACAAACGCCATGAACTCCATGGAGGAGAAGAAGAATGACCTGAAATCCTTCAAGGCGTTTCTGGAAAGGGAACGTGCCGATGAAAACAGCGTGCTGCACTCCGCGGTGAGCGCGGTGCAGTATACCTACAGCCGCGGCATGTCCGTATATACGAAAACGGTCGATGATGAGATCATCCGCTCTGACCTGAACGAGCTGATGACGGAGCTGATCGCGAATTTCTGGAAGGTGGACGCTTCCATGCTCACGGGCATGGCAACGAGCTCCGTGATGAGCAGCAGCTACGGCATGATGGAATCCTACACCCGCCTGTGGCAGGAGATGCTGCCGGGGGAGAACGGGCAGATCATCAGTCCGCTGTTCGAGCAGGAGTATGATCTGGTCTACGGTCGCTGGCCCGAAAAATACGATGAAGTGGTGCTGATCGTGGACGAGAAGGGCGAGATCGGCGACCTGTCGCTCTACGCGCTGGGCCTGATGTCAAAGGAGGACATGGTCAGCCTGATGAACGCCGCGGCAACAAAGCAGCAGGTGGAATTCACGGCACAGCACTGGACCTATGAGGAGATCTGCGGTCTGGACTTCCGTGTTATTCTTGAATCCGACTGCTTCGCGGCGGATGAAGCGACCGGAACGTTCCGGGATCTGCGCGCAAGCGCGTCCGGCATGCGGTATCTGTATGACAACGGCCTGCAGCTGCATATCACCGGTATCCTGAAGCCGAACGGGGATTCCGCCTCCACGATGCTGAAGGACGGCGTGGCTTATACGTCCCTGCTGACGGAATACATGATGGAGCATGATAACGCTTCCCCGGCCGTCAGGGCGCAGATGGAACAGCCGGCGTTCGATGTGATCGAAGGCCTGCCCTTCCGCAATTCATCCGCGCTGACGGACGCGGACAAGGCCGAGACTTTCCGCCGGTACGCCGGCGCGATGGATTCCGCGGCAAAGGCGGAAGCGTACCGCAAACTGAAGTCCGTGCCGGATGAGGCTGCCGTGGCCGAAAAGGCCGACGCGGCGCTTGCCGCCATGGACCGCGCGCAGATGGATGCCGTTCTGCTGCCCGCGGCGGTGGAACAGATGAACATGAAGGAAGCCGTGGTCTCCGCGTATCTGAAGACGATGGATGACGCGACGGTCGCCGGGCTGGTGCGCGAGGTGCTGGTCGCCCAGTTTACCGCGGAGGCGGAAGCGGAAGCCGCAAGCCTGCTGGAAGGCGCGACGGAGGAAGAGCTCGCGGCCGCGTTCGATGAGGAGCTGCCGTCCTTCTCCGAGGCTTACTGCGCCGAGTGCTACGCCACCGTGCTGCAGTTCTCGGATTCGGACTACGAGAGCAACCTGAGCAAGCTGGGCTATCTGGATCCGGACGCGCCCTCGTCCATCAACCTGTACGCGGCGTCCTTTGAGGACAAGGACAGGATCGGTGAGCAGATCGCCCTGTACAATGAGACCGTGGATCCGATGTCGGAGATCACCTATGTTGACTACATCGGTCTGCTGCTGAGCTCCGTGACGACGATCATCAACGCCATCAGCTATGTGCTGATCGCGTTTGTGGCGATCTCCCTGATCGTATCCTCCATCATGATCGGCGTGATCACGCTGATCTCCGTGCAGGAACGAACGAAGGAGATCGGCATCCTGCGCTCCCTGGGCGCGAGCAAGAAGAACGTTTCGGCCATGTTCAACGCCGAAACGGTGCTGATCGGCTTCACATCCGGCGTGCTGGGCGTATGCATCACCTGGCTCCTGTGCATCCCGATCAACGCGATCCTGCACAAGCTGACCGGTATCTCCAACCTGTCGGCGTATCTTGACCCGCTGACGGCCGCGATCCTGGTCGTGATCAGTATGCTGCTGACCCTGATCGCCGGCATCATCCCGTCCCGCAGCGCGGCGAAGAAGGATCCCGTGGTCGCCCTCAGAACAGAATAAGAAAAGAAAACGCGTGCCGGAAGATCCTTCCGGCACGCGGTGTTCTGCCGCGCCGGAAGATCGTTCTCTTCCGGCGCCTTTTGCTGTTACTGCAGGTCAAAGGTGACTTTCACGCAGCGGGCGATGAAGCCGATCTCATTCATATATACGGTCTCGGCTTCATACTCCTTATCATAGGACTGCAGGAGCACGCGGCTGTCATCCAGCACCTTGACCTTGCGCAGGTAACGGTGCTCATTGTGGTTCATCAGCATCACGGCGCCGTCCACCGGGCTTTGCGCGGGCACGGTCAGCACGGTATCGCCGCGGCAGATGCGGAAGCCGCGCATGCTGTCATCCGGCGCGAGGTAGAAGAACACCTTGTCCGGGTTGGCGCCCTCGATGCGGCCGTTCTCGATCGGAACCAGCTGATAGGATATGGGCTTCATCACGGCGTTCATGACAGGCACGCGCTTGAGCACGCTTTGCAGCGCGTCCAGCCATACGCTGCCGGCAACACTTTCGTCCTTCTTTTCCTCGGTCGAGGCGACAAGCTCCGCTTCCTTCGGCTTCGGCTTCTGTACGGGCTGCGCCGCGGGCGCGGGGCGGACCTGCAGCAGGTCCACGGTGGCGGCGATGTCATCCAGGGTGAACTCGGCCTCGTTCTGCTGTTTCAGGCCGATGGTGCGCAGAATGCGGCGCGCCTGATCATCCCCGATGATCCGGGTGCCGGCTTCGACCGCGACGATAAAGCTTTCGGCGACGCCGCACTTCTTCGCCACCTGCTTCGGTGTCATTTTCTGACGGATCCGCTCGGTGCGGATCAGATCTCCGAGTCTGCTCATGATATCCCTCCGGGTAAGCGCGGGATATGCCCGCGCGGTTTCCATGCAACTTTATCATATGAAACGATAAAACTCAACCCTGCCGCTTCCATGATCCCCTTTACAGAACAGTCATGGACTGTCTGCAGATCATCGTAGTATTCTGAGGCGATCGGCATATGCATTCCGGATTCCCGGAATACATGAATTGCGAGCATAAAATGCCGAAAACTTGGAAATTCAAGGAGTTTGGCTTGGCCTCAGAGTGATGTATTGCGGGAATTCAAGATAAAAAGCAGAACACACAATATCCGTTTCACCGACAGTCTTACCATTTTTATTGATGATCTTCCAAATAATAGTGAATTCCGAGTTCAATATAATGATCCGGGTTTTCATTCAATGATCATAAAAGCATACGATCCCGGAACTAACAAAAGTCAAATATCCACTTTCATCTGCTTCAACGAATCGTTGAGCAATCTCGGAATTGTTGGGAATATAGATTCTTTGTACACATGGCATGTATGCAAATGCATCAATATCGATATCCGTCTTAATTGAGTCCGGGAAGTAAATGACTTCAATACAAGATTCGTAAAACAAGTCTGATCCATAGTTATCACCAAATTGGTTTACAGAATTCGGGATGATCAGGATTTTCAAATTATAACTACCCATAAATGCTACATCTGAGATTTTATGCACGGTAGATGGCACCATGAAAAATGAACTATCCTTCATTGGAGGATAAAGAAGAAGTGTCCCCATATCTTTCGAGTATAAAACACCATCGACAACAGCATAAAGTTCCGAATTTTCGCTTACCGCGTATTCTGAAACAAGCATATTCACATCCGGATCATTCCACCAAAATGAAGCTTCAAGCCATCCATCCTCTTTTTCCTGAACAAAGCAGGAGATCTTTTCTCCATTCCAGTTTTTGAAGGCTTGTGCACGAAATGAAAACTCATCATTCAGGTAATAATCGGAGCCTGCCTTTGCAGTGGATGTTGCCGAGAAACAACAACAAATGACAATTACCACAATCAAAAGTCTTTGAATACTCATTTATTCACTCTCTTTCTGTGGTGAAACAAGAAGATGCAGGATACCGTTCTTTGTCCAAGTCCATATTAATGCTAAAACGCTCAGAAAAAACATTAATTTCAATTATTGAAGCCATTCATCCCATATTATGAAATCATAGTTGATACCAACTAAATATGCACATTCTGAGAAATTTGATCCTGCCAAAGGTATCGCCCGAACACCATCAACAGATCCACTAATATAGTTCGATTCATATACGATCTCTCCACCGGCATAATAGCCCATATGAGAGTAGTTGCCATCATCATCCTTAATGAATAAGGCCATACCGATTTGAAGATTACTTCCATTTTGATCTATTGGTTCTAATCCGTACACACAATTGGAAACAATGTCGTTTACGCAATCAACACCATTGGGAACGTATTTCTGGTATCCCCAATAATACCATTTGATAATATAGCGATATACGCTAACACAATCAACGTATCCATAACGCATACCCTGTTTGTCATTTTTTCGATCATATTTCCACCTGTCTTGAATCATTTGATATATAGCTGCAATAAATTCCTGATTATCTATCATATCATCTACATTGCGTTTAAGTCGATGAATCAATGCGATTGGCGCAAAGATATCTATTCCGGTATTTCCATCATAGTCAACTTTTCTTATAGGTTTATTTTTACAGTAACAATATAGATTGATAGAATATCTTGTACTATCTGAATTCATGAATCTGTTTTTCCAATATAGATAATATCGACTTCTCAAATAGTACAAATGCGTCTCTTCATCCCACACATACCCTCTATACCGGAACGGCTGCAGCGTGCCCAGCGTCCCCGCCATCGTTCCCGTTTTGCCGGTCGGTTTGCCCCAAGCG
>JAUNQH010000057.1 GCA_030536295.1 Clostridia bacterium | reverse complement strand
GCCCGTTGAACGCAGTACCCGGAAAAGACCGGTGAATGATAGAAAGGATGGTATCGATCATGGCATTTGAAGATAAGGACCTGAACACGCTGGAAAACACTGAGCTGGAAGCGGTCGCCGGAGGCGCCGGTACATCATCCGGCAAAACGGTCACCATTACCGGCGATTATGTCCGGTTCCGCCGCACCAAGGATTCCTCCGACCTGAGCAATGTGATCTGCCAGCTCCGCAAGGGCACCCAGGTCACGCTGGTCAACCGCGGAACCTACTGGTGCCGCATTATTTACAAAGGTGAGGAAGGCTTTGTAGGCAGTGACTATGTAAGCAAGTGATACCGACAGACGAAAAGGCGGCCGTCCGGCCGCCTTTCGCTCGTTTTTATCTGATCATCCCATAGATCTCCGCGATGTCCGCCGCCGTCCATGACGGCCGGATATCGCTTTTTTCATAATCTTCCCGCGTCGTTTCACCGCTGAACACCAGCACTGTGGTGATGCCCGCGTTCACGCCGCAGGCGATGTCCGTATAGATGCGGTCGCCGATCAGTACAGCGTCTTCCTTTTGATACCCCGCTTTTTCGATCGCCAGCAGCGCGATATCCGGCTCCGGCTTGCCGATGAAGTACGGCCGGCGCCCGGTCGCGCGGAACAGCATCTCGGCGAAGGAACCGCAGTCCGGCACATATCCGTAGGCGGTCGGGCAGACCCAGTCCGGATTCGTCGCCAGGTAATCAACGCCCTTCCCCAGCAGGATACAGGCATCCTCCAGCTTGCGGTACGTCAGCTCTGTATCGTAGCCCATCAGCAGGCAATCGATGCC
The DNA here is from genome assembly GCA_030536295.1 of Clostridia bacterium. Taxonomy (GTDB): domain Bacteria; phylum Bacillota; class Clostridia; order Christensenellales; family Aristaeellaceae; genus Aristaeella. The sequence continues at coordinate 13,981 of JAUNQH010000057.1, read as the reverse complement.
GTCCTCCGGCCGGTCCGTGACCGGAAAACCGGCATCCGCGAGCTGCTGCCGGAAGGTCTCCGTGCCCAGCGCGTAGATCTTGCGGTATTGTTTCCCGCGTTTCAGATAAACGCACGCGGCATCGGTCGATGTGAAAAATTCATCCTTTGACGCCGGGATACCGATCCGCTCCATCTTCTCCACATACTTATCCACTGATTTGGAGGAGTTGTTGGTCACATACAGATAACTGCCCCCGTTCTTCCGTATCGCGTTCAGAAAATCAAGGCAGTGCGGAAACAGATCGTTATCCAGGTACAGGGTCCCGTCCATATCCAGCAGAAACAGCTTCTTGCTTCTCAGTTCCTCTTTCATTCCGTTCATCACAGCATTACCTCTGTTCTTCTTTCCGGCAAAGTATATCATACCCGCGGCAATAAATACACCCGCCGTTTCAAAAAGTACGGAAGCGGCTTGACACTTTTCCGCTTGTCTGAAACGTGATCGGGCGTTAAAATAGACTGGATACAGATTCCGTTCATTCCGTCAGCGGAATGAATGACAGGAGATGAAACCGGAATGATCTATGATGTTGCCGTTATCGGATGCGGCGTGATCGGCGCGGCAGCCGCTTTTGAACTGAGCAAATATGATATCAGCCTGCTTGTGCTTGAAAAAGAGAATGATATCGCCATGGGCGCGACACGGGCCAACAGCGCCATCATTCACGCCGGCTATGATCCGAAGCCAGGCACCCTGATGGCGGAGCTGAATGTGAAAGGCAATGCCATGGCCGAACAGCTGTGCAGGGATCTCAGCGTTCCCTTTGAGCGTGTCGGCAGCCTGGTGCTGGCCTTTTCCGATGATGAAATGGATACCGTGCGTGAGCTTTACCGCCGCGGGACGGAGAACGGGGTGCCCGGCATCCGGATCCTCACAGCGGACGAGGTCTTCGCCATGGAGCCGGAAGTCAGCCGTGAAGTCAGGGGCGCCCTGTACGCGCCTTCCGCCGGTATCATCAATCCGTGGGATTACGCCATTGCCTTTGCCGAGACCGCTGTCGTGAACGGTGCCGAACTGAAGCGCCGCGCGAAGGTGACCGGGATCGAAAAACGCGACGGCTCTTACCTGCTCCGCACCGCGGCGGGTGATTTTGAAGCGCGTTATGTGATCAACGCCGCCGGCACCGGCAGCGAGGCGATCCATAACATGGTGGCGGAAAAGAGCTTTACCATGATGCCGAACCGCGGCGAATACTATCTGCTGGACAAATGCGAGGGCGCCCGCGCGAGCCATGTGCTGTTCCAGTGTCCCAATCAGGACGGCAAGGGCGTGCTGATCTCCCCGACCGTCGGCGGCAATCTGATCGTCGGTCCCAACGCCGTCGCGACCGATGAACCCGACCGGCCCCTGAACACGGCTTCCGGTATGGCCTTCGTGCGGGAAAAGGCGGCGAAAACGATGCCTTCCCTCACCTACCGCAATTCCATCCGTAATTTCTCCGGCATCCGCGCCAATACGGACCGGGATGAATTCCAGATCGGCATCGCCGCGGAAAACTTCATCGATCTGGCCGGCATCAAGAGCCCCGGGCTCTCCTCCGCCCCCGCGATCGCGCTCAAAGCCGTCGAACTGCTGAAGAAATGCGGTCTTGCCGCTGAGATCAGAAGCGGCGCGGTCACCACGCGCAAAAAAGTCCGTTTCCGCAATTTGGATGAGGAAGGCCGCCGCGCGGTCATCCGTGAAAACCCGCTTTACGGCAGGATCATCTGCCGGTGCGAGACTGTTACCGAAGGTGAGATCGTGGACGCGATCCATTCTCCGATCCCTCCGTGCTCCGTTGACGGCATCAAACGCCGCGCCGGCACGGGCATGGGCCGCTGCCAGGGCGGATTCTGCGGTCCCCGTGTGGTGGAGATCCTCCGCCGTGAGCTGGGCATCGGCGCGCTGGAGATCCTGCAGGACGGCGACGGCAGCTTCATTCTGAAAAACGAGACCAAAACGGAGGTGGACGGGTAATGTATGATCTGATCATCGTCGGCGGCGGTCCCGCCGGTCTTGCCGCCGCGAACAGCGCGTGGGAAAACGGTCTGAAAAAGATCCTGATCGTTGAGCGTGACAAGGAGCCCGGCGGCATTCTGAATCAGTGTATCCACAACGGTTTCGGTCTGCATCGCTTCAAGGAGGAGCTCACCGGTCCCGAGTATGCCGGCCGCTTTATCAAAATGGTCGGGAACACCGGTGTTGAGATCATGACCGACACCATGGTGCTGGAGATCAATAAAGAGCATGAAGTGCATGTCATCAGCGCCGCGGAAGGCTACCGCGTGCTGAAAGCGAAGAGCATCGTGCTTGCCATGGGCTGCCGCGAGCGCACAAGGGGCGCCATCGCCATTCCCGGCGATCGTCCCGCCGGCGTGTTTACCGCCGGCAGCGCCCAGCGCTATCTGAATATGGAAGGCTATATGGTGGGCAAACGCGTGGTCATTCTGGGCAGCGGCGATATCGGGCTGATCATGGCCCGCCGCATGACGCTGGAAGGCGCGAAAGTGCTTGCCTGCGTGGAGGTCATGCCCTATTCCGGCGGGCTGATGCGCAACATCGTGCAGTGCCTGCAGGACTGGGATATCCCGCTGTATCTGAGCCATACGATCACCGATATCAAGGCGGAAAACGGCCGTGTATCCCACGTGACCGTGATGGAGGTCGGAGCTGACCGTTCTCCCGTGCCCGGCACCGAAATGGAGTTTGACTGCGACACCGTACTGCTGAGCGTCGGCCTGATCCCGGAAAACGAGCTGACCCGTTCCGCGGGGATCGAAATGGATCCGCGTACCAACGGCGCCGTTGTTTACGAGAATATGGAGACCTCCGTGCCCGGCATCTTTGCCTGCGGCAACGTTGTGCATGTGCACGATCTGGTGGACTATGTATCCGCCGAAAGCGAACGCGCCGGCGCCGCCGCCGCGAAATATGTGCTGGATGCTCCCGGCGATGATCCCGTCACGCCCGTCCACGCCGGCAGTGATGTCGGCTACACGGTTCCCATGAAGATCCGCGCGGACCGCATCGATAAGGCTGCCGACGTGTTCTTCCGGGTCCGCAGGGTCTTCGGAAGCAGCATGATCGAAGTCTCGGCAAACGGTGAAACGCTCCTCACCTATAAGCGCGATCATATGGCGCCCGGTGAAATGGAGCACATTCTCCTGCCGCGCAAAGTGCTGGACAAAGCCGCCGGCAGGGACATCACGATCTCGGCAAAGGAGGCGGAATAACATGAAAGAGCTGGTTTGCATCGTCTGTCCGCGTGGATGCCGGCTGAAGGTGGATGAGGAAAACGGCTTTGCCGTGACCGGAAACACCTGCCCCCGCGGTGCTGAATACGGCAGGAATGAGATCAGCAATCCGACGCGTGTACTGACCTCCACCGTCCGCATCACCGGCGCGCTCTACCCGCGCTGCCCTGTCAAAACGGATAAAGCCGTACCCAAAGGCATGCTGCGCGATATCATGAAAAAGCTGAACGTCGTTTCCCTCACATCGCCGGTCGCCGCCGGCACCGTTGTGCTGGAGAATGTTGACGGGAACGGCGCCAACGTGATCGTCACCAAGGATCTGTAAGGCAATGCAAAAACAGCTGTCCGATTTCCCCCTGACCCGGGGCGGACAGCTGTTTTCATATTACCCGTTTTCCTTCAGGCTCTGCCGGAATGCCGGCATCGCCGCGATCCCCTCTTCCGTGACAGGCCGGATCCATTTGCCGCTGTACAGATGGATGTGCATGATCACGAACCGGATCGGCTCATCGATATAGCAGCACAGGAACACCAGCGGGAAGGACCATTTCCACACAAGCCCGCTCAGGCATACCGCCGGCAGCAGCAGCACATACATGAAGGTGATCTCCAGCACCGTGCCGGTCGTCGCGTCCCCCGCGGAGCGGAATGTATCGTTCTTCGTCCAGTTGCCCATGCGGAGCACCGCGGCGATACAGTAGATGAGCACGATCGTAACGCCGTACACGTAGCTCTGATCATGCAGGCCCATCACATGCAGCAGCGGGCTGTTGACCGCCATCAGCACGCAGCCCGTCAGGGCAATAAAACCCATGCACAGGTACACCAGCCGGATCGCGCGGCGGTACGCCGTTTCCGGATGCCCGGCGCCCACCTCCGTTCCGACCAGTACCGAAGCCGCGTTGCTGAACCCGGCAAAGAAGCCGATCACCAGGCCTTCGATCGTCCGCATCACGGCCAGCGCGGCGATCGCCTGCTCCGGCTGCCGGCCGAGCACGATATTGATCACCATGTTGCCCACGCCGATCAGCAACTCATTGCAGATGATCGGGAAGCATTTTTGCAGATACTTTTTCACCGTCTGCCGCGTCCAGCGGAAATGCTCCCGCACAGCCGTCAGGTACGCGTGTTTTTTCAGTTTGCTCAGCCCCAGGATCACCAGCACATTCACCAGATTGGCGATCACCGTCGCGGTCGCCGCGCCCTGTACGCCCATTTTCGGGATCAGGATCGCGTTCAGCGTGATATTGACCGCCACGGAGCAAATGGCACCGATCAGGGGCACCCTTACCATATCCGTGGTGCGCAGCAGGGCTGACATCGCCATGGAATACACCATCAGCGGATAAGCCAGACCGACCACGCGCAGATAATCCGCGCCGATCTCCTGCAGCACGGTCTTATCCGTATACAGGCGCATCACCGTTTCCGGCAGCAGCATGCCCAGCAGGCAGAACACCAGGCTCACCGTCATCATGCATGTCACGGTGATGCCGTAGCTGCGGTTGATGCCGTCATCGTCCTTCGCGCCGAAATACTGCGCGAAGAACAGCATGCCTCCGCCGACGAAGCCCCAGTAGCAGCTGAACATCAGGCTGGAGAACTGCGCGCAGAGCCCCACCGCGCCCACGGTATTCTCCCCGAGGGCCGCCAGCATCATGGTGTCCACCATGCTGCCGGTCGTTGTCAGCAGATTCTGCAGCGCGACCGGTATGGCGATCACAGCGACCTGCTTCAGAAACTGTTTCATCGGAAATTTCTGTTTCACAACTGTTGATCTCCTTTACCGCCTTGTCCGTCTTCCTGTCCGTTCTTCATTCCGCTTCCGGTGTCCCGTACCAGTATCTGATGCCCCAGTTTTCAAAATTCCATTCATCCGAATACAGGTTGCATTCGTAATCGATGTAGTACAGCAGCCCGTCATGTACGATGAAATTCGTCGGGTACCAGTCCAGATTCAGCCCTGCCGCGTACGCCTGCCGGCTCATTTCCCACGCCTGCTCAAAAAAGCGCGGCTCCACGGCGTTCTTCTTCGCGAGATCGGCGATCACCGGTCCGTCAATGTATTCCTTCAGGATCCGTTCCGCCTGCACATCGGTCTCATACATCCGCGGAAGCCGGATCCCGGCCGCGGTCAGGCGGTCATAGTCACGCAGCTCCGCTTCGATCTTATTGCCGAATGTGTAATAGGAACACGGCTCGTGATGGATCTGCTTGAGCACATATTCGCCCGTGCCGTCCGTCACAAGATAGGAGTACCCGCCCTTTCCTTTGCCGAGCAGGCGGATCACCCGGTATTCCTTTCCGTTGACTGTCATTCTGTCCGGTATCATCCGTTCCCTCCGGTGTCTCTGTCAGACACCCGATAAGTATAACAAAGGGTTCCGGTCCGCACAACCCGAAAAAGTACAATACTTCGGATTGACGTGAATGACGTCGTTGTGTTACGATAATTTGGTTTTCATAATTGATTTCCGGGGGGGAATACCTGATGATCAAACGTACCGATGCCGTACGCATCAAGGAACTGGACGGCTTTCATTCCATCGTGCCCTATGTCATGCCGAAGCGCACGGAAGCTGAAGTCTCCAGTTTTGAAAAATTCGATGTGACCGACCTCGTGGCATATATGAAAAAGCACAACGAGGAGGATGGTACGAATCTCAAGCTGTTCCACGCGATCTGCACCGCGGCCGCGCGCACCATCTACCTGCGGCCTAAGATGAACATTTTCATCGCGGGGCGCCGTTTTTGGCAGCGAAAGGATATCACCCTTTCCTTTGTTGTCAAGCGCACGTTCAATGACGTTGCCGAGGAATCCCTGATGACGCTGAAGGTCGACCCTGATATGACTTTCAGCAGCATTTCGAAAAAGATCCTCGGCGATGTGGACGAGGTCCGCAGGGAGTCCGGAAATGAACTCGGCAAGACCATGGACTTCGTCGGCAAGCTCCCGCGCTGCATTCTGGTGGTGCTGTTCGGCTTTCTGCGTCTCCTTGAATACTTCGGCGTTATGCCGAAGTCGCTGATGAAAGGCGACCCGAACTATTCCACCGTTCTCCTGTCCAACCTCGGCTCCATCGGCGCGGGCGCGCCGTATCACCACCTGAGCAATTACGGCACATGCTCCATCATGGTCACCATCGGCACCATGCATCCGGAGACCTGCCGCATGCCGGACGGCACGGAGCAGGAGCGCAGCATCGTGGACCTGACGCTCACCCTGGATGAGCGCATTGCCGACGGGTTCTATTTCGCCAAATCCCTGCGCATCACCAAGTACCTGCTGGAGCATCCGGAATCGCTCGAGGAGACCATATCCACGCCCGTCCCGGTCGCGCTGTAAAAAGCAAAGCATCTGTGCAGCAAAAAAGTGCGGATCATGTTCCGCACTTTTTTGCTGTTCAGAAAACGTTCATTCTCCCGCCACCGCGACCCCGGGGATCAGCACGGCATACGGACCGGAATAACCGCTGTCCTCATACCGCTCGGTCGAGAAGATCAGCTTGTCCGCGCAATCGGCGATCTTCGCGTTGATGGATCCGCCGTACAGCGGAATATCCTGCCCGTCCTTTTTCAGCAGCGCCAGACGCATCTCCCCGCCGAAATTGCCGGTGAAGTAATCCATCTGGAAATCAGAGAAGGAAACAGTCTCCAGCGTGCCTTCCGTTTTCATCCGCGCGAACGGCACGGTTCCGTTCTTCACGCGGATCTTCTCATAGCCGCCGGTGGGCTGCTCGTTCAGGTACCGCATGAACCGCGTGGCGCCCCAGATATGCTTCAGTACGCCGTCTTCCGTCAGCACCATGTCCTTCATCGGCACGCCGTCGGCGGAATAGGGCTCCGTGGCGATCAGCCCGATATTGAGCCTCTCACCCTCGCCGGTCTCCTGCACGCGGTCGCCTGTTTTCCAGGTCGAGTAGCCGGGGAAGATCACACCGGCATTGGCACGGATCAGGTAATACTCAAAAAAGATCTTCAGGTTCTCGCCGGTCAGCAGGATATCATGCGTGCCGGTCTTCGGCATGTCGGTCGCGTTGGCCCGCATGCGCACATCCGCGATGGCGGCCTGTACCTTATCCTTCAGGGCCTGCGTGTCAAAGCTGTCATACGCGAACTGCCGGTACTGCTCCACATCCACCGGGCGCACGCACTGCGTCACGAATTCGCCTTCGGCCTTATCTGTATCATAGGATACATTCGTTCCCGCGGAAGACAGCAGTGTCACGGCGGAGCGGGACACGAAGATCTCCAGTGAATTGACGAACGCTTCCCCGTCATCCGGTACGGAGAGCACGGCATCCGCGAACGCGTTGGCGATCTCCTGCAGATCCCTGCCCGCCATATCGGACTTTGACGCCTGCTTTTCCGCGCATACGGGATCCGGCAGCTCGTAATAGGGATTCTTTACATACTGCGCGGCAAAATACGCGTTCCGCACCTTTTCACGGATCTGCTCCTCCGTCTGCCCCTCTTCGGCATACATGACGGACATGCCGCGGAATCTCTGTCCGTTTTCCTCAAAATCGCGGTATACGGATACCTGGTATTCATTCATCACCGCGAGGCGCGGAATATCCAGCTTCTTCCGGATAAAATAGAGCTCCGCCCTCCGCGTTTCGGTCTTTCTGATCTGCCATACAGCGATATTTTCCTGTTCCAGCACTTTTCTGATCAGCTGCAGCATCTTTCTTATCCTCCGTTATCCCAGCCGGATCCTGGCCTTGATGTACGGTCCGCCGTCCGAGACCTTCACCCATTCCTTGTGACCTTTTCCGCAATAACCCGCGCCGCTGTGCTCCACATTCCTGCCCACCATGCTGATGGACTTGAGCAGATCCGGCACGTATCCGGAAAGCACGATCGGTGAACAGATCTTCCCCGTCAGCTTCCCGTCCCGGATCTCACGGCCGAAGGACACCATGCACTGGATCCCCCAGTTCTTGGGGTCCTCCATGCCGGAGGAGGGATTTTCCAGCAGGAAGCCGTACTTCACGGAAGCGATCATATCCTCCAGCTCGTCATCGCCTTCAAGGAAATAAGTATTTGTCATGCGTGTATACGCCTTGTGGTCGACGGACTCCCGGCGCCCGTTGCCGGTCGCCTTCACGCCCAGCCTGCCGGCGGACACTTCATCGGCATAGCCGGATACCAGGATGCCCTTGTCGATCACCAGCGTGTCGGAAGCCGGATTGCCCTCGTCGTCAAAGAAGAAGGTGGCCACATCATCATAGCCGGTGGCCGCGCCGTCACGCATGGTGATCAGGTCGGAAGCCACGCGCTTGCCCATGAATTCCTTCGCGAGGGCGCGGTCCTTCACGAACATGTCCATCTCGACCCCGTGGCCGAAGGCTTCATGCACGATCATGCCGGTCACTTCCGGTGTGCAGATGCATTCATACTCGCCGGGCACGATCGGTTCCGACTCAAGCAGGTCCGTCACGTTTTTCAGCACTTCCGGCAGAAGATCATCGATCCGGTCGAGCACTTCCGCGCCGCCCAGGCAGGAAAAGGACTTATAGCCATCCTTGATCTCGTCCTCTTTGCGCGCCATCATCGCCACGTGCCCGTCGGCATACAGCACGTTCTGCTCCATATCCCGGTTCCGGGACAGGAACAGCTTGTGATACTTCTGATAGCCGAAGCTGCAGCTCGTATCGAGAAGGCGTTCATCCATCGCCATGCCCTTGAGCCGTGTGGCGACCAGCTTTCCGATGATCGCCTCGTCACCGAGCACGGCGGGATCGGTCTCATAGTCCGTTGACTTCACAAAGGCAATGGGCTCATCGCCTGTCACAGGCGTATCAATGCGTTCATAGCCCGCGGTCGGCGCGATGAGCCGGTTTTCGATCTCATCCATCACCGCCGGGATCTCATCCGCTTTCAGCGTCACGGCGCTGTATTCCGCGTAGCCGCCGCGGTCGTACACGCGCACGGTGAACGCGCGCTTGCCGAATCCGTTCGATTCGTTGATGCTGATGCCCTGCGCCGAAACGCGGTAGCTCTTGCATTCCACATCCGCCGCCAGCACGGACGCGTATGCGTACTTCGCCAGCAGCCCGTCCAGCAGCAGCCGGAATACAGGCTTCATGTCGCGCAGATAGGTACTGGATTCCACTTTCATATCCCGGTCTCCTTATCCGTATTGTGTCGCTTTCTGTATTATGTTATATCCGTTCCTGCCGGAACGGCTGCCATCCGCGTTCTCCGCGAAGGCAGCCGTTTTCCTTCCGTCAGGCGTCAGGGCAGCTCTCAGCCCAGAATGACTTCCGCCGTATGATGTTTTCCGTCCGCGAAAACGGGCAGGATGCAGCCGTCGATCTCATTGCCGTCCACGGTGATCTTCTTCACGCCGCGGCACACATGCTCCGGATTTTTGATCTCCACATCATACACCGCTCCGCGGAAACGGCGGCTGACCTTGTATCCATCCCAGTCATGCGGAATGCAGGGATCGATCTTCAGCCCGTCCCATTCCGGCTTGATGCCGAGGATGTAATTGCTGATGACGTAGAAGTTCCAGGAGGCGGTGCCGGTCAGCCAGCTGTTCTTGGCCTGGCCGTAGTTGGCGGCATCGATGCCGGCGATCATCTGGCTGTAAACATAGGGTTCCGTCTTGTGCAGATCGGAGATCTCCTCGCGCCAGGCGGGGGCGATCCTGCTGTACAGGTCAAACGCCCGGTCGCCGTGGCCGACCACGGTCTCCGCGGCGATGATCCACGGATTGTTGTGGCAGAAGATACCGGCGTTCTCCTTGTAGCCGCCCGGATAGGAGCTGACTTCGCCCAGCTCCAGGTGATATTCCTTATAGGCGGGCTGCAGCAGCACGATCCCGTGCGGGGTCTCCAGATACTTATGCACGGATTCCAGCGCCTGCTCGGCCTTTCCGTTGTCCACACCGATGCCGGCCATCACGCAGTAGCCCTGGCTCTCGATGAAGATCTTGCCGTCATCGCATTCCTTGCTGCCGATCTTTTTGCCCATGGCGTCATACGCGCGCACGAACCATTCGCCGTCCCAGCCGTCCTTTTCCACGGCCGCGGTCATGGCGTCGATCTCCTTCTGCGCCTTGTCCGCCTTATCGTTTTCGCCGCGGCGGCGCAGCAGGGCGACCAGCTCGGGGCCGATGGAGACGAACATGCCGGCGATCAGCACGGATTCCGCCACCCGGTCATCCGGCGCGTTGGGGTTGGAGAAGGTCTGGAAGCTCTCATCCGGCGTGTCGGAGTAGCAGTTCAGATTCAGGCAGTCATTCCAGTCCGCGCGGCCGATCAGCGGCAGATCATGCGGACCCTTGTTGTTCACAACATGATAGAAGCTGGCTTCAAGGTGCTCCATCAGTGTGCCGCAGTCATCCGGATCGCAGTCATAGGGCGTTTTCTCATCCAGGATACCGAAGTCTCCGGTCTCCTTGATGTACGCCGCGGTGCCCGCGATCAGCCACAGCGGGTCATCATTGAAACCGCCGCCGATGTCATTGTTGCCCTTCTTGGTCAGGGGCTGATACTGATGGTAGCATCCGCCGTCACGGAACTGGGTGGCGGCGATGTCCAGGATGCGTTCCCGCGCGCGCTCCGGGATCTGGTGCACGAAGCCCAGCAGGTCCTGTGAGGAATCGCGGAAGCCCATGCCGCGGCCGATGCCGCTTTCAAACATGGAGGTGGAGCGGCTCATGTTGAAGGTCACCATGCACTGATAGGGATTCCAGATATTGACCATCCGGCCCAGCTTTTCATTGTCGGTGGTCAGGGTGTAGGCGCTGAGCAGCTCGTCCCAGTGCGCTTTGAGCGCGGCAAACGCGCTGTCGATCTGCTCGTCGGTCGTCAGGCCGGCCAGCAGTTCCTTCGCGGGCTTTTTATTGATGATGCCGGGCTTTTCCCATTTATCCGCGACCGGCAGCTCCACATAGCCGAGCACGAAATTGAACTTCTTTGCTTCGCCCGCTTCGAGATGCACTTTGATCTGATGCGCGGCCATGGGCTGCCAGCCGGAAGCGACGGAGTTGCCCATTTTGCCGGTCATGACCGCCTGCGGCGCGTCAAATCCGTTATACATGCCCAGGAAGGTCTCCATATCGGTGTCAAACCCATCCACAGGCGTGTTCACGGCATAGAAGCTGTAATGATTGCGGCGTTCACGGTACTCGGTTTTGTGATAGATCACGCCGTCTTCGATCTCGACCTCACCGGTCGAGAAGTTGCGCTGGAAATTCAGCATGTCATCCTGCGCGTTCCACAGGCAGAATTCCACAAAGCTGGTCAGGATGATGTCCTTCGCGGTTGCATTTTCATTAGTCAGCGTGATCTGGTGCACTTCCGCGTCCGTTCCCAGCGGCACGAAGCTCTTCTGCTCCGCCTGAATGCCGTTCTTTTTGCCGGTGATGATCGTATAACCCATACCGTGACGGCAGGAATACGCGTCCAGCTCGGTCTTCACGGGCTTCCAGCCGGGGTTCCATACCGTACCGTTGTCGTTGATGTAGAAATAGCGGCCGCCGTTATCCACGGGCATATTGTTGTAGCGGTAGCGGGTGATCCTGCGCAGGCGGGCGTCACGGTAGAAGCAGTAGCCGCCGGCGGTGTTGCTGATGATCCCGAAAAACTTTTCGCTGCCGAGATAATTGATCCACGGATAGGGCGTACGCGGTGTCTCAATAACGTATTCACGGGCTTTGTCGTCAAAATGACCGAATTTCATGGCATGATTCCTCCCGCCGTGCTGAATTATGATCTTTGGACCTGCAGACCGCAAAGCGTGAAAAAGCGGCCTTCTGCCCTTACAGTATATCATACCCCGGATATTTACGCAAACGTTTTTGTAACTTTTGCCGGCAAAGCACGCCGCAGTTCTGCATTTATGGGAAATAAACGGTCATATTCTACATTTTTTCGGTCACATGGACCATTCCGGAGAAAAACCGGTTTCTGAGGTTCCTGATCCTTTTCAGTCTTCGATCCGGATCCGGCGAAGGATCTCCCCGTCCGGGCCGCAAATGATACGGTATCCGCATTCCGCGGCACATATCCTTTTATCGCCCGACCACAGCTCCGCGTCGTGTCCGTCCGAAACGATCCTGTATTTCTTCTCCCCGAAGCGCTGCTCAAAGGTATACGGCTCACCCGATCCGAGGCTGAACCACACCTCGTCCCGCTTCAGTTCAATGCCCCAGATGTGCGAGATGTATTCCAGGCACGCCAGCAGGGTCGGTCCGTACGCGTCCTGCACGGGTTCCTCCGCGCCCTCCGCGATCACATCATGCGAATACATGCCCACGCGCGATGCCTCCCCGGTAAACGGGTCATACTGCTGTGCGAATATATACCCGTTCCGGATGACCGCGTCCAGCAGCCTGCGTCCGATGTATGTGACCGTTGTTTCATACCCGTAGCGTTCAAGCGCCGGAATGGCGCGCTGGAATGTCAGCCCCTCGCACTGGCCGCTCCAGTTGTTCTCCGGCGCGTTTCTGAACAGCGGATCATTCGCCGCCACCGACGGCAGCGGCAGCGGGGTCATGAACTCGTTTTCGTTCATCAGATGCTCATGCACGAAGCGGTCGGCCATCTCCCGCGAAAAGGCTCCCCAGTACATGCACCGCAGGTTGTTGTGGCACAGCACATCGATCACCCGGTCGTTCTTATCCCTGTCATAGCAGGCTGATCTGCGGTCATCCCAAAGGCCGTCCTTCAGCGCCGCCGCGGTCGCCCGGGCTTTTTGGGCCCACGTCTCCGCATCCTCAGGGCATCCGCGCAGCAGGCTGATCAGGCGCAGCGTATCCCTGCAGGCATAGCTGTAGCCCGTCACATCCATGGATGCCATCGGAACGACATCCGCGTTCACCGGCGGCGTGTCCTCCGTCCACCAGACCGGCGCCGCCCCGTAACGCAGCGCGTTATCCTCCCCGGTATCGTATACGCACCAGCTTTCCAGCAGACCGCTCCCGCCGCGGCTCCGCGTGCGCTGCAGGTATTCGTCAAAGCGGCGCAGGCAGTCCGCCAGCGCGTCCAGGTACGCGGGATCCTTCCCCGTCAGGTACCATACGTCCAGCGCGTGTGCCGGAAAGCAGAAGCCCTGCAGTTTGTTATACTGCGGTTCAACAGTGCCGTCCGGCATGCACTGCAGGGAGCCCGGCAGCCGCCCGTCCGCGCGCTGTCCTTCCATAAAGATCAGCTGGTTGTTCAGCGCGACCGTCAGATCACGCTTCGCGTACATCCCGCCGCCCATGGGCTGGGTCTCCAGCCACGCTTTCTCGTAGCCTCCGCCTTCCACCAGCACCATACGCTCACCGAACATGCGCAGATTTTTCCGGCACTTGCTCTCCGCCTCGTCAAAAAGGCGCTGCAGCGCCGCGTCCCGTGTTTCAAACCGTACTCCCGTCTCTGCCTGCATGTGATCTCACCCCATCCGCGCCCGGCGGCACTTTCCCGTGCACGTTCCGGGTCTGTTCACAGTTGCTTTTCACCGGTCATTTCACCGGGGAAAGAAAACGATCAAGTGAATGTCCGCAAAAGCGATCTGTTTTCCGTATGAACTGTTTCCTGCATATCAATATAGCACAACGGACACTGAAGGACCATCCTGAAATCCGGTCTTCATGAAATACCCGCCTGCAAAAAGCTTTTTCATCGCGGAACGGCAGATGACAGAAAAAACAGGTTAGTGTAAAGTATTTCTGGGAGAATTGAATTACTGCGGAAAGGAGGAAGCGT
>JAUNQH010000056.1 GCA_030536295.1 Clostridia bacterium | reverse complement strand
TCCGGCGTTGTTGCCAAGGTCATCGAATAATTCTTCCGATAAGATCGGGGCTGCTGCTTACGCAGCAGCCCCTTTTTACTGAAAGGATGTGCTGTTATGTACCATTACAAATGCAAAGGCACGTGCTCAATGCAGATCGATCTCGAGATCGAAAACGGTACCATCACCTACTGCGCTTTTATCGGCGGCTGCCGCGGCAACACGCAGGGCGTGGCGAAGCTGGCCACCGGCCGCAGCGCCGATGAAGTCGCCGCCGAGCTGGAAGGCATCCAGTGCCGCGGCGGTACTTCCTGCCCGGATCAGCTTTCCAAAGCGATCCGCAGTTATCCCGGCTGACAAATGTCCCGCATTTAAGGAGGATACCCTTGGCACAGTCTGAAGAAATGATCCCGGCAAGTTTTGACAACATGGACCTTTCCAAAGAGATCCTGCGCGCCGTACATGAAATGGGATTTTCGGAACCGTCCACGGTTCAGGCCAAAACAATACCGCTTATGATGGCCGGAACGGATATCAACGCGATCGCGCCGACCGGCACCGGCAAAACATGCGCGTTCGGCATTCCCATGCTGGAGTACGTTCAGCTGAATGACGGACGCATTCAGGAGATCGTTCTCGCTCCCACCCGTGAACTGGCCCTGCAGATCGGCGATGAGCTGACCCGCCTCGCGCGCTTCATCAAGGGCGTAAGGATCGCCGTCATCTACGGAGGACAGTCGATCTCGCGCCAGCTGAACGCGCTGAAGCGCAAGCCGCAGATCGTGGTCGCGACCCCGGGCCGCCTGCTGGATCATATGCAGCGCGGCAATGTGCGTCTGGACGCGGTTCACACCATGGTGCTGGATGAAGCCGATGAAATGCTCAATATGGGTTTCGTCAAGGATGTAACGAAGATCATCGAAGCTACGCCGCCGGAACGTCAGCTGGTGCTGTTTTCCGCGACGACCAACCGTGATGTGCTGACGATCGCCTGGAAATATCAGCATGATCCGGTCGAGATCACCGTCGAAGCCACGAAAGAAGACCGGCCGCAGATCACGCAATATGTCATCGCGACAGAGCAGGAAAGAAAGATTCCGGATCTCCTGTACCTGCTGGACGCGGATGTCTATCAGCGCATCATGATCTTCTGCAACACGAAGTTCATGACGGACAAGCTCACTTCCCGCCTGAAAAAGGAAGGCTACAACGCCGAATGTCTGCACGGGGATATCCCGCAGAGCAAGCGCAATGTGGTCATGAATGATTTCAGGCGCGGCAAGTTCCCGATCCTCGTTTCAACGGACGTTGCCGCCCGCGGCATTGACGTTGACGATGTGGAAGCCGTCATCAACTTTGATCTGCCGAACGAGAATGAGTATTATCTGCACAGGATCGGCCGTACGGGCCGCGCGCATAAACACGGCGTAAGCTTCTCACTGGTCTCGTTCCGTGAGAGCGTCCGGATGGATGAGATCCTGAAATACATGATCTCCTCCCCCACGCCGCTTCACTTTGAGGACGGCATTCTCCGTTCCGCCGATGAAACACCCTTTTTCGATCACATCTGACCGTTTCGATACGATCTTCTCCAATGCAAAAACCGCTCCTTTCGGAGCGGTTTTTGTGTGTCGGTCGTTGCTGATCAGCCGCGGCGGGCAGCAAAGCATTCGCTGCAGAACACGGGACGATCTTCCCGGGGCTGGAAGGGAACCTGAGTCGCTTTTCCGCACTCAGCGCACACAGCGTCAAACATCTGACGGGGCGCGCCGTTGCCGGCGGGACGGCTGGCCTTCCGGGCCTGACGGCAAGCCTTGCAGCGGGTGGGCTCGTTCTGGAATCCCTTTTCGGCGTAGAATTCCTGTTCACCGGCGGTGAAAACGAACTCAGCACCACAGTCTTTGCATACCAGCGTCTTGTCTTCGTACATGGTTAGGTGACCCCCTGGATTAATAAGATAGGTGTTCCCCCGGCTGACCTGATCTTTGACCCCACACACGCCGTCTGGAAGGTAGCTCTGCGCTTCATGCGCCCTCACGCGCTTCTCTCGGATTTACACCCGGACGGACTTACATCTAGACCGCACCATGCTCCCCGCCGCTTTGGACGGATTACGTGGACCGTTTAGCCTGCGACTGGCATCGGCTTGCAACCACAGACCCGAAGGAATCAACCGACGTCATTATATGACGTGAAAGTTTAAAAAGCAAGCATTTTTTAACATTACTTACTTCTTCTGCCCATAATACGCATTCGGACCATGCTTACGCATGAAATGTTTCTCTTTTACATATTCAGGAAGGCACTCTCTTGTCTGCTCCGCGGGCAGCGCTTCCGTATGCCATGCCATCATGGCGACTTCCTCAAGAACGACCGCGTTATGCACGGCTTCCATCGCGTCCTTCCCCCATGCAAAGGGGCCGTGATGGCGCGCCAGCGCGCACGGCACGTGCTGCGGGTTCAGTCCGTTGTCCTCAAAATGAGCCGCGATCACTTTGCCTGTCTCCAGTTCGTACGCGCGTTCCACTTCCTCCGCGGTCAGATCCCTGCAGCAGGGGATCGCGCCGTAGATGTAATCCGCGTGCGTTGTACCGTAAGCGGGAATATCGCGCCCGCTCTGCGCCCAGATCGTCGCCCAGCGGCTGTGCGTGTGCACAACACCGCCGATATTCGCGAAGCGGCGGTACAATTCGGCGTGCGTCGGCGTATCCGAGGAAGGATTCATGTCCCCTTCCACCTTGTTGCCGTTCAGATCCATCACCACAAGATCCTCCGGCTTCAGTTCCTCATAGGGCACGCCGCTGGGTTTGATGACAAACAGACCTTTTTCGCGGTCTATTCCGGATACATTGCCCCAGGTGAACGTTACCAGGTGATATGCCGGCAGCAGCATGTTCGCCTCATAGACCTGCTTTTTCAGTTCTTCCAACATAATGGTATACCCTCCTTATCAATCGCCGAGACGCAGATCCCGGAATGTTCCCAGATCACCGCTCGCCCAGTGTTTACGGCACAGGGATACATATGCTTCATTTCCGCCGAGCACGATCTGCTCGCCTTCCTTCACGACCTTGCCGCCGATCACGCGCGTGTTGCATGTGGCTTTCTTGCCGCACCAGCAGATCGTCTTGACTTCTTCGATCGTGTCCGCCCATGCCATCAGCCATTTGCTGCCCTCGAAGAACTCGCCGCGGAAATCGGCCCGCAGCCCGTAGGCGATCACGGGAATGTTGAGCTCATCCACGATATGCACAAGCGTCTCGACCTGCGCTTTCGTCAGGAACTGCGCCTCATCCACGATCACGCAGTCATACTGCTTTACAAGCTCATCGCTCGTCAGTTCCTCCATAAAAACGCATTCGGTGCTCAATCCGCAGCGGCTCTTCACCACACGTTCGCCGTCCCGGTTGTCGATCTGCGGCTTTACCATCAGCACCTTCTGGTTCCGTTCGTGATAATTATACTGAACCATGATCGCGTTCGCGGTCTTGCTGGACCCCATTGCCCCATAACGATAATACAGTTTGGCCATATCATGTTCCCCTTCCGGATAACTGCATCAAGTGTAGCATTTTTCCGGTCAAAAGGCAATGAAAAACGGATGCGTGCAACCGCATCCGCTGTGTTTTTTACTCGTTCACGATCCTGATCACGCCGTCCTCCGCCGTCAGCAGGATCGTTTTGCCGATCTCCACATTTCCCGCCAGCAGCTCCTCGCTCAGCCGATCCTCCACCGTGCGCTGGATCAGCCGGCGCAGCGGCCGCGCGCCGTATACGGGGTCATATCCTTCCCCGGAAAGCACTTCGACAGCCGCGTCATCCCAGGTAAGGCGGATATCGCAGTCATTCAGCCGGGCGGCGACCTGCCCCAGCATCAGCCTGGCGATCTCGCCGATCTCGCTCTTTGTCAGCGCGTGGAACACGATCAGCTCATCAACGCGGTTGATGAATTCCGGACGGAACACTTCCTTTACTTCCTTCATCACCGCTTCCTTCATGCTTTCATAGCTTCGCGCCTCACTGCCGACCGCGGACGCGCCGAATCCCATCGCGCGCCCGCTGCTGATGCTGTGCGCGCCGGCGTTGCTCGTCATCACGACAATGGTGTTCTTGAAGCTGACGACCCTGCCGGTATTATCCGTCAGCCTTCCGTCATCCAGGATCTGCAGCAGGATATTGAACACATCCGGGTGCGCCTTTTCGATCTCATCCAGCAGCACAACGCTGTACGGCTTGCGGCGCACCGCCTCCGTCAGCTGACCGCCTTCCTCGTACCCGACATATCCGGGCGGTGAACCGACGAGCCTGGATACCGTATGCTTCTCCATGTACTCGCTCATGTCAAGGCGGATCACCGCGTCCTCGTCTCCGAACATCGCTTCGCCGAGCGCCCGGCAGAGCTCCGTCTTGCCGACACCGGTCGGCCCGAGGAAAATAAAGCTTCCGATGGGCCGGTGCGGGTCCTTGAGACCGGCTCTGGCTCTGCGGATCGCCCTCGCGACGGCGCTCACGGCCTCTTCCTGACCGATCAGGCGCTTATGCAGCGTTTCCTCCAGATGCATCAGCCGCTGCGACTCCTGCTCCGTCATTCTGCTTACCGGAATGCCGGTCCATCCGGCGACCACATCCGCGATATCATCCGCGGTCACTTCATCCCGCGCGCTGGCCTGCGCTTTGGCCCACTCGGCACGTTTCTCGCCGATCTCCTTCTTCAGCCGCAGTTCCTGGTCGCGCAGTGATGCCGCCTTTTCAAAATCCTGATGCGAGATGGCTTCCTTTTTCTCGATCACCAGTTCTTCCAGCCGTTTTTCCTGTTCGCGCACATCCGGCGGTGCCGTGAATGTCTGGATCCGTACGCGTGAAGCCGCCTCGTCCATCAGGTCGATGGCCTTATCCGGCAGAAAGCGGTCCGGGATATAGCGTTCGGACAGCTTCACGGCCGCCTCAAGCGCGCCGTCCGTAATGCGTATCTTATGATGCGCTTCATAGCGGTCCCGCAGGCCGTGCAGGATCTCAACGGTCTCCTCCGTTGTCGGTTCGCCCACGGTAACAGGCTGGAAACGGCGTTCAAGCGCCGCGTCCTTCTCAAAATGCTTGCGGTACTCATCCAGGGTCGTCGCGCCGATGCACTGGATCTCTCCGCGGCTCAGCGCGGGCTTCATGATG
Organism: Clostridia bacterium; assembly: GCA_030536295.1. Taxonomy (GTDB): domain Bacteria; phylum Bacillota; class Clostridia; order Christensenellales; family Aristaeellaceae; genus Aristaeella. Next base: position 9,857 of record JAUNQH010000056.1, on the reverse strand, counting down.
TTTGCCGCGTCCAGGCTGCCTTCGGACGCGCCGGCGCCCACGATCGTATGGATCTCGTCGATAAACAGCAGGACATTGCCGGCCTTGTGGATCTCATCCATCACAGCCTTCAGTCTTTCCTCAAACTCGCCGCGGTATTTGCTGCCGGCGATCATGCTGCCGATATCCAGGCTCATCACCCGTTTACCGATCAGCATCTCAGGCACGTTTCCGGCCGCGATGCGCTGTGCCAGCCCTTCCGCCACGGCGCTTTTGCCTACGCCGGGTTCGCCGATCAGCACGGGGTTGTTCTTGGTTCTCCTGATCAGGATCTGAATGATCCGCTGGATCTCGCGCTCACGGCCGATCACGGGGTCAAGCTCATTCTTTTCCGCCGCGGCCGTCAGATCACGGCTGTACTTATCCAGCACGGTCTCTTTTCCGCCGGCGCGTCCGCGCTGCGGCTGCACCGGGCGCGCGCCTACGGGCTGGCGGTTGTTCTTCTCATTTTCAGCGGATTCGCGCATTCTGAGCAGCAGCTGTTCGGTGGCCGCGGAGAAATCCACCCCCGCTTCGCGCAGGATCGCTGCCGCGGTGGAATCATCCTCTCCCAGCAGCGCGAGCCAGAAATGCTCCATGGTCACAAAGTTCTGCCCCAGTTTCCTGGATTCCAGAATGCTGCGTTCCATCAGTTTCTTCGCCCGGGGGCTCAGTTCGGGCTTCACGGGTGTTTCCTGTTCCGTTTCGTCCGCGTCCCCGCGGGCTTCGGTGATCATCTGCAGCACCCGGTCAGCGTCCAGCTTATCCGCGACCGCCTGAGGCACTGTTTCCGGGTCCTTCATCAGGCTCATCAGGATATGCTCCGTACCGACAAAGTCATCCCGCAGATCAACGGCGATCTGTCTCGCCACACCCATCATCCGCTGCACACGCTGGGTGAACTTACCGAACATCGGCAGCGCCATCGCGCCGCTGTTCACCTTTCCGCCGGTGATCGCGCTCAGCACGGAACTGAGCAGGTTCTGCACATTGCCCTTGACCACATCGGCATTCATGCGGTTCATGCATTCCGCGCACAGATGCCTTGTTTTCATTTCATCGCCGGCCATCACCGTTACGGTGAAAGTAGCCTCATTGATCCCGCATTCTTCGCAAAGCATTGCTCCGCCTCCTTTATTCACCGCGTTTCCGCGCGGAAAGCGCCATCAGCATCGTGCGCATTTCCCGCGCGCGTATCGCGTCCTTGATCCCTTCCGTCACAGGTACGCCGAGCGCCTGGGCGCTTACTGCCGCTGCCATGATCGCCGCTTCATTCTCGGTCACCAGCCCCTGCTCGCGCAGCTGAATGATCAGCCGGTCCGCCTCCGTTTCCGTAATGGAGCTGCCGATCCTTTCGTTCAGCAGATACAGGATCTGCTGCGCGCCCGGTCTGACCACGCGCACGATGCGGATATATCCCCCGCCGCCGCGCCGGCTTTCCGTCAGATAACCGTGGTCCGGCGAAAACCGGGTGGCCAGCACATAGTTGATCTGGCTCGGCGCGCAGTTGAAATACTCGGCAAGCTCATTGCGCTTCAGTTCCACTTCCGGCTCTTCCTGCGTCATCATTGCCTTGATAAAGCTCTCGATCGAATCGCTCAGACGCATCTCCGTCACCCCCGTAAAGTTCTGACTTTCTTTGACCATTTTCATTCTATCATAGTCAGCGCAAAAACGCAACCGTTGTTTCCGGATACACGGATGCGTATTCAAAAAGGTTCTTCACGGAAAGTTAGGCCTAGATAGAGGTATGCTGCGAAGGTTTCCAAAGGGCGATCGCAAAGCCCTTTGGTCGCGCCCGCAGGCGCGATATTTTTTGTTGCAATGAAGAATAGTCCATGAAGAGCCTATAAAAAACCGGATGCCGCGTAAAACGGCATCCGGTACGGGACTGTTTGAAATTACTTGCTGTACTTCTCACGCGCGGTGTAGGTAGTATGCAGCAGTTCATGCGCCTTGTGGCTGTTGGGCTCGCCCAGGAACTCGTCATACACGGCCTTGACCGCGGGGCTCTCATGGCTCTTGCGCAGCGCCTTGCCGGCGTCTTCAGCATACAGCGCGGCAGCGCGCAGCTGTTTGGGATCGCACTCCATGCGCTTCTGAGCGGAAACGATCGGCTGACCGCCGCCGGTCACGCAGCCGCCGGGGCAGCCCATGATCTCGATGAACTGATAGGTCTTCTCACCGTTCTTGATGCTGTCCAGCAGCTTCGCGGCATTGGCCGTTCCGTGGGCAACAGCGACATTCACGGTCAGATCGCCGACCTGAACGGAAGCTTCCTTCACGCCTTCGATGCCGCGGACCGCGGTGAATTCCACGTTCTGCAGGGTCTCGCCGGTCACCACTTCATACACGGTGCGCAGCGCGGCTTCCATAACGCCGCCGGTGGTGCCGAAGATAACGGCCGCGCCGGTGGATTCGCCGAGGATGGGATCAAAGCCTTCATCCGGCAGATTGGCAAAGTCGATGCCGGCTTCCTTGATCATGCGGGCCAGTTCACGGGTCGTGATGACCGCGTCAACATCAGCCATACCGTCATGGCCCAGTTCGGGACGCTTGCACTCGAACTTCTTGGCGGTGCAGGGCATCACGGAGACCACGCGGATATCCTTGGGATCAATGCCTTCCTTCTCCGCCCACCAGCTCTTGATCATGGCGCCTTCCATCTCGTGGGGGCTCTTGCAGGAGCTCAGGTTCGGGATGAATTCCGGATAGTAGGTCTCGCAGAACTTGATCCAGCCGGGAGAGCAGCTGGTGATCATGGGCAGCACGCCGCCGTTCTTCAGACGGCCCAGCAGCTCGGTGCCTTCCTCCATGATGGTCAGGTCGGCAGCCCAGTCCGTATCGAACACCTTTTCAAAGCCCATACGGCGCAGCGCGGCGGCCATCTTGCCGGTCACGCACTCGCCCATCGGCAGACCGAACTCTTCACCGAGCGCGGCGCGGACGGCGGGAGCGGGCTGCACGATGACATGCTTGGTCGTATCGGCCAGCAGATCCCACACTTCCTTCGTGGAATCCTTCTCATACAGAGCGCCGGTCGGGCAAGCCGCGATACACTGACCGCAGTTGATGCAGGCCATGTCATTCAGCGGGTGATCCCACGGAGAGGCGATCCTGGTCTTGAAGCCGCGGCCCACGGGTCCGATCACACCCACGCCCTGCGTCTTGTTGCAGGCGGCCACGCAGCGGCGGCACAGGATGCACTTGTTGTTGTTGCGGACGATGGAGGGGCTCAGATCATCAATGTCATACTGATTCATCTTGCCGGCGAACCGTTCAGGATTTTCAACGCCCAGATCCAGGCACATCTGCTGCAGTTCGCAGTTCTGATTGCGCGTGCAATTCAGGCACTTCATATCATGGTTGCTCAGCAGCAGCTCCAGGTTGGTCTTGCGGGCCGCGCGGATCTTGGGGGTATTGGTCTTCACGACCATGTTGGGAGCAACAGGCAGCACACAGGCAGCGCCCAGAGCTCTCGCGCCGGTGTCAACGACGCACATACGGCAAGCGCCGTACTGGTTGATGTCTTTCAGATAGCACAGCGTGGGGATGTTGATCCCGGCCTGCTTGGCGGCTTCCAGAACGGTCGTGCCGGCAGGGACTTCAACACTTACGCCGTCGATCGTAAGCTTAACGAGATTATCCATAGTGTTGTTTCCTCCTCGCACGATTAGTCCTTGATGATGGCGCCGAACTTGCACTTCGTCATACAGGTGCCGCACTTGATGCACTTCTGGATGTCGACCTTATGCTGTTCCTTGACGTTACCGGAGATCGCGCCGACCGGGCAGGCGCGCGCGCAGGCCGTGCAGCCCTTGCACTTGTCGGTGATGACGTAGTTCAGCAGAGCCTGGCAATGATGCGCGGGGCAGCGCTTTTCCCGGATATGGGCTTCATACTCATCACGGAAGAACTTGATAGTGGACAGAACGGGGTTCGGAGCAGTCTGTCCCAGACCGCACAGAGCGGTCGCCTTGATGTTCTCGGCCAGGTTTTCCAGCTTCTCGATGTCGCCTTCCTCGCCCTTGCCATTCACGATGCGCTCCAGGATCTCCAGCATACGGCGGGTACCGATGCGGCAGGGAGTGCACTTACCGCAGCTCTCATCCACGGTGAAGTCCAGGAAGAAGCGTGCGATATCGACCATACAGTTGTCTTCGTCAAGAACGATCATTCCGCCGGAGCCCATCATGGCGCCCACAGAGGTCAGGGTGTCATACTCAACGGGGATATCCAGCAGGCTTGCGGGGATGCAGCCGCCGGAAGGACCGCCGGTCTGCACGGCCTTGAACTTCTTGCCGTTCGGGATGCCGCCGCCGATGTCCTCAATGATGGTGCGCAGGGGCGTGCCCATGGGGATCTCCACCAGACCGGTGTTGTTGATCTTGCCGCCCAGAGCGAACACCTTGGTGCCGGTGCTGCGTTCGGTACCGATGGAACGGAACCATTCAGCGCCATTCAGGATGATCTGGGCCACGTTGCCCAGCGTTTCAACGTTGTTGATGTTGGTGGGGCTCTCGAACAGACCCTTCACAGCGGGGAACGGGGGCTTCGGACGGGGCTCGCCGCGCATGCCTTCAATGGAAGCCATCAGAGCGGTCTCCTCGCCGCAGACGAAAGCGCCGGCGCCCAGACGGATGTGAATGTCAAAGTTGAAGTCGGTTCCGAAGATGTTCTTGCCCAGCAGGCCGTATTCATGAGCCTGATCGATCGCGTGCTGCAGGCGCTGCACGGCGATGGGATATTCGGCACGGACGTACACCCAGCCCTCATCGGCACCGATGGCGTATCCGCCGATAGCCATTGCTTCAACGATCGCGTGCGGATCGCCTTCCAGCAGGGAGCGGTCCATGAACGCGCCGGGGTCGCCCTCGTCCGCGTTGCACACGAAGTACTTATGCTCAGCCTTGGAGGCCGCGGCAAACTGCCACTTCTTGCCGGTGGGGAAACCGGCGCCGCCGCGTCCGCGCAGACCGGAATCGAGGATCTCCTTGATGACCTGATCGGGGGTCATTTCGGTCAGGGCCTTCGCCAGCGCGCGATAGCCGTCAAAAGCGATATACTCGTCAATGTTTTCGGGATCGATCACACCGCAGTTGCGGAGCGCGACGCGCTGCTGCTGCTTGTAGAAGCCGATCTCCTTCAGGGATTTCTGAACGCTGCTCTCGTGGGTCTTGTGGTCCACGTAGACCAGATGCTGTACCTTGCGGCCCTTCAGCAGGTGCTCGGAGACGATCTCATCAACGTCTTCGACCTTCACACGGCTGTAGAAGGTGCCTTCGGGATAAACGATAACAACGGGGCCGGCTTCGCAAAGACCGAAGCAGCCGGTGCGGATAACCTTGACTTCCTTCTCAAGTCCCTTTTCCCTGAGCTGCTCTTCGAAGCGTTCGATCAGCTGCGCAGAGCCGGAAGAAGAACAGCCGGTACCACCGCAGACCAGCACATGTGCGCGATAAAGATCCATGGGTACTCCTCCTCATCCAAACGGCTTTTTATTCTGCGGCGCCGATGGTGTATTCTTCCACCGGACGGCCATTGACAATGTGCTCGGCAACGATGCGCGGCACCATTTCAGGCTTGACTTTGATGTAGGTCACCTTTTCCTGACCGGGCATGATCACATCGACCATGGGCTCATAACGGCACATGCCGATGCAGCCGGTCTGGGAAACGGTCACATGGTTCAGTTCGCGCTTCTGGATCTCTTCCATGAACGCGAGCATCACGGGACGGGCACCGGCGGCAATACCGCAGGTCGCCATACCGACGACCACGCGCGCGGCGTTATCATCCTTGCGCATGTTGATGTTTTCGAGGGTCTTGGCGCGGATCGCTTCCAGATCTGCCAGGGTTTTCATATTGTTACACCTCCAAAAATCGGGTTGATTTCTTCTTCCAGGGCTTCCTTCAGCCACGCGGCGACCGCGGGTTCATTCAGCGGGATATCGCCGCCGAGGGCAGCCCGCACTTCACGTGTATCGAAGGAGCATTCACCATTCTTCGTCTTTCCTTCGAAAAGGAAATCCGGTGAAAGTGGATTGGTCAGTATCAGCGAAAGAAGTGTTCCGGCCAGATCGCCCAGCGGCAGGCAGTCGATATTCGCGGTATCCATGGTCACGGTCAGTTCCGTTCCCACGCCCTCCGTGCTGTCGATCCGCAGTGTTCCGCCGGCCTTTCCGGCGTTTTCCGCCATCATCGGGATCCCCAGACCGACCTTGCGTGTCGTTCTGGTCGTGGCGAACGGACTTGTCACCTGCCGCAGCAGTTCCGGCGACATGCCCTTTCCGTCATCCTTCAGCGTCATCTCAAGCATCCCGTTTCCGTCCACCGCGATGCGTACGGTCACAAGCGCCGCGCCTGCCGCGATGCTGTTCTGCGCCAGATCCAGCAGATGAAGGGACAGATCACGCATACCGGTTCACCTCATTCTTCTTACGCGCGATATTTATCCAGAATGGCGGGAACCTGATCGGGGGTCAGACGGCCGTACACTTCATCATTGATCATCATAACGGGGGCCAGACCGCAAGCACCCAGGCAGCGGGTAGCGTTCAGCGTGAACAGACCGTCCTTCGTGGTGCGTCCGACTTCGACCTGAAGCTCTTCACTGATCTTGTCCATGATCTTCTGGGAACCTTTCACGTAGCAGGCGGTTCCGAGGCAGACGCCGATCACGTTCTTTCCCTTGGGTTCCAGAGAGAACTGAGCATAGAAGGTGGCAACACCGTAGACTTCGGCCAGGGTAACTCCCAGTCCGTCCGCGATCATCTGCTGCACATCTTCCGGCACATAGCCGAAGAGACCCTGCGCTTCCTGCAGAACAGGCATCACGGCACCGCGTTCACCCTTGTGCTTGGCAATGCTTTCCTGCAGCTGTGCATACTTTTCCTTGTTGTCAGGCATAGAATCCACAACCTCCTTGAATATTTGAGGCATATGCAAAGGCGCGTCGCGCCGTTTACACACATCGTCTGATATTCTACCACAATATGCATCGTATGAAAAGGGTTATTGACAAAAATTTATCATTCTTATTCACAAAACAAGCAGCGGCCATGAAAGCAGCCGCTGCGTTGATTTTACTTGTTTTTCAGGCGTTTATCGCACTTGCGCGCCAGCCAGGTGCCGAAGCTTTGCATGATCTGCGTCAGGATCACCAGCACGATGACCGCCAGATACAGCACGGCATAGCGGTAACGCTGATAGCCGTAGGCCAGGGCAAGCTTTCCGAGACCGCCGCCGCCGACCGCGCCGGACATGGCCGTATAACCCATGATGGTCGTGATCGCCAGCGTGAAATTGGTGATCAGGCTCGGTACGCTTTCCGGCAGCAGCGCGTGCAGAACGATCTGCATCGGGCTCGCGCCCATGGACTGAGCCGTTTCAATGATGTTCGGGTTGACCTCCCGCAGGCTGCTTTCAACAAGGCGCGCGATAAACGGGAACGCGGCCACGGTCAGCGGCACGACGGACGCCAGCGTTCCCACACTGGTCCCGACGATCGCGCGCGTCAGCGGGATGACCATCACCATCAGGATGATAAAGGGAATGGATCTCAGCAGGTTGATGAAAACATTCAGGAAGCTCATCAGCCAGCGCGGCAGCGGACGGATGCCGTTCTGCTCGCCGGTCACGAGGATGATGCCCAGCGGAAGGCCGATCACGATAGCCAGCAGCGTGGCCAGCAGTGTGGAGTACAGCGTTTCCCATATCGCGAAGGGGAACTCGTTCAGCAGGCAGTCCCACGCTTCCTGCAGCCGCTCCGGTGTAAACGCGTTTGCGAAACTCATACAGTTCCCTCCTTCGCGGCATACTCAGCTTCGACCTGCACCGTAACATCGGGTGTTGAGCTCAGATAGGTCACTGCCCGGGCCAGATCCTCAGGTGTGCCCGGGATCTCCAGCATCAGATAGCCGTAAGCGCGGTCGCCCACACTGCGTGTGGACGCGCCGATGATGCTCGCGCACACACCGATGTCCAGCGCCATCTGCGCCAGCAGCGGCTTTTTGGATGCCACAGCGCCGTTGAAGATCACGCGCACATGCTGTCCTCCGTCCGGCAGGATGGAGGCGCCGTCCGCCATATCCGGATAAACGAGATTGCGTGTCGCGTTTGCGCGCGGATTGGAGAACACTTCACTCACGGTGCCTTCCTCGACCACCGTGCCGTTCTCCAGGATCGCGACACGGTTGCAGATCTCCTGCACAACGCTCATCTGGTGCGTGATGACGACCACCGTGATGCCGAGCTTCGCGTTGATATCGCGGATCAGCTCAAGAATGGCGTGCGTCGTTTTCGGATCCAGCGCCGAGGTCGCCTCGTCGCACAGCAGCACATCCGGCTGGGTGGCCAGCGCGCGGGCAATGGCAATGCGCTGCTGCTGGCCGCCGCTCAGCTGTGCCGGATAGGAATTCGCCTTGTCCGGCAGACCCACGATCTCCAGCAGCTCCATCGCGCGTTTTTCGGCTTCCGGTCCGGTCGTATGCGCAAAGCGCAGCGGCAGCATGATATTCTGCAGGCAGGTGCGCTGCATCAGCAGATTGAACCCCTGAAAGATCATCGTGACCTTCCGGCGCATCTCGCGCAGTTCCCTGCCCTTCAGCGTGCTCAGATCCTTCCCGTCCAGCAGCACGGTACCGTCGGTCGGTCTTTCGAGCATATTGATGCAGCGGACCAGCGTGCTCTTGCCCGCGCCGCTCATACCGATGATCCCGTAGACATCCCCGTTATTGATGGTCAGATTGATGTGCTTCAGCGCGTCAACCGGCCCGTCGGCCGTTACGAAGTTCTTGGAAAGATTCCGAAGCTCGATCATGCGTGCCTCCGTCATTTCAGGAAAGTAATGATTTATTATACCCCTTGTTTTTCTTTTTTACAATGCAAAGCGGCATGAAAGACCGCGGGAATTCGTCCGGGACTTCGTCCGGATGAAAGCCGCGGCCGTTTCCGTTTCAGCTGTACGCGCGCCGGCCCGGCAGCCTTTCCCGAACACATAAAAAGGACCCGGACTCTCTTTCATATCGGGAGCCCGGGTTCCTGGTCTCATTCCTGATCCCGCCTTTCCATGCGGAAAGCACGGCACGCGTTCACCGCGTCATCAGTTGATGCCCAGCGCGGCCAGATCAGCCTGCTTGCCGGCATACAGACCCATGGGTTCAACATGGACGCCGGCGATGGTCACCAGTTTGGTTCCATTCTCGGCGTTGAAGTTGTCCTGATAGGGGGTATGGGCAAAGAAGTTGGCGAACACATCACCGGCGTCGACCATGGTGTTCGGGGTCACATAGTCATCCACAACGGTGATCTCCAGCGTGATATCCTTGGCGGCAAGGATCTCCTTGGCAATGTTCAGCACATAGGAGTGAGGATCCAGCGTGCACACGACCTTGATGGTGGTGCCGGCCAGAGCGGCGTAATCCACGGAGGCGTCATAACCGTCGGTGGCATTCTCGATCACGGAGATCGCGGTGCCTTCGTAGTTCGCGAAATAATCGGCGACCTGCTGGCTCAGCACGGCCGCGGCCAGTGCCTTCGCGGTATCGGTGGTCTCATTGCCGCCGTTCACGCTCACAACGTTCACATAGGGGGATTCGGCATTCTCATACAGCAGGGCGGCAGGCAGTTCGGCGGCCAGCGCGTAGTTGCCGTTGATGATGCCGTAGTCGACATCCGCCAGCACGTTCGGGATCATAGCGGCTTCAACTTCGGTGAATTCCAGACCGAGGGGATTCTCGGTGATATCTTTGACGGTAGCGGTGATGCCGGCGTTCTCATCAACCTTGATCAGACCGTAAGCCTGCAGCAGCAGCAGCGCGCGGCCTTCATTGGTCGGA
>JAUNQH010000055.1 GCA_030536295.1 Clostridia bacterium | reverse complement strand
GCACGCGGGAGCATCCCGCTGAACGTACATATGTGTTTTATACGACCGTATACGCCCGTTAACAAATAAACAGAAACAGAAGAAGAAAAATAAAAATAAAAATATATTGATCATCATGATCGTCTTTCTTTCCGCCGTTTCCATTCTCCGCCGGATTTCATTTTCCGTCAGTCATATCATCCATGGCGCTGTGCAGCATATCCGAATACATCTTTCTGGCGGATTCCGGAGCCAGCACGGTCATCCTTCCGGCATATTCAAAGACCCACGCGAGGAATGTGCCGCTGACGGCCGCGGGCGCCGTCGCGTCAAAGGTCGTGGTGGTGACATTCGAGATCCTCACATCCCTGCCGAATTTGTCAATGATGTTATCCATCAGTTCAGTCCGGCACCGCAGCGTGACTTCTTCCGCCGGCCCTCCGTACATTTTTGTTACGGTATCCGCATAATCCTGCACATTGTAGTCCGCGGGACGGGGAACCGCGTCCTCCTCCAGCAGTTCCGGCAGTGTCATGCGGTCGATCCTTACGGAAATAACGGTGTTCCGCTTGTCTGAATAACCGACAACATAATACCGGTCACCCTTCCAGATGGTATTGTACGGCGAAATGACATACACTTCCCCGTTATGCCGCTGGACCTGCCTTTTGTTTGTGTTGTAATTGAGTATTTTGAAGGCGATCTTCTTATTGTTCCGGATGCCGAGGGCGATCTTCTCGATGATGTACAGAAGCTTATCGTTCCGCGCCTTGATATGGGCGGAAACATACACCTGCGGCACCAGGCTGCTCCGGTGCTGTTTTCCGGCAAGCACAGCCAGCTTCCCGATGATCGCTTCCGTTTTTTTCTGCGTGATGAACTGTGCCGATGACACCGCGTCCGTCAGGATCATGAGTTCGGTCATGTCCCACTCCCGGGCGCCGTAATGATACCGCGTCGGTACGCCGTTCTGCTCCGTGATGATGATATCAAAGCCGGAATCCGCCAGGATCTGCGCGTCCTTGCGGATGGTGCGCGGGTCGGCCGCGTAGCCGTTCTCCCTCAGGATGTTCCTCAGCTGCATGGATGTGACGGTATGATCCATATCCGTGTTCTCATACAGGTATCTCAGCAGAAAAATGATGCCGAGCCGATCCGTCATATGATCACTCCCCGATCTCTGTATGCCTTATGATATCACGGTTCTTACATTTCGTCCACAACGACCTGCGCATCACTGTGCATAGGTCACGCCTCCGGGTATTGCATAACGTGTGCATGTATTTTATAATCTGTTTGAAATAGTTAGTTGGGCTGTTGCCCAATTTACAAACTGAAGGAGCATTGGTTATGAGACACAGGGATCCGGAAAAGATGCGGCAGCTGATCAGTTTCATTGACGACTTTTACGACGCGTATCACCGCACGCCCAGCACCCGTGAGATATCGGAACATATCGACATGACGAAGAGCTCCGTATACAACTATCTCGAAGCGCTGCGCAATGAAGGGGTCATTGATTTTGACGGCAAAATGATCGTGACGGAGTCGATCAATAAAGAGATATCGGGATATAACAAGACCGGGGTGATCGGCTCGGTCCCCTGCGGGCAGACGGCGCTGGAAGAGGCGCGCGTGGAGGAATATATCAATCTGCCCGTCAGCGTGTTCGGCGGCGGGGATCTGTATCTGCTTCACGCGTACGGTGATTCCATGACCGGCGCCGGCATCGATCCCGGGGATCTGGTCGTGGTCCGGAAAAGATCATACGCCGAAAACGGCGATCTTGTGATCGCCTATGTGGAAGGCGAAGGCAACACGCTGAAAAGGTATTACCGGGATGAGAAAAACAAGCGCGTCATTCTGCACCCGGAAAACAAAAAGTATACGGATATCGTGGTGAAGGACTGCGTGATACAGGGGGTCGTCATGAATATCATCAAGTATACGGACGCGGCAAGACGAGCATGAACGCTTTCCCGCTGACGCGCGGATGACGGGCGGATCACGGACCGGGATCTGATCTTTACGGAGGATACGGATGGCAACTAAGCAAATGAAGTACATCATGCTTTTTTACAGCGCGCTGGATGAATACAGTAAGCTTTCGGATGAACAGTTCGGCAGGCTGATAAGGGCGGGGCTGCGCTACGCGAGAGACGGCACGGAAGCGGAACTGAAAGGACCGGAAAAATACATGTTTCCCGTGCTGCAGAGCAAGATCGATCAGGCGAAGCAGACCTACCGGGAAAAATGCGAGCAGAATGCCGCCAATGTGAGAAAGCACTGCAAGTCCGTACCGCTGCCGGTGAAGCTTCCGGAACAGCGGGAGCCGATGATGCCCGCGCCGCTGCGGTACGGGCCGTATTCCGGCGCGGATACGGCGGATCACACCGATGCCGGCGGCGCTGATCCGTACGCGCAGAGCAGAACACTGATGCAAATAACGGAAAGAGCGGAAAGAATAGAGCAGGCGGAAAAGCAGCTGGCGAAAGAAGGCTTTGCCGCGAATGAGATATACGATGCTGCCAGGAAGATAGCGAATAACAAAAGGATCACCAGTTTCTACAGTTATATGAAGAAATCGATCCTCAACGAAAGGGACCGGAATCACGCGAAGCGGCTGCTGCCGGCGCAGGATTTCGAGCAGCGGTCATACGCCGGCGAAGAGGAGCCGATCGCGCTGATGCTCAGGGAAAACGCGGCCGCGCGGGCAGCCGCGATCAAAGACGGCCCGGCTTCCCCGGAGTGGAACACGTAACGCTCCGCGGGCGCGGCGGACGCCGTTCGGGCGGTGAAAAGGCGCGCGGAAACGGAATCCATCCGAAAAACATTAAATTTACCATTGACGAGCCGTGTCAAAGTGTATATAATAACACTACGGTTTTGCCGTCCGTCCGTCTGGCCGGCTAGGCGAGATGAGCGAGGGGAGGGATAACAGTGTCCGAGGTACGTGTACGTGAAAACGAGTCCCTGGAAAGCGCTCTGAAGCGTTTCAAGCGTCAGTGCGCCCGAAGCGGCGTCATCCAGGAGGTCCGCAAGCGCGAGCATTACGAAAAGCCCAGCGTCAAGCGTAAGAAGAAGGCAGAGGCCGCTCGCAAGCGCAAGTGGTAATTTGATTCTTCAACCCTTTCCTGTTTTTCGGGAAAGGGTTTTCTTTTTTATCCTGTCTCTTGCAAATCCGCGCGGCATCTGCTATAATTCTGCCAAGTCATAAGCAGAAAAGAGGATGTCATGGTCTATTCTTTCCAATTGATTCAACATGCAAACATTCGCTATCGTGAAGCTGTCAGCCGCCTTGGCCGCTGTGAGCTTCTTTACTTGTTACACGCGCTGGGGGTCGATTCCCCCGTCGTTTCCGAAAAGCTCGGGGGCGCTGAATTCCTGACATTTGAAGCGCCGGAGCTTTCCGATGACGCGCTGCGCGCGCTCCGGTCCCATTCCTCGGTCGTCTTCATGGCCCGCCGCGGCGGTGACGCGCTGTATCCGCTCACGGTCCCGTCCGTGTCCTGGCTGGCGGAAGACCTGCCTGAAGTGCTCAAGTATAAAGGCAAAACATCCGTACCCTTCACGCAGATGATGATCAACGTCGCCCTGAGCCTGACGCCTTTCTTCGGTCAGGCGGATCCGGTGACCGTTCTGGATCCGATGTGCGGCAAGGCGACCTCTCTTTTCTGCGCGCTGCAGCATGGCATGAACGGCATCGGGATCGATCTTGACGGCAAAGACGTCAAGGAGGCGTGCGATTATTTCTCGCGTTATCTGAAGTATCACGGGCTGAAGCATACCATGAAAGCCGCGTCCGAAACGATCGGCGGCCGTCCCGTGCCCGTCACCGTTTTCACGTTTTCCAACGATAATGACGCTTTCCGCGCCGGCGACACGCGCACACTGAAGCTGAGCACCGCGGACGCTTCCGCTGCCGCGGGGCTGACAAGGAAAGCCCGGGCGCATATCCTCACGGCCGATCTCCCCTACGGGATCCAGCACGCGCCGCAGAACGGCCGTAAGCCGGAGCCCTTTACCGAAACGCTCAGCCGCGTTTTGCCCGCATGGTATGAAGCGCTCCTTCCCGGCGGGGCGATCGCGCTGAGCTTCAACACGCTGACGCTTCCGTCGGCAAAGGCCGCGGCGCTTGTCGCCGAAGCGGGCTTCACCGTGTGCCCGGATGACAGGCTCCGCCATGAAGTGGAGCAGGCGGTCGTCCGCGATGTCGTTTTTGCCTGTAAACCGCGGGCCTGACATGAATTCAGATCCTGTATTTCATTTCCTTTTTCATAACAAGGAGGTCACATTTCCCCATGACTGCCGAAGAACTCAAATCCATGACCGTCACGGAGCTTCGTGCTTACGCGAAATCTCATGCCATTCATCTGACGGGTATCACCGCCAAAGCGGCAATCATTGAAAAGATCCTTTCCGCCGCGCCCGTTTCCGGCACGGAGAGCGATATCCCCGCCGGCAGCGCCGCGCCGCAGGAGACCGTGCCCGAAAAGCCGCAGACGACCTACCAGGCGGCCTGGCACGCGCCGTCACAGCAGACACAGCCGCCCCGCTACAACGCGAGGCCCTCTTATCAGTCATCCGCGGCCGCCAAGCCGGCATGGCAGAACACAACGCCTTCCGGCCGCCCGATCCAGGCGGATAACACCGGCCGCGGCGTACAGGCGCAGCCCCGCCCGTCACGTTTCGGGCCTGCAGCGCGCCAGCCCGTGCAGCCCCGTCAGGATACCGCGTCGCCCGCCCCCGCCGAGCGCAGGTTCGGTCCCGGTGCCACCTCGTTCGGATCCGTGGCCGCGTCATTCGGGCCGCGTACGTCGCAGCCGGCAATGCAGGAGCAGGCCGAGGAGCGTGTTTCCGGCAGGAACACGGCTGACAGCAATGCGGCCGCGCCCGCCTTTTCGCGCCCTGCTTCCACGCTCAGCGGTCCCCGCATTCCCGAAGGGATCCCCTCCGAGTCCGGCATCACGGCGCCCACGCTGGAAGATCTGCTCCTTTCAGAGGAGATGGCCGACGGCAGCGGCGTTCTGGAGCTGCATCCCGATGGATACGGCTTCCTGCGCGCGCCCTCTTTCCTGCCCTCCTCAAAGGACATCTATGTTTCACTCGCGCAGATCCGCCGCTTCGCGCTGCGCACGGGCGATTTTGTTGAAGGCAGGATCCGTCCCCGCCGTGAAGGCGACAAGTACGCGGCGCTCCTGCTCGTGCGCGCCGTGAACGGCGTACCGGCGGATGAGATCTCCTCCCGGCCCCAGTTCGATGAGCTTACGCCGGATTATCCCGCCCGCAAGATCTGCCTGGAGCCCGCCGAAAAAGCCGGCCTGCCCAACATGCGGCTGATCGATCTGATCGCGCCCATCGGCTTCGGTCAGCGCGGTCTCATGCTTTGCCAGCCCGACACGGGCAAGCGCGCCCTGATCCGCGATCTCGCCTTCACCATTACGGAGAATCATCCGGAAACGACCGTCGTCGTTCTGCTGATCGACGCGAACCCGGAGGATGTGACCGTGTTCCGCGACAGCGTGAGCTGCAGCGTATACGCTTCCACCTTCGACCAGCCGCCGGAAAACCACCTGCGCCTTGCCGATATGGTGCTGGAGCACTCCATGCGCCTTGTGGAGCAGAAAAAGGACGTGGTGCTGATCGTGGACAGCCTCACCCGCCTTGCCAAGATCTACACCACGGCCGCGACCCAGCAGGGCCGCAGCATGCCCGGCATGGTCAACCCGACCAGCCTGTTCAAAGCCAAGCGTCTGTTCGGCGCCGCGCGTTCCCTGCGCGAGGGCGGAAGCCTGACCGTGATCGCCGCCATGGATGTGGAAACGGGTTCCCGCGTGGATGAATCCGTGACGGAGGAATTCAAGGGCAGCGCCAACATGCTCCTGTATCTGGACCGCGCCGTCGCGGCGGCGGGCGTCAATCCCTGCCTGGACCTGAACAAGAGCTTCACCCGGAATACGGACAAGCTGCTCAATGAAAAGGAAAAGGAAGGTCTCCGCTGCATCCGCAATATGCTCGGCACCGTAAGCAGTGTTGACGCGATCCCGCAGCTGATCTCCATGATGGGGAAAACCGCCACGAACACCGAGCTGCTGCTCCGCATGAAGGACTGGTTCGCGATGATGAGCAAGTCCCGCTGACCGTTCACGGAAGATCAAAAAAAATATCAAAAAATGCCTTGCAATCGAAACAGGTCTATGATAGAATACTCCTTGCGGTCGCAAAACCGCCATTGCATACGCGAAAGAGGTGAAACAGCAATGAAGGAAAAGATCCATCCCAACTATGGCAAGTGCGTAGTTCGCTGCGTATGCGGTGAAACATTTGAGACCGGCTCTACCAAGAAGGAGATGAAGGTGGATATCTGCTCCAAGTGCCATCCCTTCTACACGGGCAAGCAGAAGCTCGTCGATACCGGCGGACGCGTCGATCGCTTCAAGAAGCGCTTCGGCCTCGAGTAAGTCCTTGCCAGGGCATTGTGATACAATGCCCTGTTTTTTGTATCTGCAGGAATGTACGCCTGCCGTATAGAATTCTTATGAACGCGGTTTTCAGCCGCGTTCCCTGTCATTGCCGGCCCGCCCCGGGCCTGAAAGCGAGGAGATCCTTTTGAGCAAAAAGAATACCGATGTGAATAAGTGTCCGCGCGTCGATATCGGCGGTCAGGCGGTCATGGAAGGCGTCATGATGCGTTCCCCGAAGCATCAGGCGGTCACCGTGCGCCGGCCGGACGGGACGCTCATCACGAAAGTGGAGGCGCTTCATCTGCCCGGAGACAAATATCCGTGGATGAAGAAGCCGTTCATCCGCGGCACCGTGAGCATGGTCACCATGCTGACCTCCGGCATGAAGACCCTGGAGGATTCCACAAAAATGCTCGGCGTCATGGATGAGGAGCCCACGAAATTCGAGAAATGGCTGGCTGAAAAGCTGCACAAGGGCATCGACAAGATCGTGATGTTCGTAGCCATCGTGCTGGCCGTGATCCTGTCCGTCGGTCTGTTCATCGCCCTTCCCGCCGGCGTTGAAACGCTGCTGAAGAACGCGGGCATGTCCACATTCGGCTACACGCTGCTCGGCGGCATCGTCAAGATCATGATCCTGATCGGATATATGGCTTTCTGCGGTACCATCCCGGATGTGCGGCGCACCTTCCAGTATCACGGCGCGGAGCACAAGAGCGTTTACTGCCATGAAGCGGAAGAACCGCTCACCCCGCGGAACGCGATCAAGTATTCCTGTCTGCATCCGCGCTGCGGCACTGCCTTCCTGCTGATCGTTTTCACCATCAGCATCCTGCTGTTCCTTGTGCTCAACGTGCTGCTGCCCATCAGCAACTATTTCCTGCGGCTGCTGTTCCACCTGGCGATGCTGCCGATCGTGGCCGGCGTCAGCTATGAAGTGCTCAAGGGGCTCGCGCACAGCGAATGCACGGCCGCGAAGATCCTCCGCTGGCCGGGGCTGCAGATGCAGCGCCTGACCACACGTGAGCCGGATGAAGACATGATGGAATGCGCCATCGTATCCATGAATCTGGCGCTGACCGGCGAGCTGCCCGCGCACGCGCCGCGCACGCCCGAAGGCTGGGCGATCCTGCACTCCTATGTGGAATCCGAGCCGGGATACGTTCCGCAGCCCGCGGCTGAGGAGTCTGAAATATCTTCTGAAGCGGATGGTTCCGAAGGATGACCCCGCGTGAATTGCTGAAAAAAACGACGATCCGGTTCCGTGAAGCGGGCGTGCCCGATCCGGAGACCGACAGCGCCCAGCTGCTCAGCCATCTGACCGGCCGGGCGCCTTTGATGTTGCGGCTGGACAGCGATACCCGCCTGCCTGATTTTGTGGTCGACGGGTTTGAGGAGCTGTGCGCCGAGCGCGAGTCCGGCGTACCGCTGCAGCACATCCTCGGCACCGCGCGCTTTTACGGCCGCGATTTCCATACGGACGCGCGCGCCCTGATCCCCCGCCCCGAAACGGAGCTGCTGATCGAGCTCGCGGTAAAGCACTGCCGTGAGAATCATATGATCTGTCCGTCGATCCTGGACCTGTGCACCGGCAGCGGATGCATCGGCATCACGATGCAGCTGATGCTTCCCGGCGCGTCCGTTACCATGACGGATATCTCACAGGACGCGGCCGATCTCGCGCGCAGGAACGTGCTCCGGTATGACGCGCCGGTGCGCCTGCTGACCGGGGACCTGTTTGAGCCCGTATCCGGGATGCGGTTCGATCTGATCCTCAGCAACCCGCCTTACATTCCCACAGGCATCTGTGAAACGCTGCAGCGCGAGGTCCGCGACCATGAGCCCCGCATCGCGCTGGACGGCGGAGAGGACGGCCTGTTTTTCTACAGAAGGATCGCCAACGAGGCGCCCGGTCATCTGAAGCACGGCGGAATGCTGATGCTGGAGATCGGCTATGATCAGGCGCAGTCTGTCGGGGAGCTGCTGGAAAACGCCGGTTTCACCGATATCCTGATCTGGCGCGATATGAACGGGCTTGATCGGGTCGTTACCGGCCGCGCGGCGGAGGTGGACGATGTTCGCTAAGCTTGACCGTCTGAAAGACCGTTATCTTGAACTGAACGAGGAGATCGCCCAGCCGGATGTCGTTGCCGATTATCCGAAGTATCAGGCATGCCTCCGGGAGATGCAGCAGCTTGAGGCGATCGTTGCCGAATATGACCGTTATCTTGACATCACCGCGCGGCTGAAAGAGGCGGAAAGCCTGGCCTCCGATCCGGAAATGGTGGAGATCGCGAAAGCCGAGGCCGATGAGCTCACGCCCGTGCGCGCGGACCTGCTGGAGCATCTGAAATACATGCTCGTACCGCCGGATCCGCTGGATGACAGAAACGTGATCCTGGAGCTCCGCGCCGGCACCGGCGGCGAAGAAGCCGCCCTGTTCGCGGGGGATCTTCTGCGGATGTACAGGCTCTTCGCCCAGGAAAACGGACTCGTCTTCTCGCCCGCCTCAGTCGATGTAAGCGCTCTGGGCGGCGTGAATGAGGCGCTGATCACCATTTCCGGAAAAGACGCCTACGGTCTGCTGAAGTTTGAAAGCGGCGTCCATTGCGTCAAGCGTGTTCCCGTTACGGAAAGCGCGGGGCGCATCCATACCTCCACGGCCACCGTCGCCGTATTCCCGGAAGCCGAGGATGTTGAGCTGACGATCAGCCCGGAGGATATCCGGATCGATGTTTTTCACGCCTCGGGCCACGGCGGTCAGGGCGTCAACACGACGGACAGCGCCGTCCGGATGACGCATATTCCCACCGGCATGGTCGTGACCTGCCAGGATGAACGCAGCCAGCTTGAAAACAAAGCCAAAGCGCTGAAGGTCCTCCGTTCGCGCCTGCTGGACAGGCAGCGTTCCGGCCTGGCCGCCGAAAAGGCCGGCCAGCGCAGGGAGCAGATCGGCACGGGAGACCGCAGTGAAAAAATACGCACCTATTACTTCAACCATGATTATGTGACGGACCACCGGCTCGGGCTGACCGTGAACCGCGTCTCCGGCGTGATGAACGGAGGGCTGCAGCCGTTTACGGACGCGCTCCGGCTGGCCGAAAAAACAGAACGCATGAAAAGCCTGCGCGCGCAGAGCTCGCCCGCCGGCTGAAAAGAGGCTTATCATACTATGACCACACAGGTTCTTGCCCCGGACGCGTCGTCCCTCGCGCTTGCCGCGCGTCTTCTGGCGGACGGGCAGCTCGTAGCCTTCCCTACCGAAACGGTATACGGTCTGGGCGCGAATGCCTTTGACGAAAAAGCGGTCCTTTCCGTGTTTGAAGCCAAGGGCCGCCCCGCCGACAATCCGCTGATCGTACACATCTGGTCCCGTTCGCAGCTGGATGACATCTGCGATGTTCCGGAAGCGGCATATCCGCTGATGGACGCTTTCTGGCCGGGACCCCTGACGATCCTTTTCCCGAAAAAGCCGGCTGTTCCGTCCGTTGTGACAGCCGGGCTGGATACGGTGGCCGTGCGCATGCCGTCGCACCCCGTCGCGTCCGCCATGCTGCGCGAATGCGGCCTGCCTGTCGCCGCCCCCAGCGCCAACAGCAGCGGGCGTCCGAGCCCGACCACGGCCCGCTATGTGCTGCAGGATATGGACGGAAAGATCCCGCTGATCCTGGACGGCGGAGACTGTGATGTGGGCGTGGAAAGCACCGTGCTCGATATCTGTCACGGACAGCCCACCGTGCTGCGTCCCGGCGGCGTCACAAAGGAGATGCTGGAGCGGGTCCTCGGCTGTGAGGTCCTGCTGGCGGGCAGTATCCTGCGCCCGCTGCGCGCGGATGAAAAAGCGCTGTCTCCCGGCATGCGCTACCGGCATTACGCGCCGAAAGGCACCGTGACGCTGGTGGAAGGCGCCGAAGCGGATGTGCTGGCCGCCATGCGCTTTCTGTGTGAAACCGGCAGGGCGGACGGGAAAAAGACCTGCGTCATGTGCTTCACGGAACACGCGGACGTGCTCCGTGACTGCGATCCGCATGATATCGGCCGCAGCGGCAGCGACACGGAGACCGCGCACAGGCTCTTCAGCACGCTGCGCCGGCTGGATGATGAGGATATGGATCTGATCTACAGCGAGGTCGTGCCGCCGGAAGGCGTCGGTCTGGCTGTCATGAACCGGCTTGGACGCGCCGCCGCTTTCAGGCGGATCGACGCGCGCGCGCTGCTGGATGAAGTGAACGGAGGCTGATCATGTCGATCGTCGGACTGCAAAAAATGACCCTGCTGGACTATCCGGGTCATGTTGCCTGCACGGTGTTCCTGTCCGGATGCAACTTCCGCTGCCCCTTCTGCCATAACGCGGAGATCTGCGATCCGCGCGCGGAACCGTTCATCACGGAGGAGGAGCTGCTCGCCTTTCTGAAAAAACGCGCCGGCCTGCTGGACGGCGTGGCGCTGACCGGCGGCGAACCGCTGATGACGCCGGAGCTGCCGGAACTGATCGGAAAGATCCGCGCCCTCGGTTATCCGGTCAAGCTGGATACGGACGGCTACTGGCCGGACCGGCTCGCTCCCCTGCTGCGGGAAAAGCTGGTTGACTATGTTGCCATGGATGTCAAGAATGATCCGGACCGCTATGCCGTGACCTGCGGTGTGGAGCATGTCGATCTTTCCAGGATCCGGGAGAGCATCCGCCTGATCATGGACTCGGGCATTGAGTACGAATTCCGTACAACGGTGGTGGACCAGCTGCACGATGAAAAAAGTTTTGAGGGCATCGCGGAAATGATCAGCGGCGCGGAGCGCTATTTTCTGCAGGCTTTCCGTGACAGGGACACGGTCGTTTTCTCCGGGCTGAGCGCGCCGGACCGCGCGAAGATGGAGCGTTACGCGGCGATCGCCGCCTCCCGCGTCAGAAGCGTTGAATTACGCGGTGTGTGACTATTTCCCACAAGATATTGTATTTTTAATTTTCGACCATTCTACATATTGACCTTCCCGAACTTGTGTGATATAGTGGCTGTGCTGCCGCGCTGACGGCAACATTTGTCTGTAAACACATGACCATGGGGAGGTTTTTTCATAATGTATCAGGTCATCAAACGAGACGGTAAAGTCGCCGATTTCGATATTGCCAAGATCAGCAAGGCGCTGACCAAGGCCTTCGAAGCCCAGGGCAAGCAGTATCATCCCTCCGTGATCGATATGCTGGCGCTCCGCGTCACTTCCGATTTTGAAACCAAGATCAAAGATGATCTCATCACCGTTGAGGATATCCAGGACAGCGCCGAAAAGGTCCTGTCCGAGGCCGGATATGCCGATGTCGCCAAGGCCTATATCCTGTACCGCAAGCAGCGTGAAAAGATCCGCAATGTCAACTCCGCCCTGCTCAACTACAAGGAGCTGGTGGACAACTATGTCCATATCAATGACTGGCGCGTCAAGGAGAACTCCACCGTCACCTATTCCGTCGGCGGTCTGATCCTCTCCAACTCCGGCGCCATCACCGCCAACTACTGGCTGAGCGAGATCTATGACAATGAGATCGCCGAGGCGCACCGTTCCTGCGCGCTGCACCTGCACGATCTGTCCATGCTGACCGGCTACTGCGCGGGCTGGAGCCTGAAGCAGCTGATCCAGGAGGGTCTCGGCGGCGTGCCCGGCAAGATCACCTCCTCCCCCGCCAGCCATCTGTCCACCCTGTGCAACCAGATGGTCAACTTCCTCGGCATCATGCAGAACGAGTGGGCCGGCGCCCAGGCGTTCTCCTCTTTCGATACCTATCTGGCGCCGTTTGTCAAGATCGACAACCTGACCCAGAAAGAGGTCAAGCAGTGCGTGCAGTCCTTCATCTACGGCGTCAACACGCCCAGCCGCTGGGGCACGCAGGCGCCCTTCTCCAACATCACGCTGGACTGGACCGTGCCGAACGATCTGAAGAACCTGCCCGCCATCGTTGGCGGCAAGGAAGTCGATTTCACCTATGGCGACTGCCAGAAGGAAATGGACATGGTCAACAAGGCGTTCATCGAGATCATGATCGAGGGCGACGCCAACGGCCGCGGCTTCCAGTACCCCATCCCGACCTACTCCATCACCCGCGACTTCGACTGGAGCGAGACCGAGAACAACAAGCTCCTGTTCGAAATGACCGCCAAGTACGGCACCCCCTATTTCTCCAACTATGTCAATTCCGACATGGAGCCGAATGACGTGCGCAGCATGTGCTGCCGTCTCCGTCTCGACCTGCGCGAGCTGCGCAAGAAGGCCGGCGGCTTCTTCGGTTCCGGCGAAAGCACCGGCTCCATCGGCGTGGTCACCATCAACCTGCCCCGCGTCGCCTATCTGGCGAAGGACAAGGCCGACTTCTACGCCCGTCTGGACAAGCTGATGGACATCGCCGCCCGCAGCCTGAAGACCAAGCGTACCGTGATCACCAAGCTGCTGGATAACGGCCTGTATCCCTACACCAAGCGCTATCTGGGCACCTTTGCCAACCACTTCTCCACCATCGGCCTGATCGGCATGAACGAAGTCGGTCTGAACGCCAACTGGCTCCGCAAGGATCTGACCCACAAGGAGACGCAGGACTTTGCCAAGGATGTCCTGAACCATATGCGTGAACGCCTGAGCGACTATCAGGAAATGTACGGCGACCTGTACAACCTGGAAGCGACGCCCGCCGAGTCCACCACCTACCGTTTCGCCAAGCATGACAAGGAGCAGTATCCGGACATCATCACCGCGAACGAGAACGGCACCCCCTATTACACCAACTCCTCCCACCTGCCCGTCGGCTTCACGGAGGATATCTTCTCCGCGCTGGACACGCAGGATGAACTGCAGACGCTGTACACCTCCGGCACCGTTTTCCACGCCTTCCTCGGCGAGAAGCTGCCGGACTGGAAGGCCGCCGCGGAGCTGGTGCGCAAGATCGCGGAGAACTACCGCCTGCCCTACTACACCATGAGCCCCACCTACTCCATCTGCCGTGAGCACGGTTATCTGATCGGCGAGCAGTACAAGTGCCCGCTGTGCGGCAAGCCCACCGAGGTCTACAGCCGCATCACCGGCTACTATCGCCCCGTGCAGAACTGGAACGACGGCAAACTGCAGGAGTTCAAGGACCGTCAGGTCTACGATATCGATAACAGCCATCTGACCCATCAGGGCCCCGCCGCCGAAGAACCCGCAGCCTGCCGCGCGCCTGCCGAAGAAGCGCCCGCCGCGGCCCCGGCCGGCAATGTGTTCCTGTTTGTAACGCCCACCTGCCCGAACTGCAAGCTCGCCATGGCCCTGCTGGACAAGGCGAATGTCGCCTATGAGAAGCTGGTGGCAAACGACCATGTCGACCTTGTGAACAAGTACGGCATCAAGCAGGCGCCCACGCTGGTCATCACAAACGGCGATACGTTTGAAAAGTACCGCGGTGTCAGCGATATCAAAGGCTATCTCACCAAATGATCCATTGCCCCGGCCGCAGACCGGGGCATTCTTAGCTTATTCGCGGGAAGTCAGGTTATTGTAAAGAGCCCATTCTTTGGTTCTTCACGGAAAGTTAGGCTATGACAAAGATATGCTGCGAAGGGGTCCCGGGGGCGATCGCAAAGCCCCCGGGTCGCGCCCGCAGGCGCGATATCTCTTTGCTGCAATGAAGAACTGATAGCTCAGGTTTCCGTAAAGAGCCCATTCTTTTCACAGTGCATGAAGGAGAAACTGAAATGATCTACGATATCATCGTTGTCGGCGGCGGCCCCGCCGGCATGACGGCCGCCCTCTACGGCCTGCGCAACGGCAAATCCGTCCTTGTGCTTGAAAAGCACGGCTTCGGCGGACAGATCACCTACTCGCCCAAGGTCGAAAACTATCCCGGCACCATGCAGATGAGCGGCAATGAATTTGCCGACCGTTTTCTGGATCAGATCATGGCCCAGGGTGCCGATATCGAGCTGGAAAAGGCGACCGGCATCAGTGATGAAGTGAACGGCGTAAGGACCGTGACCACCGAGGACGGCGCCGTTTTTGAGGGCCGCACGGTCATCCTGGCCACCGGCGTGAAGCACCGTATGCTCTCCCTGCCCGGCGAGGCTGATCTCGTCGGCAGCGGTATCTCCTTCTGCGCTGTCTGCGACGGTGATTTTTACAAGGATCAGACGGTCGTGCTGGCCGGCGGCGGCAACTCCGCCCTGCAGGAAGCGATCCTGCTCGCCGGCAAATGCGCGAAGGTCATCGTTCTGCAGGATCTGCCGCACTTCACCGGGGAGAAGAAGCTGCAGGACGTGCTGTTTGCCCGTGAGAACGTGGAAGCGCACACCGGCATGAAGATCGAAAACGAGGAGCTGAAGGGTGTCTTTGCCGCGGACGCGGCCGGCGCGGAGACCCTGTTCCCGTGTGACGGGCTGTTCGAAGCCATCGGCCTGATCCCGGAAAACGAAGCCTTCAGCGGTCTGGCTGACCTGAACGAATACGGCTATTTCGACAGTGACGAAAGCTGCGTCACGCGCACCCCGGGTGTCTTCGTGGCCGGAGACTGCCGCGGCAAGCGCGTGCGGCAGGTCACTACCGCCGTCGCGGACGGCGCGGTCGCCGCGCTGGCCGCCTGCAGGTACATCGACGA
>JAUNQH010000009.1 GCA_030536295.1 Clostridia bacterium | reverse complement strand
CACGGCGGTCTGGGCTCCACCGGCGGAAATTTTCTGGAAGCCGTCTCCCCGACATATGCCGTCATCAGCGTCGGCGCGCATAATGATCACGGGCATCCCGCGGATGAAACGCTGACACTGCTTGAATCCAAAGGGATCGATGTTTTCCGTACAGACCTGCACGGTACCGTTACCTGCATCAGTGACGGCAAAAGCATCTCCATCGAAATAGAGAAAGCACTGGTGAATTGAAATGAAAAGAGTATTGGTTTTCTTCCTTGTCCTTATGCTGACGGCAGCCGTTGTTACCTGCGCGCTGGGCGGCGCGGATGTAAAGGTGCAATACGTCTGGAACAACTGGGCAGGCTTCTATACCGGAGAAGTCGACACCGTCGGCGCGCCGTACGGCTACGGGCTTTTTGACAGCACCACCCCGATGGACGGTGTGCTCTGGCGGTATATCGGAGAATGGAAGGACGGGCAGCCCAATGGCACCGGCACGATCTATTTCGATAATTGCTGCATTGAGACCGGAACATATGAAAACGGCGTGCTGATAAAGGGCGAACGCTATACCGTTACCGGTCTGAAAAAAGAAGAGATCAAGCCCGTAACCGGAGAAGACTCTTCGGAAGCCGCGTATATCGGAAACAAAAAATCCATGCGTTTCCACCGGCCAAACTGCCATTCGGTCGCGGTCATGAAAGACAGCAACAAGGTGGAGCTGGCCAGCCGCGAAGAGGCGATCGGGCGCGGCTTCATTCCGTGCGGGGATTGCAATCCGTGATCGGATCAGATCCTTTCTGCTGAACGTTTAAGGATGACAGAATGTCACTCTGAAAGCATGTATCTTCGAAAAAAGCGGGCGGCCTGAGCCGTCCGCTTTTGTGTTGTCTGTCTCCGGATACAACTGTATGCGATGTTTTAAGCATCTGTTTTTCGGAACGACCGCCGTTTCCGCGTCACACCGCGATATTCCCCTTGGGGAAGGCGCCCGTGAATACCGTTTCATGCTCATCGCTCGTCACATGGATCTCACCGCCGGCCTCCGCTATCACGGAGCTGACGATAAACAGGCCCATTCCGTGGCCTTCGCCTTTCTCGGTCACGCCGGCCTTGAAAATACCGGGCATGATGCTTTCAGGGATCTTCGGTCCGTTGTTGGCTACGGAAAACCCAAAACCGTGGATGTCCTCGGTCAGTGTCACCCGGATCCATGGGTCCGGTGTACCGGCCGTGCTTATGGCGTCCACAGCGTTGTCGATCAGGTTACCGAGCACCTTGCAGGCCTCCCAGCCTTCCACGGGGAGATTCTTCCAGCCGGAGCGGATCTCCGCGGTCAGTTTGATCCCGCGCTCGCCGCAGGAGGATGTCTTCATCTGAAGCAGCGCGTTGATCGCCGGACTGTCCGTTTTCAGCAGCTCCGATACGGAGGTAATGGCCCCGTATACCTTTTCGATGTACGCGTTTGCCTCATCGTACTCCTTCATTTCGATCAGGCTGTATACGACCTGCAGATGGTTCTTGAAATCATGCCGCTGGCTGCGCAGCGTGCGGTTCAGCGTTTCCATGCCGTCCATCAGCGTATCCATCTGATCCATCTCATTGTTCATCCGCCGTGCATTGAACGCTTCCCGGATGTCCACCGCCGCGCCCCAGATGACGATCAGCGCCGAAAGCGCCGCGATCACCTTCGCGGATCTTTTGCCCAGCAGCGTCTGCGAGCCGAAAAGGATCAGAAACAGGATCACAAGCACAAGCACGATCTGAAAGCTGTTGATCACGATGGCATAAACGGACGCCTTGCGCACATCCGTCCCGCGCTTCCTTCCCATCACTCCAGCCCCTTCCCCGTCACACGGTAGATCACTGCTTCATCGTTTTCAAATACGGGCGTGAACATTCTGTCCAGCGCGTCCGTATCCACATCATAATCGCTCATTTCATAGCTGGATACATAGATATAGTCCACATCGTACCTGGTCAGCACATCCAGGTTATTGTCCGGATCCTCATAAAAACGCCTGATGTCATTCTTCCGCTCCGTTGTATCAAACCCGTGGAAATACAGCCACAGATCCGGTCCGCAGACGATCGTCTTTCCGGCAAGGGACAGCACCGGATCCAGGTGCTGCGTTCCTGTCAGATAGACCGCTTCGGCGGGTGTTTCGTCACGCGCGAAAGTACCTGCCTCCACGGATCCGCTGCCGAATGCCTGATAGGAGGATACGCATTCACGGCACAGCGTGAGCCCGGCCGACAGGAAAAACACCACTGCCGCTGCCGCCGCGATCACCGGACGCGCGCGGAGCCCCTTCAGCCTGTGCATGATATCCCGGCAGTAATCCGCAATGATCATGCAGCATGGCAGATACGCGAGGTATAGCAGCTTGTTGTTGTCATATTCATTCGGCTGGAAGCGGATCAGCTCCGCGGCCAGAATGACCGGAAGCGCCAGAGCGAACAGCCTTCTGTGCCGCCGGTCCTTCTCGATCAGGGCGAGCAGGAGCAGCGCGAACGGAAGACCGATGTTTTTCAGGTAAAACCAGAAATACATATCCCGCATGCCGCTGTCGCCGGGATTATTCACCCAGTTGAAGTGAAAAGCCAGAAACCCCGTGCTTCCTTCCGTGCGGAAAGTCTGCGCGAAGGTGAATCCGAACAGCTGCGGTACCGCGACAGCGGCGGCGAGCGCGCCGTACATGAAATATTCCGCGAGGATCGCACCGCGTGAACGCCTCACGCGCAGCGTGCCGTCCGGTGAAATGCCGCTCTTCGGGTCTCCGTGGACGAGATCGTACATCATCGTACCCAGTGAGGAAAGCGCCAGCGCCAGAAAGCTGTGCGTATGGATCAGCGGCAGCGCGCCGCCCCACATGCCGAGCAGCAGGAGCGCGCGGTGACCGTCACCCGGATCGCGTTTCTCCGCGTTGAAAGATGTTTCAAGCAGATAGAAGCACGGCATCACCATACACCAGCCGCCGAGCAGCGTGCGCTGCGGGATCATCAGATCGGCGATCACGTTGCTCCACCGCAGGTTATTCGGATCC
The DNA here is from genome assembly GCA_030536295.1 of Clostridia bacterium. Taxonomy (GTDB): domain Bacteria; phylum Bacillota; class Clostridia; order Christensenellales; family Aristaeellaceae; genus Aristaeella. The sequence goes on along the minus strand of JAUNQH010000009.1, from coordinate 50,722 downwards.
GGCTGGTTCGTAGGCGTTTTGTAATAGCCGGTCATAATGGCGGAGATCCGTTCCAGCACGGTCGGCGTTCCGTCCGCCTCGAATCCGCCCGCCATATCAAAGTCATACAGGAAGCCAAGTCCGCCGTTCAGGAAAAAAAGCATCGCGGTAAGCACGACCGTCTTTTTGCCCGCGGTCATCTCGCGGCCCAGCACGATCACGCCCGTAAAGCACAGGGCCATCATCAGCGTGCCGGGAATGATCACGGATGACTGCAGCGAACAGCCAAACAGATAGAAGGTGGTGCTCAGGCTGTCGGTAAGGAAAGGATAGCTCAGCCGCATGCCCGGATAAAACGGGTAATCGGCCGGAAACATCTTGTCTTTGAGGTTTGTGATAAAGCTCAGATGCATGGGCAGGTCGCCGTAGGTGCTCTGCCCCACATTCAGACTGCCGTAAGCGTCCGGTCTCAGTGTATGGGTATACTGCAGATACGCGCTGAGCACAGTGAGCGGAAGCACCGTAAACAGCATCTGCCTGAGCAGCGCGGTCTCATCCGCGTCCCACAAACGCGCCGGTCTGCGGTCACGCGCGACCCATACAAGAAATGTGATCAGCAGCAACAGCGCGAGCGCGGCAAGGTGACCCGTTACGGAAAAACGCAGCACGAACGCGCACAGCGCGGGCAGCCACATTTCCAGCAGCAGCCCGAGGCTCAGGCCGATCCATATCCGGTTCAGCGGCCGGTGCCGCGGCAGCAGCCACCGTGCGCACTGCAGCCCGCACAGCAGATAGACCGCCAGATATACCAGAGCCGGGATCAATCCGTGTCACCTCCGTGTCCGCTTGTCATATGCATGCCGGAACATTCAAGTCCCGTTTTCTTCGCGCTGCTCGATCTCATCCGCGGCTGCCATCAGCCGGCGCATCCTGTTGTTGATGGCGCTCTTGCCCACAGGCGGGTCCATCAGCTGCCCCAGTTCCTGCAGGCTCAGCTCCGAATGCTCCAGCCGCAGCCGCGCCAGCTCCTGCAGCGCGGGCGGCAGGGTAAACAGCCCTTCTTTCAGCAGGATCGTGCGTATTGCCTTCATCTGCTTCGCGGAAGCATCCAGCATCCGTTCGCTGTTATGCTCATCACAGTTGGCCATGCGCACGGCGTGCGCGCGCACCTGTTTTTCAATGCGTATATTTTCAAGATCCAGCACGCTCTGCGCCGCGCCCATCAGCACCAGCATATCCGTGATATGCTGCGCGCCTTTCAGATAGACCACATGCCTGCCCTTGCGCTCATAGGTACGGAACGGCAGATCGCATTTTTCCAGCAGCCGGCTCAGCATGTTGGGCAGCTCTTCATTCTCGCTGCTCCATTCAAAATGCCAGTCTTTCTCCGGATCCGTCACCGTGCCCGCGCCCAGAAACGCGCCGCGCAGGAAAGCCCTGCGGCAGCATTGCCGTGTCAGCGGATGGCGCGGCATCGTCCTTTTCAGGTGCATCATGCCTGTCTCATCCGTTTCCGCCATATGCAGCGCGGTCAGCAGTGTCTGCGTATCCATGTCGGACAGCGTCAGCACGCAGGTGCGCCGCCCGCCGAGTCTGCTGCTTTGCGTGAAATGCAGCGTCGGGCTGATATTCAGCTGTTTCTTCAGCAGCTGAAAGATCCGCCGCGCGACGCCCGCGTTGTCCACACGGTACGTGACCCCGAGCCGCCCGCCGCCGCGGAAGCTCAGATGACCGGACGTCCTCGTCAGCGCGCTCAGTTCACTCAGCATACAGCAGCTTTTCCCCGCGGGCAGGCGTACCAGTTCCTCCCGCACCTGTGCGGAAAAGCTCAGTTTGTCATTTCCGCGCATCAGTATTCCTCATCGGCGGAAGCTGTCCAGTGCGCCTGTTCGATCTGAAGATCCCTGTGATCCACATCCGCCGTATAGCCCTGTTCACGCAGATACGCGCCGATCGCCTCCGCGATCGCCACACTGCGGTGAGCGCCGCCTGTACAACCCACGGCGATAACGAGCCTGTGCTTCCCTTCCTCGCGATAATTGGGCAGCAGGAAGTTCAGCATATCCTTGATCTTGCTCATGAATTCAACGGTAACAGGGTGCTCCATTACGAACGAGCGTACATCCTCGTCCAGCCCGGAATGCCTGCACAGCGTTTCAATGTAATACGGGTTCGGCAGGAAACGCACGTCCAGCACCAGATCCGCCTGCCGCGGCAGCCCGCGTTTGAAGCCGAAGCTCAGCACTTCCACGCGGATGGGCGGAGTGCTGCTTTCCGATCCCGGCAGCGATTCCATCAGCCGCTTCTGCAGGGCGCGCGCGCGCAGTCCGGTGGTGTCGATCAGATAATTCGCGGTCTCACGCAGGGGCTGCAGCATGGTGCGTTCCCGCGCGATCGCCTGTGTCAGCGAGCATTCGTCTGACGCGAGGGGATGCTCGCGCCGCGTTTCCTTATACCGGGCAACCAGTGTGTCATCGCTGGCATCCATAAAGATCAGCTCGATCCGCTGACCGACCTGGCGCATCTCCGTGATCAGCTTTGCCACCGCTTTCGCGTCAAAGAACTCGCCGCTGCGCACGTCCACGGCAAACACCACGGTATTCAGGTGCGTACCGGCGTTCTCAAACATCTCCGTCATGCGGGGCAGCAGCATCGGCGGCACATTGTCCACACAGAAGGCGCCCGTATCTTCCAGATAACGGAGCGCGGCTGTTTTGCCCGCGCCGCTCATACCTGTAACAAGGATATATCTCATATCATCAACACCTGTCCTCTCCCAAAATACGGATCTCCGGCTCAAGCCGCACACCCGTTTTTTCCATGACCGTATCGCTCACATACCGGACCAGCGCCAGAAAATCCGCTGCCGTTCCGCCGTCGTTCACCAGAAATCCGGCATGCTTTTCACTCACGGAGGCGCCGCCGATCCGGTACCCCTTGAGCCCGCACTGTTCGATCAGCGCTCCGGCGTAATGCCCCTCCGGGCGTTTGAATGTGCTGCCCGCGCTGTGCATGTTCAGCGGCTGTTTCTCTGCCCGGCGGCTGTTCAGGTCCGCCATCACGGCCAGTATCTCATTCCTGTTTCCGTTTTCCAGACCGAAGGTGACCTCCGTGATGATCATCGGCTCCGTCTGCGCGCGGGACTGTCTGTAGCCAAAGCACATCTCACCGCCGGAAAAACGCAGGTTCCGCCCGTCCGGGCTTACCGCCCGCACTTCACGCACGACCTGCGAGAGTTCGCCTCCGTAAGCGCCGGCATTCATATACACCCCGCCGCCGACAGTGCCCGGAATGCCGGACGCGAATTCAAGCCCCGCAAGGCTGTTTTCCGCGGCCGCGGCTGCCGCCTTCGCGAGCATGCAGCCCGCGCCGGCACGGATCAGACACCCTTCCGCCGAAACTTCCGCCATGTTCCTGCCGATGCAGATCGTCAACCCGCGGATCCCGCCGTCCTTCACCAGCAGATTGCTTCCGTGACCGATCACGGTCACATTCATCCCCGCGTCCCGCGCTTCCGCGCACAGCCGCGCGATCTCATCCGCGTTCCGCGGAAAAGCCATCACATCCGCGGGGCCGCCCAGATGCAGCGTCGTGTACTCTGCCAGCCGCGCGCCGCGTTCCGTCATGATCCCGTCAAACATCTTCCGTTATCTCCTCGGAGGTCTGTTCCTCCGTTTTCTCCTTTTCACGTCTGGCCACCCAGGCCTTCACCAGTTCATACGCCGTTGCAGCCAGCGGCACGCCGATCAGCATGCCGGTTATACCGCCGAGTCCGCTGCCCACGATCACGGCAGCCAGCACCCACAGACCCGGCAGGCCGATGGAACCGCCGACCAGCCTCGGATAAACAAGATTACCGAGCAGCGACTGCAGCACGATCAGCAGGATCAGGAAAAGAAGCGTCTGCCCGGGTGCCGCCGTAAACACGAGGAAAGCGCTCACGATCGCGCCGATATATCCGCCGATCACCGGGATCATTCCCGTGGTGCCGTTGATAACGCCCACGATCACCGCGTAGGGGAAACCGCAGATCAGCATCATCACCGTTGTCAGCACGCCAAGCAGCAGCGAATTCGCGCCCTGACCCACGATAAAGCCGGAAAAGCTCCGGTTCAGCGCGTTCAGCACATTCTTCGTTTTTTCAAGCCTGCTTTCGCTCATGGCGGCGGTCATCACCCGGTTCGCCTGCCGCGTCAGCTGCTTCCGCCCAAGCAGCATGAACATCGCGAAGATCAGCGTGATGAACACATTGCTGATACCGTTCGTCACCGCGCCGATCACGGTCACGGTGGAGCTCACAATGCCGCTCCAGCCGCTGACGGCATACCTGGTCAGGCTTTCACCGATCGCGTTCCAGTCGAACACCAGATTGGCCACCGTATCATGCACGGTCGGGAAATTCACGGTCTTTTCCAACGCCCAGGCTTTCAGATCCGCCACATAGTGCGGCACTTCCTTGGCCAGCAGTGTAAACGCCTCCACCAGACCGGGTATCACCGCGAGCACGATCAGCAGAACAACACCGAGGATCACCAGCACGGCCAGCAGCGTGCTGACAGGCGTGCGCAGCATGTTCAGCCACTTTTTCTTTGTATGCGGAAACCAGCATGCCTCAAACTTATCCACGATCACGTTCAGCACATAGGCCAGCGCCGCGCCCGCGATCAGCGGGCTGGCACTGCGCCAGAGCACGGTCACAAAGCCGCACAGATCAGAAAAATGCAGGATGCCCAGTGTCAGCAGCGCGGCCAGCAGAAGCAGACGCACAGGCCGTCTGTTGCCGAACCAGCTGAGATACTTTGAGTCCTCCGAACGTTTCATCATCATCATCCTTCGTCATCGGAATGATATATCACCTATAGTATAACACAACCTCTGGCGCGCCGCTACCGCGGAACTGCCCGGTACCTGTTTTTTCTTCTTTTTATCGCTTCCTGCAGGGAAAAAAGCCGGTCATATAGAAATAAATCTATTTGGAAATATACGCGGTCATGCCGCGCCGGGGAGGTTTTATTCATGCCGCTTACACCTCATGACATTGCCAAAATGCTGGACCACTCCACCCTTCAGCCCTGGCTGACGGAAGATGATATCCGCCGCGGCTGCGAAGTCGCGCTGAAATACGGCACCGCCAGTGTATGTGCCCGTCCCTGCGACGTTCCCGTTCTGGCTGAAATGCTTCGCGGCAGCGATGTGAAAGTCTGTACGGTCATCGGTTTCCCGCACGGCGCGCATGAAACAAGGATCAAGCTCGCGGAAGCGGAGCTCGCGCTGGATGAAGGCTGTCAGGAGCTGGATATGGTGCTCAATATCGGCAAGCTGAAGCATGGCGATGATGAGTATGTCCGTTCCGAGATCGCGCAGCTGGCGCAGGCCGCGCATGGCCGCGGCGCCATCCTGAAGGTCATCCTGGAGACCTGTTATCTCACGGAGGATGAAAAGGTCCGCGCGTGCAGGCTGAGTGAGGCCGCCGGCGCTGACTTTGTGAAGACCAGCACAGGCTACGGCTCCGCCGGCTGCACCATTGACGATCTGAAGCTCATGCGCGCGACCGTTTCGGATCATGTGCGCGTCAAGGGTTCCGGCGGCATCCGTGATCTGGACACCGTGCTTTCCGCCCGTGCCGCCGGCGCGAGCCGCTGCGGCGTCAGCGCCACGGAAAAGATCATGGCCGAAGCCGAAAAGCGCTATGCCGAGGGCACCCTTGCCGGGATCACCGAACTGAAAGAGATGGAAGGCGGATACTGATCCGCCGGGAAGTACGGATAACGATGCTGAAATTCGCTTTGATCGGGCAGGATATTCCTACCCTGTTTCCCACGCTGCTTACGGATCTGCTTTTTGTCGGCCGTGAACCCGCGCTGCTCTGCGTGGAGGAACGGAATCAGGCCATGGCGGACCTTCTGCAGGGTTATGGTGACGCGATCCTGGAAAAAGCCGGGATCGGCGGTTCACTGAATGTGACCGGAGACCGCGGTGAAGCGCTTCAGGGCGCGGACTGTGTGATCTACGCGGGCGACCCGTTTGCCGCGTCGCGTTTCTTTCAGGACCGCAGCGCGCTCGGCGGGGATGAGGAAGACGAAGACGATCCCGGTCTCACGGATCAGGCGCGGGTAAACGGCGGCATTGGCGGGCTCATGCACACGCTGCGCGCCGGTGAATACGTCCTGCAGCTGTGCGATAAAATGGATCTCTGCTGCCCCGGCGCGCTGATCATCGACCTCGGTCAGCCCGTCGCGCGGACCGCGGAACTGTTTGAATCCCGCGGATACAGGTGTTACGGTCTCGGCCGCACCCCGCTGCGCGGTACAAACGGGCTGGATACGCTGGCGAAGCGGCTCCGCCTGAAGGAAGCCGATATGGAAGCGGAGATCGCCGGCTTGCCCGGCTTCGCGTTCCTGCTGTCCGCGAAGGAAGCGGCGACCGGGCGCGATCTGCTGCCTCAGCTGAAACAGGCCGCGGAAAACGGCGAGCTCGGCAGTCTCGCGAAGCGCTGGCTCAGCTGGTGGGACGCGCTTCCCGCCGGCGATGTCACGGATCACGCGGAGTTTCTGCCCGCTCAGCCGGATTTTATTCCGGAGGAACGTCCAGAGTTCGGTGAGACCGTGGAAAAGCGTAAGGACCGGATCCTGTATATGAACACCGTGCGGGAGCAGGGCGCCGATGCCCGCGAGGGCGCCATGGCGCAGCTGCTGCTGCTGTCAAAGGCGCCGCCTGTGCGGCCGATGCGTCTGGCGCTCGCGCTGCTCAGGGATGAGACCTGCACGCTGCCCGCGGTCACGCGGAAGAACGGCGGTGTCCTGCCGCAGCTGCCCGCGGAAGCGTTGATCGAAGCCGCCCTCACGCTGGAAAACGGCAGGCCTGCGGCTGAGGCGATCCGGCTGCCCGCCGAACTTGCGGATATCATGACGGAGATCGATATGACCAACCGCCTCGCGGCGCGCGCCGCGGCCGGTGACCGCAGCGCGCTCCGGGCCTGTATTGAAACGGATCCCGCTCTTGACGGGCTGGACAGGATCTATTGTCAGGAGCTTGTCGATCGCCTGATCGAGCTCCACAGCGATATTATCGAACGCCTGTAAGGAGGCACTATGTTTCTGGCAGACAGCTGGACCGATTATGAGGTTCTGGATACCGGTGACGGTGAAAAACTGGAGCGGTGGGGCAGCGTGATCCTGCGCCGGCCCGATCCGCAGACGATCTGGCCGAAGAATGACGACCGCCTGTGGAAAACGGCGCAGGCGCACTACCACCGCAGCGAACGCGGCGGCGGCGAATGGGAGTTCATGCAGCGCCTGCCCGACAAATGGACCGTGCGGCACGGCGATCTGAGCTTTTATGTGCGTCCGACCGGTTTCAAGCATACGGGGCTGTTTCCCGAGCAGGCGGCCAACTGGATCTGGATGAGTGATCTCATCCGCGCCTCCGGCCGTAAAGACATCCGTGTGCTGAACCTGTTCGGCTATACCGGCGGCGCCACGCTCGCGTGCGCCGCGGCCGGCGCGCATGTCACACATGTGGACGCCGCGAAGGGCATGGTTCAGTGGGCCAAGGAAAACCGCGAGCTTTCCGCCCTGCCCGAAACGAGCTTCCGCTGGATCGTGGAGGACGCGCTTGCCTTTATCCGGCGTGAGATCCGCCGTGGCAGCAGGTATGACGGCATCCTGATGGATCCGCCCAGCTACGGGCGCGGGCCCTCCGGTGAGGTCTGGAAGCTGGAAAATGAGCTGTTCGGGCTGATCGAAAGCGCGTCGCAGCTGCTGAGCGATGATCCGCTCTTCTTCCTGGTCAACAGCTATACCACGGGATTCCAGGCAAGCGTTGTCGGCAATATGCTCACCAAGTGCGTCATTTCCCGCCGCGGCGGAGCCATTGACTGCGAGGAGCTCTGCCTGCCCGTGGCATCGGGCGGTGTGCTTCCGTGCGGCGCGTCCGGGAGGTGGCAGCGTGTCTGATATCCTGTATGAGGACAATCACCTGCTGGTCGCCGTAAAGCCGCCGAACATGCTTTCCCAGGCGGATGCCACCGGCGACACGGATATCCTGACGGAACTGAAGGGGTATATCCGCGAAGCGTATCACAAGCCGGGCAATGTCTATCTCGGTCTGGTCCACCGGCTGGACAGGCCCGTCGGCGGTCTGATGGTATTCGCCCGCACAAGCAAGGCCGCGTCCAGGCTTTCCGCTCAACTGAAGGAGCATGATGTCGGGCGTGAATACCTGTGCGTCGTCACCGGTGAGGTAAAGGATGAATTCACCCTGACCGATTACCTGTTCAAAAATGAGGATTGGAATCGTGTCGAGGTCTGCGAAGCGGACAGGAAAGGCGCGAAGCTGGCGATCCTGCACGGCCGCTGCGTTTCCAGACGTCAGGGTTTCAGCCTCTGCGTCATTAAGCTTGAGACCGGGCGCAGCCACCAGATCCGCGTGCAGATGAGCAATATCGGTGCCCCGCTTTGGGGCGACAACCGCTATGGTGCCGGCATCGTCGGTCAGCAGATCGCCCTGTGGGGCTATAAGCTCAGCTTTTACCATCCCATCAGCCGCGAACTGATGACCTTCTACAGCATGCCGTCCGGCAGTGTGTGGAGCATCTTCTCCGATCTGCTCTGCGTGCCGGAGGATATCGAAATGCCGGAAACGCCAAAGCCCATCAGGCTGTCCGACAAGGTGCTGGAAACCTTTGAAGCGTATACGCCGGTCATGCCGGAGGAGCCGGAAAAAAAGGCGGAAGGTCCGGAAGAAAAGCCGGATAAAGGACCGGGACCGGCATCGGAAGATAACGCGGGTGATGAAACATCCGCGGCAGAGAATACACAGGCCGGTGAAGAACCGGCCGAAGAAAGGACCGAACCGTGAGTCAGCCTTTTACCTATGAACTGAAACACATCTGCAAGCAGTCCGGCGCGCGTCTGGGCGTGCTGCACACCCCGCACGGGGATATCCCGACGCCGATCTATATGCCCGTGGGTACCGCCGCGTGTGTCAAAGCGATGACCCCGCGTGAAATGGACGAGATCGGCACGAAAATCCTCCTTTCCAACACCTATCATCTGCACCTGCGTCCCGGTGAAAAGCTGATCGAAGAGGCCGGCGGTCTGCATAAGTTTATGAACTGGGACAGACCGATCCTGACCGACAGCGGCGGGTTTCAGGTCTTCTCCCTGGCCGGCATCCGCAAGATCAAAGAGGAGGGCGTCGCCTTCCGCAGCCATCTGGACGGTTCCCTCCAGTTCATCGGGCCGGAGGAATCCATGGATATCCAGCAGGCGCTCGGCTCCGATATCGCCATGGCCTTTGACGTCTGCTCCCCCTACCCCTGCGACTATAAGGACGCGAAGATCAATATGGAGCGCACGCACCGCTGGGCGGAGCGCTGCAAACAGCACCACACGCGTGAGGATCAGGCGCTCTTCGGCATCGTGCAGGGCGCTTTCTATAAGGACTTGCGGATCGAAAGCGCCAAAGTCCTGCGGGATATGGATTTCCCGGGCTACGGCATCGGCGGTCTGAGCGTCGGTGAGCCCAAGCCCGTGATGTATGAGATGCTGGATGAGATCCGGCCGTACATGCCGGAGGACAAGCCCCGCTACCTGATGGGCGTCGGTACGCCGGACTGCCTGATCGAGGGCGTGCTCCGCGGTATTGACATGTTTGACTGCGTGCTCGCCACCCGCATCGCCCGCAACGGCACCGTGCTCACAAGCAAGGGCCGCGTGGTCATCAAGAACGGCGCGTTCGCGCATGATTTCGGTCCGATCGATGAGAGCTGCGACTGCTATACCTGTCAGAATTTCTCCCGCGCCTATGTCCGTCACCTGTTCAACTGCAAGGAGATCACCGGCGGCCGGCTCGCGTCCATCCATAACCTGCGGTTCCTGATCCACATGATGGAGGAGATCCGCGACGCGATCGCGCATGACTGTCTGCTTGACTACCGCGATGATTTCTACGCGCGCTATGACCTGACTAAAAATTTCTGAAAAAGAAATTTATTTAAGGAGGTACCCCGCTATGAAGATCATTCCCGTAACCGATCCTTCCTTCCGCAACTACGGTCAGATCCTGACCGGGTATGACACTGCCGAGCTGCTGTCCGTGCTGGACAAGGTCACTCCCCTGCCCGAAGGCGTGGAGTATGTGCCGGAACAGGCTGAGCTGATGGCGCTCCCGATCGCCGAAGAGATGAAGAACAACGCCTATGGCGGTCTGCCCATCGAGATCGGCTGGTGCAACGGTCACAACACCAAGCTGAACTGCCTGGAGTATCACCGCGACAGCGAGCTGAACATCGGCACCGAAGACTTCATTCTGCTGCTGGCCAAGCGCGAAGAGCAGGATGCTGACGGCACTCTGGACACCGATAAGGTCGTCGCTTTCCTCTGCCCCGCCGGCACACTGATCGAAGTCTATGCCACCACGCTGCACTATGCTCCCTGCAGCGCGAAGAACGGCCAGGGCTTCAAGGTGATCGTCGTGCTGCCGAAGGGCACCAACCTGCCCAAGCCCGCCTTCACGGTCAAGAACCCCGAGGATGAACTGATGACCGCCGCCAACAAATGGCTGCTGCCCCATCCGGATTCCTCCGAAGCCGCCGGCGGCGCGAAGGTCATGCTCCGCGGTGTGAACACCGATATCGCCTCCCTCATCTGATCTGCGGTATATGAAAACCCTTGCGGCCCGATCACAGGCCGCAAGGGTTTTTTATTGGTTCTTCACGGAAAGTCAGGCTATGGTAAGGGTTGTGCTGCGAAGGTTTCCAAAGGGCGATCGCAAAGCCCTTTGGTCGCGCCCGCAGGCGCGAAATCCTTTTGCTGCAATGAAGAACTGATAGCCCGGGTTTCCGTGAAGATCCTTTTTATTTGTTCATCTTATGCTTCAGCGATACCGGGATAGATCTTCGCGTACTTATTCTTCAGATAGGCCGTATACTTCTTCGCGTCCAGGGGCTCACCCATGGCGTTCATCAATACTTCCTGCGGCTTCTTCAGGCTGCCGAAGCGGTGGATCCGTTCATGCAGCCAGGCGGTGATCGGCGTCAGATCGCCATTTTCAGCGGCGCCCCACACATCGATATCCTTTTCCATCCGTTCCAGCATCTGTACGCCGTAGGCGCTGCCGAGCGCGTAGCTCGGGAAATAGCCGAAGGCGCCGCCGGACCAGTGGCTGTCCTGCAGGATGCCGCGGCGGTCATCCGGCACGTCTATACCGAGATACTCCTTATACAGCTTGTTCCACAGCGCCGGCAGTTCATCCACCGTCACTTCATCCGCGAAGATCTTTTTCTCGATCTCATACCGGATCATCACATGGATGGGATAGGTCAGCTCATCCGCTTCCGTACGGATCAGGGACGGGGAAGACGCGTTGATCGCGGCGTACAGCATATCCGCGTCCGCGTCCTTCATCTGCTCCGGGAAGATCTCCTTCATCACAGGCAGAAGCGCCTTGCAGAACGGCAGGCTGCGGCAGATCAGGTTCTCATAGAACCGGCTCTGGCTCTCATGCACGCCCATGGATACGCCGCCGGCGAGGCAGGTGAACTGCAGCTCGTCATCACTGCCGATATCATACAGCGCGTGTCCGCCTTCGTGGATCACCGAGAACAGGCTGCTCGTCACATCATCCTCATGATAATGCGTGGTGATGCGCTCATCCCACTTGTTCACGCCGGATGTAAACGGATGCTCCGTCTCGCCGAGCGTGACCCGGTCAAACGGAATGCCTTCCATCGCCATCACGCGTTCGGAAAGCTTCTTCTGCCCTTCCACCGGGAATGCCTGTTTCAGGAAAGCGGTGTCCGGTTGAGGCGCCGCGGCGACCGCGGCGATCACGGGCAGCAGTTCTTCACGCAGCACGGCGAAGAAAGCGTCCAGCTCCGTCATACCGACACCCTTTTCATACATATCCAGCAGCACATCGTATACCGGTTTTTCCGGGTCCTTGAGCTTTGCGATCTTTTTTTGCCACGCGATCATCTTTTCCAGATAGGGCGCGAACATGGCGTAATCACTTTTAAGCTTGGCTTCGTGCCATACGGCGTCCGCCTCGTTCAGCAGTTCCTGATACGCCACATACTCATCCAGCGGCACGCGGTGCATGTCATCATATGCTTCCTTGTTCAGTTCCGCGCGGCGTACAGTCTTTTCATCGCATTCATCCTTATGGCTGAGGATGGTGCGGAAGACCTCGTCATTTTCTTCCGTTACGGTCAGCTGATAGATCTGTCCGCTCAGATATCCCAGCGTTTTGCCGCGTCCCTTCCAGGACTCCTTCGGCGCGGCGGTCGCACCATCCGTAAACAGAATAGCGCACGCGTGATTCAGCGCGTAGACCGCTTCTTCATACGCGTCCATCTTTTGGATCGCTTCGGTGATCGTCATCTGCAATCTCTCCTTTTTAACCGTCTTACTCTTTCACCGGCCGCCAGGACCAGTCACGCGTGGCGCCTTCGTTCAGGCCGTCCGGCAGCACGCCCTTGACCCGTACGATGAAGCCGAGGTCGACATTGTAATTGGCCTTTCCGCTCACGACGCTCACTTCTTCCGTTTCGCAGACCGTATCATCGGTCTCGATCAGCGCGGAGTCGATCAGCGGAATATCCGTCCTGTGCTCTGTCGGTCTGACCTCGGCGGGCGGCGTCACACGCAGCGTATAGACCGCCGGATACACATCCGTGAAGCAGTAATAGCCGTAAGCGTCGGATACGGTCTCCGCCACGGTCTTTCCGTTCCGCATCAGTTCGATCTTCACACCGGGGATACCGGGTTCATCGGTCTCCTGCCAGCCGTTTCCGTTTTCATCCAGCCAGCACAGGTCGCCCAGTTTGCCCGCGAGCACGGCGCCGATATCCTCTTGCGTCAGGTCAACGCCCATTTTCAGGGAAATGGGATCGCTGCTGCCGTTTCTGCCGTTGCAGTACATCATCACGCTGATCTGTCCGTCACGCAGCCGTTCATCATCCGGCAGCACAACGGCATGATCCTGCGGCATCACGACCGTCAGTTCATAATCAAGAGGCATCAGCCCGTCAAAGCGGTAAGCGCCGTCTTCGTCCGATGTCGCGCGGCTTATGGTCTCTCCCGTCTGCGCGTTGTTCAGGTCGATCACCGCGCCGGACAATGCCGTGATCTCGCCGCCGAGGTCCACCCACACATGTCCGCCGAGTGACGTTTCGCGCACAACGCCCAGCAGGATGTCATCCGCGCTTTCGTTTTCATTGAGTACGATGCCGGTCATTTCCAGCCTGCCGTTCGTTTCATCGAATGTGGAATCTCCGGGCAGAGAGCCGTGCGTACGTTTGTCCGGCGTATAGGATACCGTAAAGGAGCCCGGGATCATGCCCGCCGTCGCGAAACGTCCTTCAGCATCCGTCTGCAGTTCCGCGAAGACCCTGCCCGTGATATCGTCCATCACGGTCACCGTCTCACCTTCCGGCGTCATTTCAAGCTCATCAAACCTGCCGTTGTTGTTCTCATCCATCCACATCCGGCCGCTGAGCGACGCGGGGATCACGCAGCCGATCGCTTCTCCGTTCACCCGATAACCGGTCGGGATATCCAGCGCGGTGGCGTCACCGGAGGAACCGGCCGTCAGCGGAAGCTTCAGCGCGGTCGTTCTGGAGATCACACGGCCGTCCGGCATATCGATGCGCAGCGTCCACTGATCCGGATGAATGCCCGTGAACGCAAAGGCTCCGTCCTCGCCCGTCGTCACGGATACGGACTCCAGATCTTCACGGGACGGCGTCAGCGTCAGCGTCACGCCGGCCAGCGCCGGTTCGTCCCCGTCCCGGGTCCCGCTGCCGTTCGTATCGGCAAAGGTCATGCCGTCCAGGCTGCCGAGCAGCAGAGTGCCGCAAAGATCCGCCGTATATTTCCCGTCCGAGCCAAGTGAGAACATTTCGCTTTCGGCATATCCGCCGAGATCCTCAAAGGTATTGCCGCCGCTCACGGTCTTCGCGAAGATCGCGTTTTCCGGCAGTTCAAAACGCAGTTTGTATTCACCGGGCATGACCGCGTCAAAGGTATAGGTCGCGTCGCGGTTTACATTCCGGGTAAAGGCTGTCGTTCCGTCCGCGGCGATCAGATGCACCTTGACTTCCGTCAGTCCGTTCTCGTCGGCGTCGCGTTTTCCGTTGTCATTATCATCGGAGAAAAGGGTTCCGGACACACACGCGGGCAGGATCATGCCCATATCCATGCCGGTTATATCCGCGCCCATCGGCACCTCGATCATATCCGAGACACCGCCGCCGGCGGAAGTGTTTGTGATCACGCTGCCGTCGCCCTTCTTTGTGAAGGCATATCCTGCCTTCGCGTTCAGCGACAGCTGGTAGCGGCCGGGCGTCAGACCTTCGAAAACATACTTGCCCTTCACATTCGTTCTGTCCGTCGCTACGACATTGCCCTGCTCATCCAGCAAGGTCACAGCCAGCCCGCTGACTGTCTTCTCCTTGCCGCTGAGCGTACCGGACAGATCATCATCCAGATACGCGGTGCCGGACAGCGATGCCGGTACAATGGCGCCGACCGCGAGGTAGCGTCTTTCACCGTCATTGATCACCTGTTCGTTCAGATAATACTCCCTGCGTCCGTCGCGGGAAAGGAAATGGTTGCCGTCCTCATTCGCCACGACTTTGGTGAACGTGATGCCGGTATCCGGCAGCACAGCGCGCAGGCGGTAGGTCCTGCCGCGCATGCAGGTCAGCAGGAATGTGCCGTCATCACCGGAGACCGTTGTTGCCACAGTCTCGTCATTCACCTGTTTCCAGGCTTCGACCTTCACACCGGGGATGGGTTCCTCACCCTCGTCATACAGGCCGTTGTAGTTCGCGTCCAGGAAACATATGCCGTAGATCTCGGCGGACTTGATGAACCCGATATTCTGCCCGTCAAAAGACTCGCCCTTGTTGGTATCGATCACCTTGCGGCCGCGTTTGCTGCCCTCGTTCGTGAAGATCGACCGCTTGCCGCCCTCCGCGCTGTATCGGGTAAACATCATGCCGGAAGGCACGTCCACATAAAGATCATAGAAACCGGGCTTCAGCCGGTCGATATACCAGTTGCCGTCAGCGTCCGAATATGTTTCGTATTGCAGTCCGTTCTTCTGCCCGGAAAGCTGCACATGTACACCGGCAATGGCAGGCTCGCCGTTCTGATATCTGCCGTCTCCGTTCAGGTCATTCCAGCAGAAGCCGCTTGCATGAGGCGTTTTCCATACGCCCGCGGCAAGTTCCGTCACACTGCCGGCCGTCACGCTGCAGACACCGGCATCCTGTACGCCGGAAGCGGACGTATCCGTCGCGCTGTCATCAATGGCGGAACCGGAGTTCCCCTTCTTTGTAAACCCGTAGCCCGCCGGCAGCGTGACCGATACCGTATAGGCTGATTCGGGCAGATTCGCGAATTCCAGAATGCCGTCCGGTGTGCCGTCGGTCGTTGTCAGCGTCAGGCTGTCCCCGTGTTCATCGGTCAGCGTCACGGAAACGCCGCTGATAAAGCCCTCGCCCTTGGCATACACGCCGTTGCCGTTCCGGTCATTGAACACGCGCACGCGGACTGTTCCGCCGTTTTCGGCCTCGCTCAGGGTATCCGGCGGCAGGGTCGCTTCCGGCATTTCCGGCACGACTTCTCCCGTATAGATCTCATCATCATCCGCCGTTTCCGGCATATAGGCTTCATCTTCCGCCGCCGCGGGATCATCTTTTTCGCTCTCCGCGTCAGGTTCCCGCGTCTTCGTTCCGGTCACGTTCTCCCCGGCCGCGTCCTCCCCGCCGGCGGAATAAACGCACAGCGGCACGGTCGCGTTTCCGGCATCCGGAAGCTTCTGCACATACCCGGCGGGGTCAATGTTCCAGCCTTCCGGCATAGTGGACATCACCGGTTTGATCGTTACATCGGCACTGTCCGTCAGCGTCAGTACATCCTGCCCCGCGCGTATCGTTCCGATCAGGCTGCCGTTCTGCCACACTTCAAAGGATCCGTTCAGGATCCGTGGCGCGGTTCCCTCAGCCGCGTTCTCCGCCAGACCGCAGAAATAGATGCCCAATGTCGTCACTCCGGCATGGGATACGGTCAGCGGCGCGATTACAAGCACGGCGCACACAAGAATGGTGAGCAGTCGTTTCTTCACGGTCATGGATCAGGTCCTCCGATCAATGGATATCTTCGTTTTATCCGCTTCGCGGTCCGGATCACTTGGTCAGCTTCACACTGTGGCGGAACTTGCTGTACGGTCCGTTTTCGCCGGTATACGTATCGCGGTATCCGCGCGGATAGGAGCAGTGGAGCGTGTAGACCGTCTTGTTGAGGCAGCACATGATCACGCGGCCCGCGATCTGCGTGCCGTCCTTCAGGTTGGCGGTATAGTTCGCGTATACGGCGTCCGCCCCGAGCAGCGTGCGGTCGGCAACATTGGACTGCTCAAAGTTCTTCAGTCCGGCACTCCGGATCCGCTTGAGCATATCCTTCAGTTCCGAGGTCAGCCCGCTCTTGTTCAGATTCTTTGATACTTCTGTCGTGGAAATGATCATGCTCGCGGCGTAATCGACATACGGATCGGGATTCGTAAGCACATACTGGTTCGGCTGGGAATCGTCCACGATCCAGCCGGAAGGCGCTTCGAACATCAGATGAAGCGACGCCGCCTCATAGGTCACATAATTGAAGGACAGCGCGGGCAGCGGTGTCGGTGTCGGCTTGTCGATCGGATCGATGATCACGGGAGTCGCGCCGGCGTATTCGCTGTTCATTGTCGGCGCGGAAGTCACGACCGGCACATCGTAATAGGCATCGCTGTATGTATCTTCCCATTCGTCGATGTTTTCCTCACTCGCGGGGTCATAGGTTCCGTCATCGTAATCAAACGGCACACCGAACAGGTCCTGGCTGTTCACTGTCGTTTCCACCGGCTGCGATTTCTGATTCTGCGCCGGCAGTTCCGTCGGGAAAACTTCCTTGGGCTGGCATGAGCACAGCAGTAGCAGGCACAGCGCCAGCAGCAGACACAGCAACTGTTTTTTCAGCATGGTTGTTCTCCTCCATTGCGTTGAATTTGCTTCCTATGATCTGACGGACCACCGGGTCCGTTTGTTCCTCAGGGATTCAGTTTGTCATAATCGGGATGGTAGACCCGGCGGTCAAGGCCCGTGACCCGCTCCGAGAACGTACCCGGACGCGTCCGTTCCTCAACGCCCTGCATGGTGTTCAGGCGCGCGTCCATCATATCCAGCCAGTGAAGCGCCTCCGCTTCCGGAAACATCGGGGGCTTCGGGCTGCCGTAATCGCTCTCCCCGTGATGGCTCAGCAGCATGTGCTCCAGCAGGATCACGGTCTCGTCATCGATGCCCAGACGCTCCGCCGTCTTTTCCAGCTTCGCCACACCTTTCACGAGGTGACCGAGCAGCTGCCCGTCCCGCGTGTAGTCCGTCACGTTCCCGAGCGCGTCGCTCTTCATCTCATCGATCTTGCCCAGATCATGCAGGATCACGCCGGCATACAGCAGATCGGCGTTCAGGAACGGATAGACCGGGATCATGGCCTTTGCCAGCCGCAGCATGCTTGTTGTATGATGCAGCAGGCCGGAGCGTTCCGCGTGATGCATCCGCTGCGCCGCGGGATAATACATCAGCATGGGATCGGCGTCCGTCAGCATCTCATTGACCAGCTTCTTCAGTTTCCCGCTTGTGAACCCTTCAACCGTCTCCCTGATCTCCGCGCGCATTTTTTCCGCCGGTTCCGGCGCGCTGGCGACAAGAAGGCGCATATCCACATCGTCATCCTTTTTCGCCGGACGGATCTCCTCGATCCTGAACTGCAGGCGGCCGTTGAATTCCTGCACGGTGCCGCGGACGCGGACCACGCTTCCGACCGCCGGCGCCGCCGCGTTGGGATCCCAGTGCTTGCAGTTGATCTCGCCGCTTCTGTCACCGAGGTTCATATCCACATAAAAGTGATCTTTTGAGTCTTTTTTCCGCTCGGCGTACCGGACCAGCAGAAAACCCTCATAGGTATTGCCCTTTTCAAATTCGCTGATTGTCAGATCCATGTCTCACTTCTCCTGCATCAGTACGGTTTGTCCCGGTTATTTTCCGGATCCCTTGCCAAGGTGGCGAAGGTCGTATATTCGCTCAGCCATGCCAGCTTCACGGTGCCCAGCGGACCGTTGCGCTGTTTGGCAATGATCACCTCGCCGATGTTCTTGTCCTCCGTATCGTGATCATAATACTCCTCACGATGCAGGAACATGACCACGTCGGCATCCTGCTCAATGGAACCTGAATCACGCAGGTCGCTCAGGATCGGGCGTTTGTCATTGCGGTCCTTGTTGGCGCGCGACAGCTGCGCGCAGGCGACCAGCGGCACATTCAGTTCCTTGGCGATCGCTTTCAGCTGACGGCTGATCTCGCTGACCTCCAGCTGCCGGCTTTCTACCCGGCTGTCAGTCTGCATCAGGCCCAGATAGTCAAGCACGATCAGGTCAAGCCCCTTCTCGGTCATCAGCCTGCGGCAGCGCGATCTCAGCTGTGTGGGCGTGATCGCGGCGGTATCGTCGATATACATCTTCGCCGCGGACATGGGACCGAGCGTTTTTGCCAGCCTCATCCAGTCATTTTCCGTCAGCAGACCCTTGCGCACCTTCTGCATGTCAACACGCGCGTCCGAGCAGAGCATACGCATCACGATCTGTTCACGGGGCATTTCCAGTGAGAATACCGCAACCGTCTTGTTCGCCGTCAGCGCGGCATAGCTCGCGATATTCATCGCGAATGATGTCTTACCCATGGAAGGCCGGGCGCCGACCAGGATCAGCTCCCCGCCGTGCATGCCCGTCAGATAATTGTCCAGATCGATAAAGCCGGTCGGAACGCCGGCAAGACCGCCCGGGTTTCTGCTCAGCTCCTCGATCTGCTCGTACGTGTTCATCAGCACTTCGTTCACGGGTTTCAGGCTTTCGCCGTCGGAGCGCTTCATCACGATATCAAAGATCGACTTTTCAGCCTTGGCGAGCAGCTCCTGCAGCGGCGTCATCTGCTGATAGCTTTCCTTCGTGATCTCCTGACCCGCGGCGATCAGCTTCCGGAGCGTGCTCTTTTCCAGCACGATGTTGATGTACGCCTGCACATTCAGCGTCGTGGGAACATAGCTGATCAGATCCACAAGGTATGTGGTCCCGTGTGTGCCTTCGGATGTGCCGCGCCGGCAAAGTTCCGTATCCACGGTCACCAGATCCACAGGAGACCGCTGCGTATGCAGCGCCATCATGGCGGAATATATCTCCCTGTGCGCGGGATCGTAAAAATCCTCTTCCTTCAGCTGTTCGGCAGCTGTCAGCACGGCATTGGGATCCCGCAGCAGCGCGCCGAGCACGCTTTTTTCCGCTTCCAGGCTGCTCGGAGGTGTCAGACCCCGCAGCTCCATCGATTCATCCATCTCGTTGCTCCCGGTCTCCCGTGAGAACACGGGTCTTATTTGGTCATCGGCGTGATATGCAGTTTCATCTCGGTCGTCACACCGGTATACAGCCATACGCTGATCGTGCGTTCACCCACTTCACGGATGGGGTCGCCGAGATCGATCTTGCGCTTGTCCACCGTGATCCCGTGCTGCTGCGCCAGCGCGTCAGCCACTTCCGCGCTGGTCACGCTGCCGTAGAGACGGCCTTTTTCCCCGCACTTGACCCCGAGCTCAATGACCTTTCCCTTCAGGGAAGCCGCCTTCTCACGCGCGGCTTTCAGCTGTTCGGCCTCACGCGCGTCACGGGCGGCCTTTTTCTTTTCGATCTCCTTCAGGGTGCCGGGCGTCGCTTCCGCCGCCAGCTTCTGCGGAAACAGGAAGTTGCGCGCGTATCCGTCGGATACGTTCAGGATATCATCCCTCTTTCCGATATTCTTTACATCCTGCAGCAATACGACTTTCATTTTGTATCCTCCTTTATATCCATCTTTCTCAGATTGCGTATATCGCGCCGCTGGTCGATCAATCCCATCACGATCGGGATCACGGGGGCCAGCAAGGTCATGATCAGGACCCAAAGTGTCCTGCCGAGCACACGCATGCCCATCCGTTTTTCCAGCCACAGCATCAGGCAGACGCCCTGGATCAGGAAAAGTACCCGGAACACGTTGGAACAGAGCAGGCCCAGATAGTACACCGGACCTTCCTCCGCGAGAAAAGTCAGCAGCCAGCCGGCGCACAGCGAAACGGCAGCGGCCCCGATGCCGCCCGGAATATACCATCCTTCCGGAGACGGCAGCAGACCTTTCTCCCCGCTTTTGCGGCGCAGCAGATCAGGCAGCCACACGCACAACAGCGCGTTGATCGCGGTATGCCATACGATCCCCGTGCACATCATGCCGGGCAGCAGCTTCTCGATCGAGACCCGCAGACTGTACAGCAGCTGCATTTTCACGTATTCCGTCATCACTGTCCTGCCCATCACGGAATACGCGGGCACCAGAGCTTCGGTCCCTTCCAGCCGCGCCAGACCCGAGCTGTACGCGCGCAGCAGGATCTCAACGCAGTCTGGGCTCGATTCAACGATATCCTGCGCGGTCAGCGCCAGACCGGGGATGATCGCCCGGTCATAGATCCCGTTCAGCACAGCCAGCAGCACAGCCCACATCAGCATCGGCAGCGCGGCCCACAGGATCGGGCGCACAGCCTTATGCCGGAAAGGGATCACGGCAGCCGCGCATGTCAGACAGCACCAGCCGGCGCCCGCGATCCCGAACACGCCCGGCAACGCGTAGATACAGCCCGCGGCCGCGGATACGCACACGGCAGCCGTCGGAACCGGCCCGGCCGCGTACGCGAGCGCGGCGGATACCGGCGGCAGGATCAGCAGCAGCACCGTCAGCGGCAGAACGCCGTTGACCGCGGTCACGATCGCGGCGATGATCATGATCACCGGTACGACCCATTTCTTCGGCTCCTTCGGCATTCCGTCACCTCCCGATACTTATTCACTCTATTTTATCCCATATTTGCCCGAATTGCAAGCATGCATGCGTTTCGGACGCTTCCGCGGCTTGCGTTTTGCGCTTTCCGGGGTTACAATGACCTTATGGAGATGAATGAAACGTGACTTTGACCTTCCATCCTTCGGAGCTGAGGGGGCACGCGCGCCTTCCCCGCTCCAAATCGGATATACACCGCCGTCTGATCTGCGCCGCCCTGTGTCCGGAAGGATCCGTGATCCGTTCCTGCGCGCTGTCGGAAGATACGTCCGCCACGCTCCGCGCGCTGGAATCACTGGGTGCGCGCGCCGTATGGCGCGGAGAAGACCTTCTGCTGAGCGGGCCGTCCGTTTTCCCGCGGATGCCGGAGCTGCACTGCGGCGAGAGCGCCACGATGCTGCGGCTGCTGATGCCTGTCTGCCTCGCGCGGTGCGGCGGTGCCGTTCTGGTCACATCCGGCCGTCTGGCGGACCGGCCGCTGAGCGGTTATACCGGTTGCCTCCCGGACATGTCCGTCACGCGTGACGGAAACCGGATCATTGTCCGCGGCAGCCTGTCCGCGGGGCACTATCATGTGGATGCGTCCGTTTCCGGTCAGTTCGTTTCCGGTCTGTTGACGGCGCTGTCCTGTATACCCGGTGAATCCGTGCTCTGCGCCGGAGACGCGCCTGTATCCGCCGGCTATATCCGGATGACGGAACAGGCGCTTGCGGACGCGGGCGTATCCGCGGAGCGCCTCGCGCCTTTCACATGGCATATCCGCGGCAATGCCGCCTTCCGTCCGTTTGAGGCAACCGCGGAGGCGGATTGCTCCGCCGCCGCGCTGATCGTCTGCCTGCGGGCACTCGGGCATGAAGTGACGGCCGATCAGCCGGAGCACACTTACCAGCCGGACGGAGCGATCTCCGGGCTGCTGGATTCATCAGGCCCGTATGACCTGTCGTCCTGCCCGGATCTGGCGCCTGTGCTGGCCGTAACGCTCGGTCTGCGGCCCGGCACACATGTGCTCACCGGCTGCGGCCGCCTGCGTTTCAAGGAAAGCGACAGGCTTTCCGGCATCCCGGCCATGATCCGCGCGCTCGGCGGATATGCCCGTGCGGACGGCGATACGATCATCATCGAAGGCACGCCGGAATACGCGGGCGGCGTTATGCCTGACTGCGCGGGCGATCACCGCATGATCATGGCCGCGGCGCTGGCTTCCACGCGCTGCCGCGCTCCCGTTTCCGTTCAGGGCGCGGACCGCGCCGTAAGATCCTGGCCCGGCTTTATTGAAGAATGGCAGGCACTCGGAGGAAGAATATCATGAGCAGTATGATCGGTACGAACCTGCGGCTCTCGCTTTTCGGACAGAGCCGCGGACCCGCCGTCGGGATCGTGATGGACGGTTTTCCCGCCGGCATGGAGATCGATACGGAAGCGCTCCGCGCGCTGCTCGCGCGGCGCGCGCCGGGCACGGGTCCGCTCGTGTCCTCCCGCCGTGAAGCGGATGAGCCCGAAATACTGAGCGGTGTGCTGAACGGGCACACGACCGGTCAGCCATTATGTGTTGTGATCCGGAATACCGATCCGGGTGACGACTGCGGACCGCTGGATCTGCCCAGACCGTCGCACGCGGATCTCCCCGCGCATATCCGGTATCACGGAGCTGAGGATCACCGGGGCGGCGGTCATGCTTCCGGCCGGCTGACGGCTCCGCTGGTCTTCGCCGGCGGTCTGTGCATGCAGTATCTGGAAAAGCACGGCATCGGGATATACGCCCATATCGCGCGTCTCGGCGCTCTGACGGATGATCCGCTGGATCCCGCCCGGCCGGAGGATCTCCGGCGTCTGAAAGACATGCGTCTTCCCGTGCTGCGCTCCGGGCTGGACGCGGAGATGGAAAAAACGATCCTGAGCGCTGCCGCGGCAGGTGATTCCGTCGGCGGCGAGATCGAATGCACGGTCACCGGGCTTCCGGCCGGCATCGGCGAACCGTTCTTTGACAGCGTCGAAAGCACGCTCTCGCGGCTGCTGTTTTCCGTACCGGCCGTCAAAGGTGTATCCTTCGGCGAAGGCTTCGGCTTTGCCGGGATGACAGGTCTTGAAAGCAATGACCCGTGGGTCCCGCGGGGCGGAAAGATCGTTCCGGAGACAAATCACGCCGGCGGCGTGCTCGGCGGTATCTCCACAGGCGCGCCCATCATCTTCAGGTGCTGCGTCCGCGCCGCGCCTTCGATCCGCCTGCCGCAGAGGACCGTTTCCCTGCAGTCCGGCAAAGAGGCTGTGGTCGCCTTCTCCGGCCGGAATGATCCGTGCATTCTGCCCCGTGCCGTGCCGGTCATTGAATCCGCCGCGGCGATCGGCATTCTTGATCTGTTTCTTGCCCCGCGGCCGTAACAAAACAGAAAAGCACTGAAAAAGGCATGCCGTACGGCATGCCTTTTTCAGTGCGGCGCGTCCGAAGGAACGCGGATCCGCTTACTTGGTCACTTTGAATGTCTTGTTCAGCAGGGTCTTCGTGAAGGTGCTCTTGCCGCAGGTCGCGGTGGCGGTCAGCGTGTAGGTATAGGTGCCTACGGGCAGCAGACCGAAGGTCAGCTCGTTGTTCACGGTGTAGTGCAGATCAAACACGGTCTTGTTCGGCTTGAAGACGCTCTGCATCATGACCTTGCCCTTGCTGTTCTTCACGGTCGCGACGACCTTGGTGATCTTGCTGCCGGAGCAGGCGTCAACGGAGATGACCCCGCGGATCGGCTGCTTGTTGCCGACCTTCATCGTGGTGGGATAAACAGCGCCGGCCAGCGTGATCGTGGGCTGCTTGGCAACCACGCTGAAGCCCTGGTTGATCACGGTCTTGGTGGTGCTCTTTGTGCCGCACTTGGCGGTCACGACGACCTTCAGCGTATAGTTGCCGACGCCCAGCTTGCCGAAGGGGACCTTCTGGTTGATGGTGTTGCGGAAGTTCACGGCCTTGAGCTTCGGCTGGACGGTCGCGCTCAGCACCACCCAGTTCGTGCTGCGCTCAGTCACGGTCGCGGTGATCTTGGTGATGGTGCCCGCGTTCGTGGAAACGGAGCCCTGCATGGAGAAAGCATTGCCCTGAGTGATCTTGGTGGGTTTGGTCAGACCGTAGGCGGTGATGACCGGAGCCACGTTGATGTTCGCGGCTGCGCTCGCGGTGATGGGAGCGACCGCGGTCACCAGCAGCAGCGCGGCCAGCAGCGCTGTCAGGATACGTGCCATTATTGTTTTCTTCATTTCACTTTACCTCCGACAATGTTTGGATTTGGCAAAATCTTGCTTGATGTAATTAAGGATATCCGTCGGAGGCATATCTGTCAATAGCTCCGGAGCCTTGATATCCTTACAAAACTGTTACTCTTTGTGACCTTTTCAAACACCTGCGGAACACAATCTTTTTACAAAAGTATTACCCTTTACCGTTCGTCCCACGTATGGTAGAATAGTGGTATTCTGAAACACAGCATCAAGTGTACGGCTTTTTTTCGGCGGAATGAAATTTTAACGTAACCGTCACATGACGCCGGAGTAATTTTTTTCAGCCGGAGGATGATCCATGAAACATATCCCCGCGTGTACCACTGCCGAAGCGGGCGTACTGCTGTTTGAAGACGCGCTCCGGCCGACCGGCGCCGAACCGTATGACCGGGATGCCTGGTTATATGTGCCGGATCACTATTCCGAATACCGTTATATCCTCGGCACACGTGGTTCCCGCCCGCTGATCTGCGTCGGCGTCAATCCTTCCACCGCCGCGCCCGGCAGGCTGGACAACACGCTGAAGAGCGCGCAGCGCGTCGCCGCCTTCAACGGGTTTGACAGCTTTGTCATGTTCAATGTTTACGCGCAGCGCGCCACTGTACCGGACGATATGGAAAAAGAACCGAACCCCGTTCTCTGCCGTGAGAACCTCCGGGCGTTTGACTGGCTGCTCGGTACGCTGTCCGTTCAGCCGGTCATCTGGGCCGCCTGGGGCGCTGTGATCGAAAAGCGGGATTATCTTCCGCGCTGCGTGCTGGATATGGCGCGCGTCGGCATCGGCCATAACGCGCGCTGGGTCACGGCCGGGCCGCGCAGCAAAGCCGGTCATCCCCACCATCCGCTGTATCTGAAAGCGGATTCCCCGCTTGACCCGTTCGATGTGGAGTCATACTGCGTAACGCTGATCGAAAGGATGCGATCGTAAATATATGTATAAACAGGATGAGATCATCATGCTGTGGCCGGGCACCGCGCCGTACAGCGAATACAGTCCGGATCAGCCGCAGCCGTCCTTGAAGGCTTTCCCCGCGGAAGGCGCGAGGGGCGCCGTGATCGTGCTTCCGGGCGGCGCTTACGCGTACAAAGCCCCGCATGAGGGGGATCCGGTGGCGCGTATGCTGAACGCGCAGGGCATTGCGGCTTTTGTGCTGGATTACCGTGTCGCGCCCTGCCACTGCGAGGCGCCGCTTGCTGATGTGAAGCGCGCCGTGCGCGTGCTGCGTCTGGCAGGCTATGAAAAAGTCGCCGTGCTCGGTTTCTCCGCCGGCGGCAACCTCTGCTGCGCCTCCGCCGTATTGTGGGACAAAGGGGATCCGGACAGTGATGATCCGGCCGAACGTCTTTCCTCGCGGCCGGACGCGTTCATTCCCTGCTACGCGGTCGTTTCAATGGGGCGGTATACCCACACCGGATCGAGGGAAAACCTGCTCGGTGCCGGAAAGGACGATCCGCGGCTGATCAGCCGTTTTTCCGCCGAGCTGAATGTGACGGATGAAACGCCGCCCGCCTTCATCTGGCACACCGCCGAAGACGGCAGTGTGCCCCCGCAGAACTCGCTCCTGCTCGCGAAAGCGCTGGCCGATCACGGCATTCTCTTTGAACTGCACATCTATCCCCGCGGTCACCACGGCATCGGGCTGAGCTCCGAGCTGCCGCCGGCGTCCGGCTGGGGTACGGACTGCTGCCGCTTCCTGCTCTCGTATGGATTCGGCGCCTGATCCCGGAGGTCTGTTATCATGAATGTAACGCAACTGGCGGACCGGCTCCGCAATAATGAAAACTTCATGCAGAATGTAGTGCGCTGGGAAGTGCAGCCCGCGCGTGAAGCGCGTACCGTGCCCTTTCCCGATTCGCTGGACGCGCGCCTGCGTCCTGTGCTGGAGAAGCGCGGTATCCATCAGCTGTATACCCATCAGGCGCACAGCATCGAAGCGACCCTGCGCGGCGAGGATACGGTCATCGTTACCCCTACGGCGAGCGGCAAGACCATGTGCTATAACCTGCCTGTGCTTTCCGCGATCCTCCGCGACCCGGACGCGCGCGCGCTTTATCTTTTTCCCACCAAGGCGCTGTCGGCCGATCAGGTCAGCGAGCTGTATGAGATGATCGGCGATCTCGGCGTCGATATCAAGACCTGCACCTACGACGGGGACACGCCCGCCGCGGCGCGGAAAGCGGTGCGTCAGGCCGGGCACATCGTCGTGACCAATCCGGATATGCTGCATTCCGGTATCCTGCCCCATCACACCAAGTGGGTCAAGCTGTTTGAAAACCTGAAATACATCGTCGTGGATGAGATCCATACATACCGCGGCGTTTTCGGATCCAATCTGGCCAATGTGCTCCGCCGGCTCACCCGCCTGTGCGAGTTCTACGGCAGCCGGCCGCAGTACATCCTCTGTTCGGCGACCATCGCCAATCCGGCGGAGCTCGCGTCCACGCTGACAGGGCGGCCCGTCACGCTGATCGATGACAACGGCGCGCCGATGGGCGAGCGTCATTTCGTGTTCTACAATCCTCCCGTCGTCAACAAACAGCTCGGCATCCGCGAAGGCTGCATCCCGGTCACCCGGACCATCTCCGGCATGCTGCTGAAAAACGGGATCCGCGCCATCACCTTCGCCCGGTCCCGGCTGACGGTGGAGGTGCTCACCAAATATCTGAAGGATATGGTGCGTGATCCGCTCGGTAACGCCGGCCGCGTGCGCGGATACCGCGGCGGCTATCTGCCCACGGAGCGCAGGGAGATCGAACACGGTCTGCGCTGCGGCGAGGTGGACGCGGTCGTTTCCACAAACGCGCTGGAGCTCGGCGTCGATATCGGCTCGCTGGACGCGTGCGTGCTGTGCGGCTATCCGGGCACGATCGCCGCGGCGTGGCAGCAGGCCGGCCGCGCGGGGCGGCGCAGAAGCACGAGCATCGTGTTTTTCATCGCGTCATCCTCCGCGCTGGATCAGTACATCGTCAATCACCCGGATTATTTCCTCCGTCAGTCGCCGGAGAACGCGCTGCTGAATCCGGATAACCTGTATATCCTGCTGAACCATTTCAAGTGCGCCGCTTTCGAGCTGCCATTCCGCGATGATGAGGATTTCGGCAATGCTCCTTCGCCGGGTGAGCTGCTGGAATACCTTGCCGGGCAGAACATCCTGCATCATGTGGGCGGCAAGTATCACTGGTCGGCGGAGGATTTCCCCGCGTCGGAGATCTCCCTGCGCTCGGCAACGAGTGAGAATTTCGTGATCATCGATATCACCGATCCCGCGCGTCACCGCGTGATCGGCGAAATGGACCGTTTCACCGCGCCTATGCTGCTTCATGAAAACGCGATCTATATGCACGAGGCGAAACTGTATCAGGTCGAGAAGCTGGACTTTGACGCGTGCAAGGCCTACATCCGGCAGACGGAAGCCGGATACTATACCGACGCGGATCTGAATGTCTCCCTGAGTCTGCTGGATATTGCCGAGGAAAAGCCGGTTCCGGGCGGCGGCGTCTGCGCGCTGGGCGAGGTCAAGGTCACCGCGCTTGTCACCATGTTCAAGAAGATCCGTTTCGACACGCATGAAACGCTCGGCTTCGGTCCCGTGCGTCTGCCGGAAACGGATATGCACACCACCGCGATGTGGTGGACGCTGCCTGATGAACTGTGCGCGTCATTCACGGGGGACGCGCTGAAAAACGGCATGCTGGGCGTGGCCAATCTGCTGCGCATCGTATGCCCGCTGTATCTGATGTGCGCGCCGCAGGACATCGCGGTGCAGTATCAGGTACGCAGTCCCATTACCGACAAGCCGACCGTGATCATTTATGACAACTGTCCCGGCGGCATCGGCCTGTCCGACAAGGCCTTCGGTATGCGCTCCATGCTGCTGGAGAAGGCGCTTCAGATCGCCGCGGACTGTCAGTGTGAATGCGGCTGCCCGTCCTGCGCGGGGCCCGCGGGTGAGATCGGAACGAACGGCAAGCAGGCCGCGATACGGATCCTGCGGGAGCTGACAAAAGATGAATCTGCGAGATAAACTGCGCGCCATTGACGCGTCACCACCCCGCAAAGCCGCCCCGGCGGCCGCGGAAGTACGGGCTGACTGCCGCTGCACATCGGAATTCCGGCCCGTATCGGATTTTCCCGGTTTCGCGGAGCTGGACCGTGAAACGCTGATGCTGATGCAGCCGGACTGTATCCCGGAGCGCATCGATCCGTCCCGGATCCTGTATATGGATACGGAAACGACCGGTCTCGGCGGTTCCGGCAGCGTTGCCTTTCTGGTCGGAGTCGGCATGATGCGGGAAAACGGCTTTGAGATCCGTCAGTATCTGATGCGCGACTATCCGGAGGAGGCGTATCTGCTGCAGCATGTGGCGGAGGATCTCGGCCGGTTCGATCTGCTGTGCACTTTCAACGGTCGTTCCTTTGACGTTCCCCTGCTTGAAAGCCGTTTCCGCATGAACCGGATGGATCCGGCCCCGCTGCGTCTTCCGCACCTGGATCTCCTCTATCCGGCGAGACGGCTGTGGAAGCTGCGGCTGGGGCACTGCACCCTCGGCGATCTGGAAGCGCGCGTGCTCGGCATTCCGCGTACGGGCGACCTGCCCGGCAGCGAGGTCCCGCAGCGCTACTTTTCCTATCTGAAGACCGGACAGCTGTGCATGCTGGATGATGTGCTGACACACAACGCGCAGGACATCGCCACCCTGTGCGTGC
This sequence comes from Clostridia bacterium, assembly GCA_030536295.1. GTDB lineage: Bacteria > Bacillota > Clostridia > Christensenellales > Aristaeellaceae > Aristaeella. The sequence continues at coordinate 21,815 of JAUNQH010000009.1, read as the reverse complement.
TGCTGTGCCGGATGGCGCGTCTTTACCGTCATCCGGAAGAACTGTGCCACGGCGAAGATACATTTTCCATGGGCCGGGCACTGGAAAAAACGGGGCATCCGTCGGAGGCGAGACGCTGCTACCGTCTCGCGGAGCACGGGCGTGCCGGTGCCGCGGCTTCCGGCGCGCTGGCCCGTTCCTGGCGCCGCGCCGGTGAAACGGAAGAGGCGGTGAAGATCTGGCAGCGGATGGTCGAAACACACAAGGGCGGCGTCACGCCGTATATCGAGCTGGCCAAATATCACGAGCATCGCACCGGCGACCTTGAAAAAGCGCTGGAGCTGACGCGCCGCGCGCTGATCCTTCTGTATGAGCCATCCCTGTACGCAGAAGGTTCTGTACAAGATACGGAAAATGCGTTAAAATACCGTTATGACCGTTTAAAGCGCAAAATAGCGCAAAAGGAGTAATGACGATGGGATTTATGACCGGGTTGAAAGCAAACAAGGCCGTGAAGGCTCAGCGCGATGGCAATACGGAAGAAGCGCTCCGGCTTTATGCCGAGGCCGTTTCCGAAGGGCTGAACGTTCCGCGCTATATTCTCAGCTATGCCGTGCTGCTGCTGCGCACCGGGCAGTATGAAGCCTGCAAGGATCTGCTGGTCAAGCACCAGAAGGATCCCGGCATGACCGGTGAAAGCAAAACGCAGCTGATCGTGGACTACGCCGTGTGCTGTCATAAGCTGGGCGACACGAAAAAGGCCGTTTCCAAGCTGGACGAGCTGCACCGTCACGGCCCGACGGGCACGATCTATCAGACGCTCGGCTATCTTTACGCCGATCTGTATGACATGAAGAACGCGCCCGCGGAAGAGGCCGCCGCGGAAGAGGCCGTTCCCGCGGCGCCTGATGCGGAAAGCGGCGCCGAGGAGGCAAAGTCACCCGCCGGACTGTTCCGCGAGGGGATGGAAAAGGCGCTTGCCTTCAATCAGGAAGCCGTTGAATATGACGATGAGGACAGCATCTGTCTGGACAATCTCGGGCAGGTGTGGTACCGCGTCTTCGGTGATAAGGAAAAGGCAAAGGAATACTTTGATAAGGCGATCGCCTTCCGTCCGGGTCAGATCGATACGCTCTGGTTCCTGAGCCGTTACGATCTGGAGGCCGGCAACACCGCCGCCGCCGTTGAAAAGCTGGAACTGGCCGCCGAAGGCCGTTTCTCGCCGCTGAATTACGTCACAAAAGAGATCGTGGACGCGGAGATCGCGCGTCTGAAAGCATGACCGGAGGTACAAACATCATGTCTGAACAAACAATCAACGAAGTCACCGATGAAATGACCGGCAAAAAAAAGGAGAAAAAGAAAAAAACCGTGGGACAGGAGATCCTGGAATGGGTACTTACGATTCTGGTCGCGGTCATCGCGGCACTCGCGATCCGCTCTTTCGTTTTCGAACCGGTTCGCGTTGACGGTCATTCCATGGACAACACGCTTGCCGATGGTGAGATCATGTTCGTATCCAAGCTGAATTACGGTTCCGTATGGCTCAGCCTGCCCTGGCAGGAAGATGAGGTGAAGGAAGCGCAGCCCAGGCTCGCCTTCTTCGGTGACCCGGAGCGGTTCGATATCGTCATCTGCCGCTATCCCGGCCGCGGAGACACCAACTTCGTCAAGCGCGTCATCGGTCTGCCCGGAGATACGGTGGAAGTCAGTGAAGGCAAGCTGTATATCAACGGCGTGATGTATGAAGAACCGTTCATCAGTGATGAATACAGAACCAGGGGCGCGTCTGACGGAAGCACCTTCGCGCCGAACCGCGTTCCCGCCAAAGGCGATGTGATCGAATACAGGGACGGGATCATTTACCTCAACGGTGAAGAGTTCCCGGCAGGCATCCGGTATTTCGGCGTGCTGAAGCAGAACAGGCGTGTTCAGATCTACAACGGTCAGCTGCTTGTGGAGGAAGAAGCCGGCATTGTCAGCGCTGTCACGGAAAACACCACCTTGACCATTGAAAATGATGACTATCTGGTCATGGGCGATCACCGCAACAATTCCAATGACAGCCGCAGTCAGGGCGCGATCTCGCGCGACATGATCGTCGGCAAGGTCTGCAGCGTGGTCTTCCCCTTCAACGCGTGGCGCAATGTACAGGCGCCCGCGGAAGACCGTGCCGCCGCCGAATGATCCGAATATGATCAAACCCGCCGTCAGGCGGGTTTTTTCTGTTGATCAGCGGTATCTGCCGCTCTATCTGGGTTCTTCACGGAAAGTTAGGCTATGGTAAGGGTTGTGCTGCGAAGGTTTCCAAAGGGAAATCTCACTTTTGACCGCCAGTGGCGGAAATCTCAAAAGTGAGTTTCTCAAGCGAAAAGGAGCAGTCTCAACAGTGTTGAGCTGCGACTATTGAGTTTGCGGACCCGATCGCAAAGCCCTTTGGTCGCGCCCGCAGGCGCGAAATCCTTTTGCTGTAATGAAGAACTGATAGCCCGGGTTTCCGTGAAGAGCCTTCTATCTGTAGCATTTTCCGCAGGGCTGATAGCCTTTGCGGATCGCGTCCATCAGATCAATGGTCACGGGGTTCTTCATCTTGGAGCAATCCGGATTGCTGTGATATTTTGTGCCGGAGGATGTCACGTACACCTTGCCGCTTGTCTGCCCGCCGGTGTTTCCGCCGGTATTTCCTCCGCCGTAAACGGAAGCTGCGGTCTTCTGCCCGGTCACCCGGTTCATCGCGGTCACCGTTTTTCCGTCCCATTTGCGATACAGCGCTTCCACATCAGACGCGCGCACGGCCATATTGATGTTCTGCGCCGACGCGTAGGTCGCCGTCGTGACCCCGATGACTTTTCCGTCATCGCCGAACAGCGCGCCGCCGCTGGAACCGGATGAGATAGGCGCCGTGAACTGGATCCAGTTTTTTCCTTCTTCCGCGTAGAACGCGCTGATATTGCCGATGGATACGGTATTCTTCAGCCCGGCCGGACTGCCGATCGCGACCACCGTCTGCGATCTTTTGATGTTGTCCGATGTGTCCAGCTCCAGGATCCGGGCCGCCGGACTGCGGTCAAAATGCAGGATGGCGATATCCAGTTTCTTGTCAGCGACGCAGACTCCGCTCACGGTATACCGGTCCCCGTCATCTCCCACGGCGACGATATACGCGCCGTCTTCCATCACGTGGTAATTCGTCACCAGCAGTCCTTCCCGGAAAGCGATAAAACCGCTTCCCGTCGCGATGCAGCGGTTGGATGAGGAATAGACCTCCAGCATGAACACGGAATCCGCCGCTGCCTCGATCGCGTCCGGATCATCGGAGAAAGCGGCCGCGGCGCCGATGACCCGCGCCGGGCAAAAGCAAAGCGCCAGCAGCATCACCGCGGTCAGCATCGCAGCCGCCGCACGGCACACTTCCGTCTTTTTCTTCATTCGTACACATCCTCCCATTCATCCGTTCCGGCTTCCGCCGCATCACTGTTCATCCCGTTTTCCGCTTCCCGGATCATTGCCCCGTATCCGCTCAGGGCCGCGAAGGGAGCGAACTGACCCGCCCGGTCATGCGCGGACATATGCGGCCGCGTCGGCGAACCGCGGTAATCCGTATCAATGATATCCGCGTACTTTCCTTTCGTCTCTTCCGTCATGCCTTATGTCCCCCGATCTGCGCGTTCCGCTCCCGTGCGGTCGCGCCTTCTGACAGGTTCATTCCTTTCAGGATAGCGTTCTTTCCGAAGCGCTCCTTGATATCGAGCTGAGCCAGCTGAAGCCGCTTTTCCTTCATCAGCCGCTCCTTCTCACGCTCCCGTTCCTCATCGCGGCGCGCGTAATCCGTAAACATATCCAGCTGTTCGGTCGCCTGTTTGTCCGGCGCGGTCCCTTCCGGCAGCACATTCTCCGCCACCACGTACATCCGGCGCACCAGCAGCGCAGGATCGATGATCCGGTCAAACAGGGTCATCACCGCGTCCGTGATCAGCCTTGTTGAGGATGTATGACCTTCCAGGCGGATCGTACCGTGCGCGTCCTTCGGCACCTTCCGGCCGTACCGGTCCGTTGTCACAGGACCCCTGTACGCGGCGCGCCGAACGGGATCCGTGATATTTTCAACGTCATATCCCATCGTCAGCGTCATCTGATCCGTTTCCAGTTTTTTGGACACCAGATCCAGCACCAGCAGGTCCGTCATCTCGCGTACGATCAGCTTCGCGCCTTCCGCGTCATAGGGGCTGTGCAGCACCTGCCCGGAACTGACGCTGTTCTTCTCCGGCCGGTAAGCGCGGATATCGGCGATCCGTGTCGGTTCGATCCCCCAGGCGTGATCGATCAGCAGCTCGGCATTCACCCCGAACAGCCGGTAAAGCAGCGCCTCGTTGTGAAAATCATTCGGTCCGCCGAGGGAGCACCGCGCCACATCCCCCATGGTGTACAGCCCGTGCGCCTCCAGCTTGTCCGCCGTTCCGCGGCCCACCCGCCAGAAATCCGTCAGCGGGCGATGGTCCCACAGCTGCTCCCTGTAGCCGCGCACATCCAGCTCCGCGATCCGCACGCCGTCACGGTCCGCCGGCATTCGCTTCGCCATGATGTCCATCGCGATCTTGCTCAGATAAAGGTTGCTCCCGATCCCCGCCGTAGCGGTGATCCCGGTATCCCTGAGCACATGGCGGATCATCCTCATCGCCAGCTCGCGCGGCGGTATGTCATACATTTTTCCGTAGTTGGTCACATCCATGAATACTTCATCCACAGAGTAAACATGTATATCCTCCGGCGCCACATAACCCGCGTAGATCCGGAAGATCTGCGTGCTTTTTTCCATATACAGCGCCATACGCGGCGGCGCGGCAATATAATCCAGTTCAAGTGACGGGTCCGCGTCAAGCTCGTCCGCGTTCGCGCTTTTCCCGCTGAAAACATGCCCCGGCGCGTTTCTCAACCGTTCGCGGTTTACTTCCTTTACCCGCTGAACAACTTCGAACAGGCGCGCTCTTCCGGGGATCCCGTACCTTTTCAGCGCCGGTGAGACCGCTAGGCAGATCGTTTTCTCCGTCCGTGACGGGTCCGCCACGACCAGGTTCGTCTTCAGCGGGTCCAGCCCGCGGTCCGCGCATTCCACAGAGGCATAGAAAGACTTGAGATCGATCGCGATACAGACCATCTTCCCCGCCTCCCGTCATTTTATCTTACTGTTTCACAATACTCTGTCCGGGCGCGTTTTTCAAGTGCAAATCATCGCGCGGGCCGCGCGGCACCCTTGTATGCATGCCGCGGATAGTGTATACTCAGTGTCGTGGTACTGTATCCGGCTTCGTCCGGCACCAAACGCAATGATTGGAATCGTGATATGAAGAGATCCGATATACGGTATCCGCTGCTGTTTCCCGCCGCAGGCCTGCTCACAGTGTACATCTGCCTGCATTACGGTGACGCGCTGGCGGATATTCTTTTCCCGGGAAGCGTTACCCTGTGGCCCGGCGTGCTGATCCGTCTGCCCGCGGCGATCCTGCTCTGCGTGCTCTTTTGCAGACTGACAGACATCCGTCCGGAGTCATTCGCGGGGCAGAACGCCGCGTCTGTGTGGAAGCATGCGTCCCCGATGCTGCTGATGATGTTTCTGCTGTCATCCGCCGAAACGGCTGAATTCATAGCCGGCGGTGCAGGCATTGTCCCGGACCGGCTTACGCGGCTTCCCGCCGCGGCTGTCTTCTGTTTGCTTGTCGGTCTGACGGAAGAGCTTGCTTTCCGCGCGCTGCCGTATGAGAGTTTCCGGATGCGCCTGAGCGATGATAAGCGTGCGTACCGCTATACGGCAGTCATGACTTTTTTGCTGTTCGGCGCCGCGCATATCTTCGGTGAACCGCTGTCCGCGGATCCTCTCTGTTTCGCCGCGCTCCTGCTCCGTTTTACGGAAACCGGTCTGTTCGGTCTGATCATGCTCCGGCTGTACGCCGGATCAGGCGGTATCATCGCCTGCTCCGCGGTCCATGCCGTGTTTGATCTCATTGCGCTCCTGCCTTCCCTGCTCTTCAGTGAAACCGTAAATGCGTCCGGTTCCGCGCGTTATGACGCGGTTGCCGTGATCATTCTTGCAGCGGTCAGTGTTTTCCTGTTTTTCCTGCTGCTCAGGCTGCGTACAAAAATGACTTCTGAACTCCGCGCATAAAAGGGATGCCGCACGGCATCCCTTTTATGTCTGCTGTCCGCCGCCGATGGCGGCCTGCAGCATGCTCCCGTTCTGTTTCAGCCATTTGTTTCCGTTCTCATAATCCGGGCAGATCCCATACAGTTCCGCATAGAAAGCCGCCGAATGATCCATGTGCTTTCTGTGGCAGATCTCATGCGCGACCACGCTCTCAAGCACATACGCGGGTGCGAGCATCAGCAGGCAGTTGAAATTCAGGTTTCCCTTCGAGGAGCAGCTCCCCCAGCGTGTTTTCTGGCAGCGTATCGTTATGCGGCCATATGTCACACCGAGTCTGGCAGCATACTTTTCCGCGATCGGCGGAACCGCCTTTGCGGCTTGCCTGCCGAGTTCCGCCAGTTCTTCCGCGGTCAGCCGTCGCACGGCAGGCTGCTCCGCGCGTTTCTTCTCCGCTTTCGCGCGTGCCCGCAGGATCCAGTCATGCCGTTCCCGCAGAATGCGGCTGATCTCGGCCTGTGTCGCGCGCATCGGTGCCCGCAGCGTTACCCCGCCGTTTGCGTCGACCTGCAGCGAGAATGTCTTTCGCCCGCTGCGTACGACCTTAACGGCAAACACACCTTCCATATCCGGTCCGTCCTTTCCGGAAACATGTTTATCCATACCGGCGCCTTTTCCCTGTCCCTGTCTCCGGCATCATCGTATCTTCTGAAAGCTTCCCGTTTCCGCCGGGTAAAAAGATCTCTCTGCCTCCGCGACAGAGAGATCTTTTTTTCAGGTTCAGGCGTCTATAGCTTTCAGCCGCTTCGCCGCGGTCCTGTACAGATGCCGTTCAGACAAAACGGCTCCGGTCACGCACAACACCAGCAGCGCCAGTACGATCAGCGTGGACCACAAAACAGCCTTTTCCATGAAAGCCGCCATCAGGAACACCGGCGGAAGGATCGCCACCCCTGCCGCCAGTATAAAACCGGCGATCCAGATGATCACTCCGATATTATTCGATCTGGCCACCGATGATTCGCTGTCCCAGTTCAGGTTCGGTTTTTTCAGGTCATGACCGGCCAGCAGATTGATCAGCAGGATCAGCAGCGCCGCTGTCAGCACGATGCAGTAAAGGAACCATTCGACCCTTACGATGCCCTTGATCAGAAGCACGATGCCCGCGATCAGCTCATATCCGATGCTTCCGATACCGGCAACAAAAAGCGCCGCGTTCCGCTTTCCCAGGACCTGAACGCTGTAAGGGACCGGAACCATCTTCATGTAATAGAACGATTTCCCCTCACGGCTGATGATCGATGAAGCCAGACAGCTCAGGCCCGTTGTCGCGCAGGCGGAAAGCAAGGCGACCGCGGTACTGCAGAACATCATCAGCATCGTAAGCATCGTTTCCGCGCCTTCCGCCTCGGCGCCGGACAACGGAATATTCATTTTGGATCCCACCAGGAACAGGCTGGCGATCAGGACCGGCCATGCCAGAGACAGCAGCCAGCCATAGACCAGATAAGCCGGATTCCTGAAAACACACTTGAGATCCCTTACGGTATATGCCATCATGGCGCTGCGCGCCCTGCTGGTCTTATCCCATTGCTTTTCATCCATGCTCTTCTTCTTCGCGGAAGAATCCTGCATGTTCAGCGCGCTTCTGAGATACAGCCGGTCAGCAACAAGGATGAACAATCCGCAGACAGCGGCCGTGATCAGCACGGCCAGCAGCAGATTGACGACCGGCGCGCTGCCTGTCATGGCTTTCGCGATGAACGGTATGACCGGAATAATGACGGAAGGTCCCTTCAGTACATTGATGACCGCGCCCGCCGTTTGCTTCACGGCTTCGCTGTCTATCGTCGTGTCGGTCCTGACAAACAGGTTGTAGGCGATCAGTACAGCAAACGCGATCAGACCGCCGATGACCGCCATCACTTCACGGTTCCGGGCAAACCGGAACACCGTCATGATCAGGATCACGAGAATGGCCGCGATCGCGACCGCGGCAACAGACATCAGCAGGTCCCCCAGTACCATCCCCGCCCAGTATCCGGCCGTAAGCGTTTCCGGGCTGCCTGCCGCGAATCCGATCCAGAAGGGCAGGATGCACAGCGTGTTGATGATCAGCTGCCGCTGCATCGTGTTCATCGTCCTCGCCAGCACGATCTGACGAGGTGAAAAAGGCAATGAAAGCAGATAGGGCAGATCCGATGTCAGAAAGAGCGTACCGAGCAGCTCCATTACCGACAGGATCAGCGTCATGAGCGCAAAGACCATAAAGACCGCGCTCGCGAACGCCTCCACACCGCCGATCAGCGGAGACAGCTCGCCCAGAAACCGTCCGCCGAAAAAGAGGAGCGCGGGGATGATCAGCGCGCCCAGAACATATAACACCAGTGTGTTATCGCCTTTCATATTCGCCTGAGAATCGCCGGTCTCATTCCCTTTCCCGCACTTGCGCAGTACTCTGGCCAGAAGCAGAAATCGTTTCATGCTTTTCAGCCCTCCGTCCCGGGTTCCGCAGTTTCCTGTTTTTCTCCGGTCAGCTGCAGGAAGATATCCTCCAGCGAGGTGCCCTCAGGGTAACCGCTTCTCAATTCGTCCAGTGTTCCGGTAAAGCGGATCTCGCCCTTGCGGATCACGGCGATCCGATCACACAGTTTTTCGGCCACTTCAAGCACATGCGTCGAAAACAGGACCGAATTTCCCGCGTCGGCATGCTCGCGCATCATTTTCTTGAGTTCAAAAGCGGATTGCGGATCCAGACCCAGCAGCGGCTCATCAAGGATCCAGATGGGCGGCTTATGGATCAGCGCCCCCATCACCATGATCTTCTGCCGCATGCCGTGAGAATAGGACAGGATCTTATTGTTCAGCGCGTCCGCGATCCCGAATCTCTTCGCGTAATCCTCAATAAACTCTCTCCGGCCTTCGGACGGCATGTCATAAATATCCGCCATGAAGTTCAGATACTCCACACCCTTCAGACGCAGGAAATGATCGGGAGAATCGCTGACGAACCCGAACTGCTTCTTGGCTTCCAGCGGATCCGCGGCAATATCCGTGCCGTTCAGCTTCACCGTGCCGGATGTGGGGCGCAGCACTCCGGTCATCATTTTCAGATGCGTTGTCTTGCCGGCGCCGTTCGGGCCGATAAAGCCCATGATCACGCCGTCCGGCACTTCCCATGTGCAGTCATTGACCACTTTGCTGCTGCCGTACACTTTTGTCAGGTGAGAGATCTCGATCATACCTTATTCCTCCGTTACTGTGCTTTCTTGACCAGCTTCTTGTTCAGCGGAAGCTGAACCACAATGGCGAAGATGACCAGTACAGCACAGATGATGATGCCGGGCACGAGCGGGATATACTTGCTCGAGGTCGCTTCAAGCGCGATGATAAACAAGCCGACGAACACATTGCCCAGCCCGATCTCGCGCGTGCAGGTCAGCAGGGATTCATCCGTGTATTTTTTGAACGATTTCTCCGCGCCGCCGTAGAATTTGCCTGTCGCCATGGTCAGCACGCCCGTAATGAGGACATAAAGACCAATGACAACAAAAACGACCGTAAACACCAGCGAGGATGACTTCATACCTTCCGCGGTCTCCTGAACGGTCTCGGCTATAGCCGCGGTCTCCTGAACGGTCTCGGCAATACAGTTGCTGATAAACATACATATTCTCCTTTCGATCGCTCATGAAGCGACTCGTGTATATTGAACATATTATATAAAAAAGAACGGCCGTAATCAAGAAGGAATCTGCGGCCGTTCTGCATTTTCATGATGCATATCGTTCCATTTTTTGCATAATTTCGGATCTTTCCGTATCCGCGTTCAACTTTATTTTCTGCGGATCTCTTCGATCAGTTCCAGCACGCGCTTTGTCCCGTCCGCGGGCGGCGCCGCGCGGAGATTCGCCGTCAGCGTGTCCCGGTCGCGCCAGGTATCGTTCACCGCCCGCGCGAGCGTTTCCGCCGTCATCTCCTCCTGCTTCAGCACCCTGCAAAGACCGCGCTTTTCAAGGCTCGCGGCATTCAGGATCTGGTCTCCCCGGCTGGCTCCCTTCGGATACGGGATCAGCAGCATCGGCCGGCTCAATGCCTGAAACTCGCACAGCGCGTTCGCGCCGGCGCGCGACAGCACCATGTCCGTACACGCGAACGCGTCCGGCAGATCCTCGTCCAGGAATTCGACCTGCGCGTATCCTTTCGTCCCGTTCAGTGTCTCATCCAGGTTGCCTTTGCCGCAGATATGCGCGACATCGAAAGTCCGGGTTATTTCCGGAAGCGCCGCTCTCAGCGCCGCGTTCACGCTCTGCGCGCCGGAAGAGCCGCCCATCATCAGCAGAACGGGTCTTTCACCGCTGAAGCCGAAAAAGCGCAGTCCCCTGGCACGGTCTCCGGCAAAAAGCTCCGGACGCAGCGGCGTCCCCGTCATTTCCGCCTTGCCGCCGAGCGCTTCCGCGCACTCCGGGAACGTGGTCGCGAAGCGCTTCGCGAAGGGCTTGCACAGCTTGTTCGCCAATCCCGGAGTCAGGTCGCTCTCATGACACAGCACGGGAATTCCCCGCACCCACGCGCCGAAAACGACAGGCACGGCCACAAACCCGCCTTTGCTGAAAACAACATCCGGGCGGATCCTGCCCATCAGATGCGCGCTCTGAAAAGCACCCGCGATCACACGGAACGGATCCGTAAAGTTCTGCCAGGAAAAATACCGGCGGAGCTTGCCGGTCTTCACCGCGTGATATTCCACGCCCTGCATGGAGCGCATTTTCGGTGCTTCCATACCGTTTTCGGTGCCGATATAGTGGATCTCATATCCCGCCTCAAGCAGATGCGGGATCAGCGCGAGATGCGGTGTCACATGACCCATCGTTCCGCCGCCCGTCAGTACGATCCTGCTCATATTGATGCCTCCGGTCCATGGTCGGGGATCTGACCGACCGTTAATGTATAAACCGTACCGCTGTCCGAAACAGACAGTGATAAAACCGCTTCCCTGCCCGCCAGCATCACCGCGCCTTCATCCTCTCCGCTTCCGCTGTAAGGAGCGAGCAGCATCTTCAGCACGCTGTTCACTTCTTCCGGGGTCGCGTCGGTATACAGGCCATCCGCCTCATACAGCGCGATAACAGCCGCGCGCGCGGTACGGCTCAACTCGCGTCCGGTCTCCGCCGCGTCATCCTCAAGCGAACATGAGGAGATGACCTCCATGGCGATGATCTCGCTGTTCAGGTCCGTATACAGCCGGATCACGGTATGGAGACCGGTCTGCATTTCGAATATGCCGTCATTTTCCCCGGTCCATCCGGCGTCCGTTCCCGATCCGGCACGCAGCGCGCTGTCAAAAGCAGTGAGGTCCGCGGCATACGCGCCGCATACCGCCGCGCACAGCATGACCGGAAGTATGAACATGATAAACAGCTTTTTCATTTGCTCCTCCCGTTCCGAAGCCTGACATGCTTCATTACAGGTATGGCGCATACCCCCGTCAGCGCGCCGCAGGCCAGTCCGACAAGCAGAAGTATGCCCAGATAGACCGAAAGATCCGTTCTTGTAACAGCCATTGCCAGGATCGTCTGCGCGGCGTTATGCGCCGCTCCGCCCAGCATGCTCACAACGATCACGCTCATCCGGCGCGGACGGCTCAGAATGCTCATGACCGCGACGGATACGACACCGCCGGCCAGCGCGTAAAGCATCGCGCTCACGCCGCCGAACAGCAGCCCGCTCAGTGTGACCTTCAGCAGCATCAGCACAAACGCGGTCGGCACATCCAGCATATAAACGGCAAAAAGCAGTATGGTGTTGCTCAGCCCCAGCTTGATGCCCGGCACGGGGACCGGAAGCGGAAACTGGCTCTCAATAAAGCCGAGCACCAGCATAATGGATGTCAGGATGCCGCACAGCGCGATCCTGAAAGTCTTATTTCTGTTCATCCTGAACGTTCTTATCCTTTCTGAGGCCGAAACCGATCGTGGCAACAGCGCCGACGATCAGGCTCAGATAGTATGTGAAGAAACGCCAAAGCAACAGTGTCATGAACCGCACATCATCCGGGAACACCTTCGCGAAATAAAGGGCAAACACGCCTTCCTGCGCGCCTGACGCGCCGGGCAGAGGCGTATAGCTCGCGCTTGTATACAGCATCACGCCGAGCGCGATCAGCTGCGTTACCGTGGCGCCGCTCAGACCGAAACCGAAATACAGGCATACGATCACCATCATCAGCACGATCAGCTGTATGCCGCCGATCGCCAGCTGCACCAGCACATCCAGCGGTCTGTGCGCCAGCATCATGATGCTGCCGTGATAGGTCTCCAGCGCGTCTTCCCAGCGAACGCGGGTCTGCTCCGGTTCCTTGCACAGATGCAGCTTCGTGCCGATCTTCAGGATCAGCATCAGCAGGAAATGAACAAGCCTTCTGTTCAGCGCGACCAGCAGCAGGAAACCGACCACAACGGCATTGTAAACATATCCGACGATCAGGATCCACATGCTCGATCCGACATTTTCGGCAATAAACGCGCCGTGTCCGATCCAGCATACGGTGCCGACGACCAGCAGCATGAACTGAAAGCTGAACAATTTCACAAGCAGTGCGGATGTACTCAGACCTACGGGCACATTGCGTTTATGAAGATAGTATATCTGCATCGGCTGTCCGCCTGTCGCGCCGGGCGTGATATTCGAATAATACATACCCACGATCGCGACAAGATACGCGTATCTCAGTGTTACCGGGCAGCCCTGACGGCGCAGGAAAAAGTGTATCGCCATTGCCTCACAGCTCAGGTAGCCCAGATATGCCGCGAAACACAGCAGCAGCCAGAACAGCGGAACGGTCTTCAGGGCTTCAAGCGCTTTTCCGAAATCATTGCCGCTGAAGCCGATGATCAGAACGATCGCAAGCGTGCCGAAGATCAGCAGAAAATTAAGGATCCGTTTGGTTTTCGGCTTCATCGTTGCTTCCTTTCCGTTTATAAGCCAATAATCGATATCAGTATATCACTAATGTCTTTTTTCCGCAAACAGCCGGCTGTCATTCACCCTGAGCGGCTGAATACGGTTTCGCGTCCGCCGAGAACAGCAGCGTTTTGGTTTCCGTTCCGACGATTCCGTCTGCCGAGAGCCCGTTCTGTTTCTGAAATGCCGTTACCGCTTCCTTTGTTCCCGGACCGTACTGCCCGTCGATGGCGCCGGTATAATATCCCAGTATGAACAGCCTGCTCTGCAGGTCGGTCACAGCCTGTCCCGCGGAGCCGGTGCGCAGCATGGGTTCACGCGTAGGCGCGGACGGGTCGGGCGTTACCGCCATCACGTTGCCGAACGGCGGAAGCGGCGTCGGGGTCAGGCTTTTCTCATAGGCGACCTTTTCCGCCGTCCGCACATTGGTGACAAGCACCGGTATCAGAAGCACCGTCAGCACGGCAACGGCGAGGATGCCCGCGAGGGCTTTCGGATTGATCTTTTTCTTCATTTTCTCATGAAAAGCAGGCCGGGCGTATTCGGTCCGCAGCGCGTACAGACCGTGCAGCCTGCTGTCGTGTCGATCAGTTCACGGAAAAGGCCGTATGAAGCGGCCCGGTCCACGGCAAAGCGCGCCAATCCTTCCTCACAGGGGGAACGCTTAATGAATGTCCTTGGGAGATCAACGCCTTCCGGGTCTGCCGGCATACATGGCACCGCCGCGCAGGTATCCCTGAAGCATGCGGACATGGCGCCGCTGATGTTCCGACACGCGTCCCGCGTCTCCTTCTCTTTATACAGAAGGATATCCGCAAACGGATGCGGGTCTTACCGCATCCGTTTCCCGCATCCGGATCACCTGTTACCGAACGGTTTTCTGCAGATGCCAGATCTTTTCGTTATACTCTTCGATCGTGCGGTCCGATGAGAAGATACCGCTCATGGCAGTATTCGTCACAGCCATCTTCAGCCACTTGTCACGGTTCTCATAGTCATTGTTCAGTCTGCGCTGCGCCATGGAATACGAGCCGAAATCCTTGAGCACAAAGTAGTTGTCGCCCAGGCTGCCCCATTCGCCCATCAGCAGGCTGTGATACAGATCCTGCAGCACGGCGCCGTTTGTCGGGAACAGCGTCCCGTCGATCATCTGAGTCATGGCCTTGCGCAGTTCCTGGTTCGTTTCGAAGATGTTCATGGGGTTGTAGCTGTGCTCGCGGTACATATCGCGCACGGTATCGCTGCGCATGCCGAAAATATAGATGTTATCCATGCCGACCTGTTCACTGATCTCGACATTGGCGCCGTCCATGGTGCCGATCGTCACCGCGCCGTTCATCATGAACTTCATGTTGCCGGTCCCGCTCGCTTCCTTGCTGGCGGTGCTCAGCTGTTCGGACACCTCGGCCGCGGGGATCAGGATCTCGGCGGAAGAAACGTCATAGTTTTCCAGGAACACGACCTTCAGCATGGTCCTGGCTCTGGGATGCTTTTCGATCAGTTCACTGATCGCGCAGATAAAGCGGATGATCTGCTTCGCCCGGTAATATCCGGGGCTCGCCTTGGCGCCGAAGAAGAATACTCTCGGCTGCATGGTGAAATTCGGATCGTCGGCGATCCGGTTGTACAGCACCAGAATATGCAGCGCGTTGAGCATCTGCCGCTTATACTCATGCAGACGCTTTGCCTGTACATCAAACATAAAGGACGGATCCACATCAACGCCCTGCCGCTCACGCAGCATTGCGGCCAGCCGTTCCTTGTTCTGCAGCTTCACCTTTGCGAAGGCCTCACGGAACGCGGCGTCATCCGCATAGGGACGCAGTTCGCTCAGCAGCTCCGGCTCCCTGATCCACTTATCGCCGATCGTGTCACGGATCAGACCGGTCAGCCCGGGGTTGCAGCTGAGCAGCCAGCGGCGGTGTGTGATGCCGTTGGTGATAGCGGAGAATTTCTCCGGCATCACCAGGTTGTAGTCATAGAAGGTCTCTTCCTTCAGGATCTCGCCGTGCAGGCGGCTCACGCCGTTGACCGAATAGCTCATCGCAATGCACATATTAGCCATATGTACGTTGTCGTAACTCACGATCGCCATCCGGGCAATGCGGTCCCAGTCGCCGGGGAACTGATTCCACAGCCTGTCGCACAGGCGGCGGTTCAGTTCATTGATGATCTGCCAGATGCGGGGCAGCAGCTGCTGCACCATGCTTACGGGCCATTTTTCAAGTGCTTCCGCCATGATGGTATGATTGGTGTAAGCAATGGTGCGCCGTACGATCTGCGCGGCCTCATCCCATTCCAGCCCTTCCTGGTCGATCAGAAGACGCATCAGTTCGGGCACAGCCATACCGGGATGGGTGTCATTGATATGGATGACCACCTTATCCGGCAGTTTCCGCAGATCGCTGCCGTACATCTTCTTGAAGTCCTTCAGGATATACTGCAGCGTCGCGCTGGTAAAGAAGTAATGCTGTTTCAGGCGCAGCATCTTGCCTTCATAGTGCTTGTCTTCCGGATACAGCACCTTTGAAATGGCCTCGGCCAGTTCGATCTCCTCACTCGCCTGCACATACTTGCCTTCCCCGAAGGAGCCGAGGTCCAGCTTTTTCGGGCTCCGTGCGGACCACATGCGCAGCGGGTTCACGTTCGTCGTATCATAACCGACGATCGGCATATCGTACGGAACGGCTTCAACGGTATAGTAATCACGCGTGATATACTGCTGGCGGCCGTTCACGGTCATTTCTTCCACATGACCGCCGAAATGGACCTCACAGGTATCCTCCATGACGGGCGTCTCCCAGGCGTTTCCGTTGTCCAGCCAGCTGTCCGGCAGCTCGACCTGCTGCCCGTCCACGATCTTCTGGCGGAACAGGCCGTACTCATACCGGATCGTGCACCCCATGGCCGGCAGATCAAGACTGCTCAGGCTGTCCAGAAAGCACGCCGCGAGCCGTCCCAGACCGCCGTTGCCGAGGCCGGGTTCCGGTTCTTCCTTCAGTACATCACGGATATCGATGCCCAGTTCGGCCAGCGCCTCCGTATATTCCTTCGTTGAAACAAGGTTCAGCATGTTGCAGTACATGCTGCGGCCCATCAGGTATTCCACGGAAAGGTAATACAGTCTCTTCTGCCGGCACTTTTTGCGGTCCTCACGCGCCACCATGTACTTCTGCATGATCTGGTCACGTACGGTGGAGGCCACGGCACGGTAGATCTGCTGAGGCGTCGCCTCTTCGATCGTCAGCCCGTTATAGCGCTGTACCTTTCCGATGATCGTGTTTTTTATGGATTCCTTGTCAAAACTCGTTGCGGGCATTGGTTTCTCTCCTCTTTCCTGACGCAAAGGATTCTGCGGATGATCAGTTCTCTATTATACTCTATATGTGACTCAATGACAATCGGGGCGTTCAGGTGACCGTATGACCGGAATGAACATTCCTGACCGCTTCGCAGTCTTTTCGGATCTGCTGACGCAGCTGTTCCGTATTTTCAAAGCGGATCTCGTCACGCAGCTTCGCGGTCAGGATCAGACGGACATTCTTTCCGTACAGATCGGGGCTGTATCCCGGTATATGCGTCTCCACAGTCTCCGCGCCGGAAGGAACGGTAGGCTGCAGGCCGATGTTTGTCAGCGCGCCGTACACCTTACCGTCCGCAAGCAGCGTACCGGTGTAAACGCCCCGGGCCGGTTTCAGGACCGACGGGGCCGTCTGAATATTGGCTGTCGGGAAACCGATCGTACGGCCGATCCCTTTTCCTTTCACCACAGTGCCCGTCAGCTCATAGGGACGGCCGAGCAGTTCAGCCGCTTCGGCAATGCTGCCCGCTCTCACAAATTCCCGGATCCTTGTGGAGGAGACCGGCTCACCGCCCGATATCACAGGCGGTACGATCCGGACGCCGAACCCGTGTTCTTCTCCGTATCGCCGCAGCATTTCCGTATCGCCCCGGCCCATATGACCGAATGTATAGTTATATCCCGCGACCACGCACGCGGGTGCGAAGTCGCGCCTGAGCCTGTCAAGAAAATCGGCGGGCTCCATCCCGGCAAAACGCGCGTCAAAGCGCATCAGCACGGTTTCATCGGCTCCGTTATCGTTGAACGCGCGCAGTTTCTGCATCAGTGTCATCAGCATCCCGACAGGGCGGTCAGGCCGGAGCACTTCCATCGGATGCCGCGCGAATGTGCAGACCGTCAGCGGTCTGCCGGCACGCGCCGCTTCCTCAAACAGCGCGCGATGACCGATATGCACGCCGTCAAACATGCCAAGCACGATCGTTCCGCCGGTCGTATGCGGCTGTTCCCAGCTGATCCTCATCATGTTTCCTCCGGCGCGATCTGCGCGCGCCATATAAGATGATCGCCGTCGCGTACCGCGATCCCCCAGAATTCATCATCCAGATAGACCCTCGTATTCACACCGTCCGGCAGCTTCCCCGCCAGATCCGCGCCGACCGGAAGCTTCGCGCCGGCCGTGATCAGCCTGCGCGCGTTTTCGGAAAACACGGCTTTCGGCATATGACCCAGAGGCATGTCAGGCGGCAGAAGGTGCGCGGCCAGTTCTCCCCGCTGCTGCAGCGTTTCCGCCTCGCCGATCGTCATGGCCGTATCGATCGTGAAAGCTCCGCTCTGTGTGCGCAGCAAAAAGCGCATATGCGCGGGGCATCCGCAGAGCCGGCCGAGATCATCACATATGGAACGGATGTAGGTTCCCCTGCCGCAGCGCACCGTCATCAGCACACCGTGATCCCGCATTTCTCCGCGCGGTACGATGCTTTCCACATGCACGACGCGTTCCGGCACCTCCGCGGTCTCGCCTTTCCGCGCAAGTTCGTACATGGGCTTACCGTCCTTCTTGATGGCGCTGAACATACCCGGACGCTGAACGATATCCCCTTCCAGGCGCTTCAGCATCCGCACAACGGTATCATATGAGGGATAGCTGTCTCCCCGTTCCGTCACGCGTCCGGTCGCGTCCTGCGTATCCGTGGATACGCCGAAAGCAGCCTCCGCCACATATTCCTTTTCCTTGTCGACCAGGAAATCAAAAAGCCGCGCGGCTTTCCCGATCATGATCGGCAGCACGCCCGCGGCCTCCGGATCCAGCGTGCCGGCATGTCCCACACGCTTTTCCCCCGTCAGGCGTCTGACTCTCGCCACAACAGCGGCTGAGGTCATTCCCGGCGGTTTCAGGATATTCAGAAATCCATTCATTGTTTTTTCCCGTTCAGCCGGTCCGCCATCGCCTGCGCGACGCGTCCGGCAACATCTTCCAGTTCACCCGCGGCCGTGATCCCCGCCGCCTGTTCATGTCCGCCGCCGCCGAAGGCGGTTGCCACTTCCGATACCGTATACGGCTTCACCGCGCGCAGGCTGCACTTGATGATGCCGTTCCCGTCCTCGCGGGCCAGGAGGGCCATATCTGTTCCCACGGTATCCAGCGCGAAATTCACCACTGTGTCCGCGTGCTCATTCAGCGCGCCGCACGCGTCAAAATCAGCGCGTGTCAGCGTCATGACACCGATCCGGCCGGAGCATTCAAACCTGAGGCTCGCAATGGCGCGGCCGATCAGCAGCAGCTGTTCCCTGCTCCGTTCCCGGAAGAGGATGCGGTTCAGTTCCGGCAGAGGAAGATCCAGCTCCATCAGCCGCGTCATGACCGCGAAGGCCTCGCTGTTCGTACACGGGAACGCGAAATTGCCCGTATCCGTACTGATGCCGGTATAGAGACAGACAGCCATATCACGGTCCGGTACGATACCGAGCGCTTCCAGCTGTTCCGCGATCATCACGCAGGTCGCGGCGGCATTTCCGTCCACACTGTTCACTTCAGCGTACATCGGATTGGTCGAATGATGATCGATCTGTATCATCCGGCCGCAGTATCCGGTCAGCCATTCACAGCCCATGCGCGCCTTGTCGCTGATATCCGTGCAGAGCAGCAGATCATAGCTGCGCCCGTTCGGTTCGGCATCATGCAGCACACTGTCCGCACCGGGTAAAAACGCAAGATTATCAGGCACCTTGTCCCTGTTATACACATCCACGCTTTTGCCCATGCGTTCCATTGCAAGTTTCATGCACAGCCCGCTGCCGAGCGTATCCCCGTCAGGGTTCACATGGGTGCATACGGCAACAGTCCGCGCCGCGCGGATAGCATCCGCGATCAGCGCGCATTCACGCTTCTGTTCCGTCATCGGCGTTCATTCCTTCCGTCCTGCGGGCGTCCGCCAGTACCTTCGCGATATGGACACCGTAAGCGATATTCTTGTCATTCACAAAGATCAGTTCCGGCGTGTACCGGATGATCATCCGTTTTCCGAGTGAACGGCGGATATAGCCTTTCGCGCTCCTGAGCGCCTCCAGCAGCCCGTCCCGCAGGTCATCCTCCAGCACGCTTACATAGATCTTCGCGTAGCGCAGATCTCCGGTGACCTCGGCACGGGTGACTGAAAAGGTTCCGCAGATCCGCGGGTCACCCAGTTCCCCGCGGATAATGGCATCCACCTCGCGGCGGACTTCCTCGGAAATCCGGTCGATTCTTTGATAACTCATATCAGCGCGGAATCTCCTCCATGATGTAGCATTCCACAATGTCGCCTTCCTTGATGTCGTTATGGCCTTCAAGGCTCATACCGCACTCATAGCCGGCGGCCATTTCCTTCACATCGTCCTTCAGATGTTTCAGGCTGCTCAGTTTGCCCTCGAATACGACCACGTTATCACGCAGCAGGCGCACGCCGGCGTTGCGCTGCACCTTGCCGTCCTGCACATAGCAGCCGGCAATGATGCCCGCGCCGGTGATCTTGAAAACATTCCGCACTTCGGCATGACCCAGCAGCACTTCCCGGTATTCGGGCTCCAGCATGCCTTTCATGGCCAGCTCCATGTCCTCGATCGCCTTGTAGATAACGGTATACAGACGTACATCCACCTTGGCCTTCGCGGCTTCTTCGCGCGCGGACGCGTCCGGACGGATATTGAAGCCGATGATCACGGCATTGAAGGCATTGGCCAGGTTCACATCGTCTTTGGTGATGGCGCCGGCCGCGCTGTGCAGCACGCGCACCTTCACCTCGTCGTTGCTCAGCTTCTCCATGGCCTGCTTCACAGCCTCCACGGAGCCCTGAACATCCGCCTTGATGATCAGGTTCAGTGTGGTCACCTTGCCGGACTCCAGCGAGGAGAACAGGTTCTCCATGCTCATCTTGGCCATGCTCGCTTCGCGGCTGGCCTTCAGCTTCTCGCGGCGTTCGTCGGCGACCTGGCGGCTCAGGTGATCATCACCCACGGCGACCATTTCATCACCGGCACTCGGCACTTCATCAAAGCCCATGATCTCCACCGGTGTGGACGGACCGGCTTCTTCCACGCGTTCACCGCGGTCATTGATCAGCGCGCGCACACGTCCGGCTGCCATGCCGGCGATAATGGCGTCGCCCACATGCAGGGTACCGTTCTGCAGCAGAACGGTGGCCAGCGGACCGCGGGCCTTATCCAGCTTTGCCTCGATGATAACACCGCGGCCGAGACGGTTCGGGTTCGCCTGCAGCTGCAGCATATCCGCCTGCAGCAGGATCATTTCCAGCAATTCATCAACGCCGTCACCGGTCTTTGCGGAAACAGGCACGCAGATCGTCTCGCCGCCCCAGTCCTCGCAGACCAGTCCGTACTGGGTCAGGTCCTGCTTGACGCGTTCGGGGTTGGCTTCGGGTTTGTCCATCTTGTTGATGGCAACGATCACCGGCACCTCCGCGGCTTTGGCATGGTTGATGGATTCAACGGTCTGGGGCATCACGGAGTCATCCGCCGCGACGACCAGCACCGCGATATCCGTCGCCTGCGTTCCGCGGGCGCGCATGGCTGTAAACGCCTCATGGCCGGGCGTATCCAGGAAGGTGATCTGACGCCCGTCGCCCACGTTCACCGTATAGGCGCCGATATGCTGTGTGATGCCGCCCGCTTCGCCTTCCGTTACGCGGCTTCTGCGGATATAGTCCAGCAGGCTGGTCTTGCCGTGGTCAACGTGACCCATGATGGTCACGACCGGCGGACGCTGCATCAGGTTCTCTTCGTCATCATCGAAGTCCTCCGCCACAAGCGCGGCCTCCGCGGTCTGCTCCTGCTTTTTCTCGAGCGTGATGTCGAAATCCGAGCAGACGAGCTGGGCGGTATCAAAATCGATCTCACTGTTGATGGTCGCCATATTTCCGAGCATGAACAGCTTCTTGATGATCTCGCCCGCGGGCTTGCCGATCTTTTCGGTCAGATCGCGCACGGTGATGGTATCTCCCGCCATGTACGCGGTCTCGATCTTGATCGGCGCCATCATCTGCTGCGCGCTGGGTTTCTTGGCGCGGGAACGCTTGCCGCCGCGGATCACATCATCGTCATATCCGTTAAAGCCGCTGTTCTTGCTGGCCTGCTTGCGGTTCCTCGTCACATGCTCCGGATCGTGCTGGCGGATATAATTCTTCTTGTTCGGATCATAGTTGGATACGCGTTCCTTCTCGACCGGGGGCGTCAGATCCGGGGCGCTGCTTCTGCGCGCGCCGGCACCGCCCTGCTGTGTGCGGCCGCCGTATCCGCCCGTCACCGGACGGCCCGCGCCGGGACGCGCGCCGTTCTGGCCCTGGGGCGCTCCGTTCGCCGGACGTCCGTATGTGCCCGCGGGACGCGCGGCGTTCTGGCCCTGGGGCGCTCCGTTTGCCGGACGGCCGTCGGGGCCTGCCG
>JAUNQH010000054.1:7269-15946 GCA_030536295.1 Clostridia bacterium | reverse complement strand
CGGAAGAGCTGAAGGCTTCCGGCAAGGCCGCCGTGAACGAGCCCGAGGTGCTGGACTGCGGCAAGTATGCCGGCATGACCACGAAGGAAGCCCGCAAGGCGATCCTGGAAGACCTGAAGGCCTGCGGCGCGCTGGCCGAGATCGAGCCCCTGAAGCATGAAGTGGGCACCTGCTACCGCTGCCACAACAGCATCGAGCCCATGGTGTCCAAGCAGTGGTTCGTGAAGATGAAGCCCCTTGCCGAGCCCGCGATCGAAGCGGTGCGTACCGGCAAGACCCGCTTTGTGCCGGAACGCTTTGAGAAGATCTATTTCAACTGGATGGAGAATGTGCGTGACTGGTGCATCTCCCGTCAGCTGTGGTGGGGTCACCGGATCCCGGCATGGTACTGCGACGACTGCGGTGAGATGACCGTGGCGCGTCAGGCGCCGTGCGCCTGCCCGAAGTGCAGCGGAACGAAGCTCAGCCAGGACGAGGATGTGCTGGACACCTGGTTCTCTTCCGCCCTGTGGCCGTTCTCCACGCTCGGCTGGCCGGATGAGACCGAAGACCTGAAGTTCTTCTATCCCACCAGCATGCTGGTGACCGGGTATGACATCATCTTCTTCTGGGTGGCCCGGATGATCTTCAGCGGCATTGAGAACATGGGCGAAACGCCCTTTGAGACCGTGCTGATCCACGGCCTTGTGCGTGACGAGCAGGGCAGGAAGATGTCCAAGAGCCTCGGCAACGGCGTGGATCCGCTGGAAGTGGTGAAGGAATACGGCGCGGACGCGCTGCGTTTCTCCCTGGTGATGGGCGTGAGCCCCGGAAACGACACCCGCTACAGCAAGGATAAAGTGGAATCCGCGAGAAACTTCGCGAACAAGATCTGGAACGCGAGCCGCTTCGTGCTGATGAACGTCAGCGAACGGAAGGCTTTCGATCCGTCGAAGCTCGAGACCGCGGACAAGTGGATCCTGACCCGGCTGCAGGAAGCGATCCGCGTGATCGGCGATCATATGGAAAGCGGAGACTTCGGCCTGGCCGCCACAAAGATCTATGATTTCGCGTGGAGCGAATTCTGCGACTGGTATATCGAGCTGAGCAAGGCCCGCCTGCTGGGCGAGGACGGCGACAGCAAGGAGACCGTGAAAGCGGTGCTGCTGTATGTGCTGGAAAGCCTGCTGAAGCTGCTGCATCCCTTCATGCCTTTCCTGACGGAGCAGGTGTACAAGTATCTGCCCGGCGCCGAAGGCTTCCTGATGCTGCAGAAGTGGCCGGAAACGGACGAAGCGCTTGATTTCGCGGATGACGAGGAAAAGATGCAGGGCGTGATGGAGATCATCCGTTCCATCCGTAATCTGCGCGCCGAAATGAATGTGGCGCCTTCCAAGCGGACGCACCTGATGCTGGTGGCGAACGACGGCTGGAACGATACGCTGATGAACGGTGAGGGCTACTTCAAACGCCTTGCCGGCGCGGCTTCCGTGGAGCTGATCACCGACCGCGCGATGATCACCGGCAAGAACGTGAGCGCCGTGACCGCCGCGGGCGAACTGTTTATCCCGCTGGGCGACCTTGTGGACTTTGACAAGGAGATCGCCCGCCTGAACAAGGAACTGGAGAACCTGCAGAAGGAAGCGGAGCGCGCCAGAGGCAAGCTGAACAACCCGGGCTTCATCAGCAAGGCTCCGGCTCAGCTGGTGGAAGCCGAGAAGGCAAAGCTTGAAGCGAACGCAGCCAAGGCTGCCGCGCTGGAGAACCGGATCGCGGAACTGAAGGCTGAGATGTGAGGCGTTCATGACCGAATATCTTGACGCGCGGCAGGTGATCGACAGGATCCACGGCGCCATCGGGGACGGATCGAAAAACGGACTCGACAACACCCGGAAACTGATCGGAATGCTTGACTGCGCTCCCCGGGTGCCCGTCATTCATGTGGCGGGCACCAACGGGAAGGGAAGCACATGCGCCATGACGGCATCTGTGCTGAAGGAGGCCGGTTACAGGACCGGCCTCTACACTTCTCCGTTCCTGCAGATCTATAACGAGCGGATCCGGATCAACGGGACGCCCGTTTCGGACGATGTGCTGGCGCGGGAAGGGAACCGCGTGCTGCAGGCCGCGGAAGAACTGAAAAAAGAAGGCGTTTTCGCGACGCCCTTTGAGCTCGGCACGGCGCTGGCGCTGCGCGTGTTCGCGGCCGAAAACGTCGAATATATCGTGCTTGAAGTCGGAATGGGCGGCAGGCTGGACCCGACAAACGCGGTGGAGCACCCCAGCGTGTGCGCGATCACCGCGATCGGCCTGGATCATATGCAGTATCTCGGTGATACGCTGACCGCCATCGCCGGCGAAAAAGCGGGGATCATCAAGGAAGGCGTACCCGTGGTATGCCATACGCAGCCCCCGGAGGTGGAGGCGGTCTTCCGTGCCGCGGCGGAGCGGAAGCACGCGAGGCTGATCATGACGGACCCGTCCATGATCCTGAAGGAGGAGAGCCGGCGGACCGGCACGCGCGCGGACCTGAAGACCGCGGCGGAATGGAAGGACCTGTGGATCCCGCTGCCCGGAAAGCATCAGGTGACCAATACGCTGGTGGTGCTGGGCATCATTGATGAGCTGCGGGCGCGGGGAACGGACATTCCGGATGAAGCCGTATACCGCGGCATCGCGTCCACCGTATGGCCGGCGCGCGCGGAATGGCGCGGAGCGCTGCTGATGGACGGCGCGCATAACGCGCAGGGCGTCACATCGCTTGCGGATTATGTGCAACGTGAACTGCAGGATACGCCACGCGTCCTGCTGACAGGCGTGCTGAAGGAAAAGCTTTCGGATGAGATGCTGAGAAAGCTGGCGTGCATGGCACGGACCGCCGTCACGGTGACGCCGGACAGCCCGAGAGCCATGGCGGCTTCCGAGCTGGCGGAGATCCTGAAGGAATACGGGATGAACGTGACAGCCGCCGGCAGCATCGCGGAAGGGCTGCAAACAGCGCGGGAGCTCGCCGGAGAGCACGGTGTGGTGATCGCGACGGGGTCCCTCTACTTTGTGGGCCAGCTGAGAGGCATCGTCGGTCTTAAGCCCTGAGGAGGTCAGGTATGGAGTTTTCCCATATACCGGTATTGTTTGACGAAGTCATGACATGGATGAACGTGCGTGAGAACGGCGTCTATGTGGACGGAACGCTCGGCGGGGGCGGTCACAGCGAAGGCATCCTGCGGCTTTCGGGCGGAACGGCGCGGCTGTACGGGATCGACCGCGATATGACGGCCATCGGCGCGGCGGAGGAACGGCTGAAGGAATACCCGGGCTTCCGCGCGATCCACGGCAACTTCCATGACGCGGCGGAACTGCTGAAGGCGCGGGGCATTGAGGAGATCGACGGCTTTCTGCTGGATCTCGGTGTTTCCAGCCCGCAGCTGGACTGCGGGGAACGCGGCTTCAGCTATCATGAGGACGCGCCGCTGGACATGCGGATGGACCGCTCGCAGGGCATCACCGCGGCGGAACTGCTGAACACATATCCGGAAAAGGAGATCGCCGGGATCATCCGGGATTACGGGGAAGAAAAATGGGCGGCGCGCATTGCCGCGATCATCTGTGAACACCGGCGGACCAGACCGATGGAAACGACCTTCGACCTGGTGCACGCGGTGGATGCCGCGATCCCGAAGGCCGTGCGCAGAAAGGATGAAGGTCATCCCGCGAGGCGCACCTTCCAGGCGATCCGCATCGCGGTGAATGACGAACTGGACCCGCTGGACAAAGCTGTGTGCGATCTGGTGAAGATGCTCAGGCCCGGCGGCCGCGCGTGCGTGATCACCTTCCATTCGCTGGAGGACAGGAAGATCAAGCAGTGCTTCAAACACCTGGAGCATCCGTGCGTATGTCCGCCGAAAGCCCCCATCTGCACCTGCGGCAGGGTTCAGGAAGTGAAGGTGCTCGCGGGCGGCGCCGTGGCGCCGTCGGATGAAGAAACGGAGAGGAATCCGCGCGCGCGCAGCGCGAAGCTGCGTGTGGCGGAGAAGGTCTGATCATGCCGAAGCTGTATGTTGTAGCCACGCCGATCGGGAATCTGAACGATATGACGCCCCGCGCCGTGGAGATCCTGAAGACCGCGGATCTGATCGCGGCCGAAGACACACGGGTGACCATGAAGCTGTGTCAGGTCTTTGATATCCATACGAAGCTGACCGCGTGCCACCGCCATAACGAAGAGGAAAAAGGCGAGTGGCTGGCGGATAAGATGCTGGAAGAAGACCTGACGGTGGCGGTGACCACGGATGCCGGCACGCCGTGCGTTTCCGATCCCGGCTGGGGACTGGTGAGCGCGTGCGTGGAGCGGGGCATTGAAGTGATCCCCGTGCCGGGATGCTGCGCTGCCGTGGCGGCGCTGTCCGTATCCGGCTTTGATACGCGGGAGTTCGCTTTTTACGGTTTCCTGCCGAGAGAAAAGAAAGACCTTCACGCGAAGCTCCTTTCGATCGCGCGGGGCGTTCCGGTCGCGGTGGTCCATGAATCGCCGTACCGGGTGACGGACCTCGTGCAGGCGATCTGCGAGTGCATTCCGGAGACTGTGCTGAGCGTGAGCTGCGACCTGACGAAGCTGCACGAAAAAACGATCCGCGGGCGCTGCGGCGATGTGCTGGCGGAGCTGAAGGCCAACCCAAAGACCGAGAAAGGCGAATACTGCCTTGTGCTTGATCTGCACGGCGTTGCCCTGCCGGAGACGGAGAAGCATGATGAACAGCTGTCGACCGAAGCAAAGCTGACGGAACGGATGGCTGCCGGGGCGACCCTGCGTGAAGCGCAGGAGATGCTGATCGCCGGAGGCGAAAAGAAAAACGCCGTCAAACAGGCGGCGCTCAATCTGAAAAGAATGTTTGAATAAAGGAAAAGGATCGCTCCGAAAGGGGCGATCCTTTTGCGGTGTCAGCCTTTTTTTCCGCCGAAGTATTTCACGAGCCCGATCGCCGCGCACGCGCCGGCGATGGAGATCAGCGTGCTGCCGACGATGTTTGTGGCGCCGATGCCGAGCAGCTTCGCGATCAGCGTGCCGGCCAGACCGCCGATAACGCCGATGATGAGATTGACCAGAATGCCGTTGCGGTCATTATCCTTATTCAAGCCCATGAGCTTGCTCGCGACCGCGCCCGCGATGATCCAGCAGACGATCTTCAGAATCCATGAAAGCATAACGATCCACTCCTTTTACAGTGTTTACACGTTCCAGATATCTTCCGCGTATTCACGGACGGTGCGGTCTGAGGAGAACTTGCCCGCGCCGGCGGTGTTCAGCAGCCCCTTGCGCGCGAAGGCGATCGTATCCTCCGTGTCCGCGATGGCGCGAAGCTTGGCCTCAAGATATGCGGGGAAGTCCTTCAGTACGAAGTAATGATCCGGGCGATGCCAGCTGGCGCCGGCCAGGATCGCGTCATACATCTCCTTCAGTCCGCCGTCCTCGTCCGGGAAGGTTCCGTCAACGAGCATATCCATTATATCATGGATCAGCGGATCGTGCTCATAAATTTCAACAGGGTCATAGACCGCCCTGATCGCGTTGAGCTCATCGACCCTCGCGCCGAAGATGTAGTTGTTCTCCTCGCCGGCTTCCTCAACGATCTCAATGTTCGCGCCGTCATAGGTGCCGAGCGTGACGGCGCCGTTCAGCATCAGCTTCATGTTGCCCGTGCCGGAGGCTTCCGTGCCGGCGGGGGAGATCTGCTCGGAGATATCGGCCGCGGGGATCAGGACCTCAGCCCAGGAACAGTTGTAGTTCCGCACGAAGCAGACGCGGATCTGACCGTTGATCTCCGGATCGTTATTGACAAGATCCGCGATCATGTTGATCAGGCGGATGACCGTCTTGGCCCTGTCATATCCCGGCGCGGCCTTGGCGCCGAAGATGAACGCGGTGGGACGGAAACCGGGCAGCTTGCCTTCCTTCAGCAGCTTGCGGATGGCCAGGATCGAAAGGGCGTTCATGAACTGGCGCTTGTATTCGTGCAGGCGCTTGATCTGGATATCGAACACCATGTCCGGTGAGATATCAATGCCTTCAAGGCGGCGGATCTCATCAGCCAGGCGGACTTTGTTCATGTGCTTGATCTGCGCGAAACGCAGGCAGGTCTCATCATCCGTATGCTTCTCCAGCTCACGGAGATGGTACAGGTCCGTCATGGCGCCGGGCCCGATCTTTTCATCGATCAGCGCGCACAGGTCCGGGTTGCACAGCCCCAGCCAGCGGCGCTGGGTGATGCCGTTGGTCTTGTTGCGGAAACGTTCCGGATAAACGGCATACCAGTCCGCGAAAACATCATCCTTCAGGATCTGCGAATGGATCTCGGCGACGCCGTTTGTGGCGCGGGTGGCATAGACCGCCAGCTGCGCCATATGCACGCGCTTTCCTTCGATCACGCAGCGGCCCGGCAGGACCTCCAGACCCTTTTCAGCCATTTCGGAGCGGAAACGGCCGTCGATGAGCTTCATGATCTCCACGATCTCCGGGCAGACCGAGCGCAGCAGGCGCAGATCCCATTTTTCCAGGGCTTCCTGCATCACGGTGTGGTTGGTGAAGGCAAAGGTATCCCGCGCGATCAGGAACGCGTCCTCAAAGGATACGCCGTCCGCCTGCAGCAGACGGATCAGCTCCGGCACGGCCATGACCGGATGCGTGTCATTCAGCTGCACGGCATACTCGGCGGCGAAGAAGGAATAGTCGCTGCCGTGGCGTGAACGGTAGGCGCGCAGGAGATCCTGGATCGTGGCGCTGACGAGCACATACTGCTGCTTGACGCGGAGCTGTTTGCCGGCGAATTTCGTATCATTCGGATACAGGAACTTCGTGATGTCTTCCGCCTTGTTCTTCGCGGAGGCGGCTTTAGCGTAGTCCTGGGAGTTGAAGGTCGCGAAATCGATCTCCGCCGGGCTCTCGCACTGCCAGAGGCGCAGGGTGCCGATATTCCGCGCGCCGTAACCGACAACGGGCATGTCATAGGGCACGGCGAGCACATCACCGCTCTTCAGGTGCACGGTCACGGTATCCTCATCACGGCGGATGGACCACGGATCCCCGAATCTGGACCAGTCATCCGGCAGCTCGACCTGGCGGCAGTCAACAAAAGTCTGCTTGAACAGCCCGTAACGGTAGCGCAGACCGTAACCGGTCAGCGGGATGCCGCAGGTCGCGGCGCTGTCGAGGAAGCACGCCGCCAGACGGCCGAGACCGCCGTTGCCGAAGGCGTCATCCTCAATATCCTCAAGCACGGCGATATCGATGCCGCGCGCGGCAAGCAGGGCTTTGACATCTTTCAGCAGCCCCATGCAGAACAGATTGTTGTATACCAGCCGGCCGACAAGGAATTCGGCTGAAATGTAGCAGGCCTGCCTCGCGGCGGCGCGTTCCTGCTCCTTCGCGGCCCACACGGGCGCCAGGGATTCCATGGCGGCGGCGGACAGCGCGTTGTGCAGCTGCACGGCGTTTGCCTTTTCCAGCGGGATGTGGTGCGCTGTTTCAAGCAGTATGCCGGCACGGTCCAGCAGTTCCTGTGCGTTCATCATATGTCATTTACCCCCTGTTATTGCTCTTGTTCAGACTGATCAGGCGCAGCACCAGTTCCGTTGTGAGACAGCCGGGCAGCATCCGCCACAGCCAGTTGCCGCCTGTTGTGCCGGGAAGGTTCATACGCGCTTTTCCGCCGAGACCCAGCAGATCCTGCATGGGCACGATCACGCGGTCCGACCCGCAGGCGAACACGGCTTTCACGAAGGCTTCCGGCGCGTCCTTGATATCGGTGAAGCCGAGCTGCTTTTTCGCGTCATCCAGCGTATCTTTATCCGCGTGCTCCGCCCAGCTGAGCACGGTGTCATTGTCATGCGTGCCGGTGTAGGCGATGGAATTGGCCGGGTATCCGCCGGGCGCGTGACGGTTCTCTTTTCCGGAACCGAAGCCGAAGCTCATCACACGCATGCCGGGATAGCCGCACCAGTCCAGCAGGCGCTGGACCCTGTCATTGACGCAGCCGAGATCCTCGGCGATGACGTTCAGCCCCGGCAGATCCTTGTTCAGCTTCATGAACAGGTGCTTTCCGGGCCCCTTGATCCATTTGCCGACGCGGGCGTTCGGCATGCCGTATTTCACCGAGTAGTAGTTCGCGAAGCCGATGAAATGATCAACGCGGATCATATCATACAGCTCCGCCATGCCGCGCATGCGCTCGACCCACCAGCCGTAGCCGTGCAGGCGCAGGGATCTCCAGCGGTACAGGGGATTGCCCCAGAGCTGCCCGTCTTCGGAGAAATAATCCGGCGGAACGCCCGCGACTGCCTTCGGGAGCCTGTTCTTGTCAAGCTGGAAGACTTCCGGATGCGTCCATGTGTCGGCGGAATCCTCGGCGACATAGATGGGCATATCGCCGAAAAGACTGATGCCGTGATCGTTGCAGTATTTCTTCAGGTCGAACCACTGCCTGCGGAACAGGTACTGGACGAAGATATGGTAGCCGATATCGTCCTTCAGCATCTCCCTGTACGCTTCCACCGAAGCGGGCTTGCGGAGACGGATGCCGTCATCCGGCCATTTGCTCCACATGATGTTGCCGAAGTACTCCTTGACCGCGGTGAACAGGGCGAAATCATCGACCCACGCGTTCTTCGCGCGGAAAGCTTCGATCTCGCCGGCCAGCCTGCCGGC
>JAUNQH010000054.1:0-7259 GCA_030536295.1 Clostridia bacterium | reverse complement strand
GCACGGTCTTGTTCAGGCGGACGCTGTCATAGTCCACCCGGTCCGCTTCGGCAGGCACGTAATCGTCTTTATCCGTGCCGGACAGCAGCCCCTTTTCGCGCAGAAGACGCATGTCGATCAGCAGGGGATTGCCCGCGAAGGTGCTGGCGGACTGATACGGAGACTCGCCGTATCCTGTGGGTCCGATCGGAAGCACCTGCCAGATCCGCATGCCGGACGCGAAAAGAAAATCCGCGAACTCATATGCCTCAGCGCCGAGCGTGCCGATCCCGCCCGGGGAGGGAAGGGAAGAAATATGCATCAGAATGCCGCTTTCACGCATGACGGTCAGTCTCCTTTCAGCGGATCGAACGCACAGACTCACGGCGGATGATCTCCGCGTCGACTCTTATATGTCTGGGCGCCGCGCTGTTTTCGATCATATCTTTCAGCAGATCCACGCTTGTGCCGGCGATCTCCTCGACCGGCTGCTCAACGGTGGTGAGGGCCGGCAGCGTATAGCGGCCGATCTCGATCCCGTCGAAACCGAAAACGCTGACATCCTCCGGTACGCTTTTGCCGAGATCCCGCAGCGCGCGGATCGCCCCGATGGCGATCGTGTCGCTCATGGCGAAGACCGCGGTCGTGTCCGGATGCTCAAGGAAGAACGAATACGCGCAGTCATACCCGTCCTTCAGGGAAAAACGCGATTCACGGAACATGGAATCGTCCGTGACGATGCTGTGCCTGTTCAGCGTTTCAACAACGCCGTCCAGCCGCATGGAAAGGCTGTCGCCGCTGAGCCGGCCCGTTCCGAGCAACGCGATCTTCGTATGTCCGCAGGCGATCAGCTCCTCAGCCACACGGCACCCGAGCGCGTAATCGTCGATCGAGACGGAGGAGGCGTTCGGGAGACCGGCGTTTCTGCCGTCAACGGTGGTGAAGACCATCGGGATATCCGAATCGTGCAGCACGTTGATGCGTTCATCGATCCGGCTGCCGACGAAGATCAGCCCGCAGATCCTGCGCTGCTGCATGAGGCGGAAAGCGGTCAGGAATTCATCGTCCTTTTCATCGATATATTCGGTAACGATGTTGGCCGGAAGCGATTCGGCACGGCTGAGGATCGCCTCGCTCAAAGCGCTGAGGAAAGGATTGGAACGGCCGCGGATGATGAGCCCGATGACTTCGTTATCCGTCTGCTTCAGCCCGCGGGCATTTTCATTGCCGACGAAATTGTATTTCGCGATCGTCGCCTCGACACGGGCGCGCGTTTCCTTTTTAACATCCGGGCGGTGGTTCAGCACACGGCTGACGGTGGTCACACTGACACCGGCAAGCCTTGCGATATCACGGATCGTGTATACCTGCACAGGATGCGCCTCCTGACTGAAACTTGATCCGGAAACGATAACGGAAACGTTTCCAAACGTGATGATAGCACAGTATAAAGGGCAAGTCAACGGGATTTGAGCACAAAATATGACATTTGGGACGCGAATTGTCACAAACGGACAATGTGTGCTATAATCATGACGGACGGAGGTGAAGAATATATGTCCGAAAACACGAATTCCTTTTCTCCCGCGAAGCTGCTGAACAAAGCGGTAAGGACCGTGAAAGGGGAGAATACCAACCGCCTGATCGAAGATTTCACCTCGGAGATGACGCTGGTTGCCGAAGGATTGTATGAGGATCAGGGAAAACTGCATCATGAGATCAGCGAGCTTGCACGTGAGGAAGACGCGCGGCTGCAGCATATTGAAACGGAACTGGCTTCGCTTGACACAACGCTTGAGGAAGAACGCAGGAATAATGACGAGATCGTGACCGAACTGCGCAACCGGCTGGCTGCCCTGGAAAAACAGAACAAGACGCTGCTTTCCGGCGCGGCGAAGAAGGAAAAGAAAAGCTGGATCGCCCAGCTGACGGTACCCGTTGCCATTATCGCGGGCGCGTGGGTCCTTGTGACCGTGCTGAAGCTGATAGGAGGCGGACTATGACCACATATGAGGAGATCCTGAACCGGTATAAGAAGCGCCAGCGGGACACCGTGGTCGATACGATCGCGACCGGGCTGACCTATATGGATGAGATCGCCGTGGAGACCGGCCTGCTGGAGGAGACCGGCCTGCTGACGGAATTGACGGAATCTGTGACCGGCGCGCTGCCCTTCGCGGTGATCGCCGTTTCGGAAGGCACCAAGGTGATCCTCGGCAAAAAGCCGACGAAGACGGGCGTGAAGGACGGCGCGTACCGGATGGCCAAGACCGGCGCCGCGCTCGGCGTGGGCGCCGCGGTTGCCGGCGCGGCCGGATTCTGGGCGGCGATCCCCGTGACCATGGGTGTGCGCGCGATGTTTGACCGGTACCGTTCCAAAGCGCTGACAGGCCTGCGCGTGAACGGCCGGATCGACCGGCTGAAGGAACTGAACAGCTCCATCCGTGAAGAACGGTTTATTGAAAGCGGAGAGGAAAAACAGGTATGCGATTTACCAAGATGCACGGAATCGGAAACAATTATCTCTATGTAGATCTTTTTAAGGAGACTGTTGAAGACCCGAATGAGCTGTCACGGCGGATGAGCGATGTCTCCTTCGGCGCCGGCAGCGACGGGCTTGTGCTGATCGGCCCGTCCGACCGCGCGGACTTCAGGATGCGGATGTTCAACAAGGACGGCAGCGAAGGCGAGATGTGCGGCAACGCGACCCGCTGCGTGGCAAAGTATGTATATGATCGCGGCCTGACCGACCGGACCGAAGTGACGCTGGAAACGAACGGCGGCATCAAGATCCTGAAGCTGACCGTGACGGACGGAAAAGTGACCGGTGTGACCGTGGATATGGGTGAGCCGATCCTGAACGGCGCGCGGATCCCCGTGGCGCTGGACGGTGAACCGATCGTCGCGCGGCGCGCGTTCCTCGCGGGTGAGGAGCGTGTGATCACCTGCGTCAATACGGGCAACCCGCACTGTGTGCTGTTTGTCGATGACGCGGCGCATATGGATATCGGTGAGACCGGGCGGGCGATCGAGAATGATCCGCTGTTCCCGCTGCGGACCAATGTGGAGTTTGTGACCGTGGAGGACCGCGCGCGTCTGCGGATGCGCGTGTGGGAACGCGGCTCCGGCATCACGATGGCCTGCGGGACCGGCGCCTGCGCGTCACTGGTCGCCGCGGTGCTCAACGGATACACGGAACGGAAGGCGACCGTGCGGCTGGACGGCGGGGAACTGACCGTTGAATGGGATGAAAAGACCAACCATTGCTATCAGACAGGCCCGGCGGAGTTCGTTTATGACGGCGAATGGCTGCGGTGAAGGAAGGACGCGCTGTATGAAACACTGTATTATCGCGAAATTCGTACCGGAGATCACGCCGGAGGAGAAAGCGCGGATCGCGGAGGATGTTGAAAAGCTGTTCGCGCCCGTGACAGAGATCAGCGGCGTGCACGGGATAAAGGTGCTGCGGAACTGTATCGACCGCCCGAACCGGTATGACCTGATGATCGAGATCACCATGGAAAAAGAGGCGCTTGAGGTCTATGACGCCAGCGAAGCGCACAGGGAATGGAAAGAGAAATACGGAAGCCTGCTCGCGCGGAAAGCGATCTTTGACCATGAATAAACGAAAAAGCTGTCCAACGGGACGGCTTTTTCATTGCGCTTTTCATTGCGGCGCGCGGAGACTCTGCCGGGCAGCGTTGCATATGGCGGAAACAAAGAAAAGAGCGGCCCGCTTCTTTCGAAACAAGCCGCTCTTCCGCGGAGAGTTAGGGATTCGAACCCTAGGTGAGGTATCACCCCACACACGATTTCCAGTCGTGCGCCTTAGACCACTCAGCCAACTCTCCACATCAGCTGATCGCTCACAAAAAGAAATTATATCAGAATTCATCCGGTTGTCAAGAACAAAATTACCTTTCGCGGCTCCCGGGGCGAAAAAGCCGGGGCAAAACTGCCGAAAAAGCGGTTCCGCACGGGCGGCGGATGGACAAAAAGGCCGGAATCGATTATGATGTACCGGCAGATCTATGTGTTTTACGCGGAGTGTGAGTATGGCAGATATACTGGTAAACGGTGTGACGAAATCCTTTGAACAGGACAGGGTGATCCTGGACGGGATCTCCTTTCAGATCGATCCGGGTGAGCGCGTCGCGATCCTCGGGGACAACGGCGCGGGCAAAACAACGCTTTTCCGGATCCTGACGGGAGAACTGACGCCGGATAAAGGATCCGTGTCCGTTCCGAAGGGAAAACGCGTCGGCTATGTGGCGCAGATCAATACCGCGAAAAGTGAGGACACGGTGGAGGATGTGCTGCGGCAGGCATACGCGGATGTGATCCGGGCGGGCGAGGAGCTGGACCGGATGCACCGGGAGATGCAGACGGTGTCCGCTTCAAAGTATGATGAGATGGCGCGGCGGTTTGAAGCCCGCGGCGGATACGGCTGGGAAGCGGAGATGGCAAAGATCGCCAACGGCCTGCACATCGGACCGGAGATGCGCGCGCAGCGCTTCAGCACGCTGAGCGGCGGCGAGCAGACGCGGGTATGCCTCGCGCGGATGATCATGGAGGAGACGGATATCCTGCTGCTGGATGAACCGACCAACCATCTGGATGTGGAATCGCTGGAATGGCTGGAGGAGTATCTGCTGCATTTCCGGGGCACCGTGCTGGTCATCTCCCATGACCGGTATTTTCTGGATCATATCGCGCAGCGCATCATTGAGATCAAACGCGGCAAAGCGGAGTTCTACAGCGGCAACTATACCTACTATGTGCAGGAACGGGAGCTGCGGTATCAGCAGCAGCTGATGCAGTATAACCGTGAACAGGCCAAGGTGAAGCAGCTGGAGTTCCAGATCGCGCGGCTGAAGGCGTGGGGCAGCGTGTATGACAATCCGGCGCTGCACAAGAAGGCGGCCGCAATGGAAAAGCGCGTGGAACGCGTGCAGCAGACGGATAAGCCGCTGAAGGACACGCGGATGGAAGCCGCTTTCTCCTCCATGGATTTCCGGGCAGACCTGGTGCTGGAGCTGAAGGACATCGCCAAGTCCTTTGACGGGCAGACGCTGTTTACCGGTGTCAGCGGGCAGATCCGCGGCGGAAAGGAGCGCGTGGCGCTGCTGGGGCCGAACGGCGCGGGAAAATCCACACTGCTGAAGATCATCCTGGGGCAGCTGGCGCCGGATGCCGGCAGCGTGAAGACCGGCCCGTCCGTCAGAACGGCGTATCTGCCGCAACAGGTCGTGTTTGAACATCCGGAACGCACGCTGATCGACACGATGCTGTATGAGACCTCCTGCTCTCCGCAGGAAGCCAGGGACAGGCTCGGCGCCTTCCGCTTCTCCGGCGAGGACCAGTTCAAGACGGTCAGCCAGCTGAGCGGCGGGGAACGCGCCCGGCTGAAGCTGTGCATCATCATGATGAACCGCGCCAATCTGCTGATCCTGGACGAACCGACCAATCATCTTGATCTGAGCTCCCGGGAATGGATCGAGGAAGCCGTATCGCAGTTTGAGGGCGTGCTGCTGTTCGTTTCCCATGACCGTTATTTCATCAGAAGGTTTGCCAACCATGTGTGGGAGATCGACAACGGATTCACCGATTATCCGGACTGCGATTATGACCGGTACAGACGGATCAGGTCGCTGAACAGCATGCAGCCGGCGCCGGAACCGAAGGAACAGAAGGAAACGAAGACCGTAAAGCCGGAAAGATCCGCAAGCGCGCGGGATCCGAAACGGGAGCGGAAGATGAACGTGCTGGAGCGCGAGATCGCCGCGAAAGAGGAACAGCTGAAGCAGTATGACGATAAAATGCAGGCGGTCGCCAGCGATTATGTGGAGCTGCAGCGGCTGACGGAGGAGAAGGACGCGCTGGAGCAGGAAATAGAGAACATGTACGCGGAATGGGAACGGATGTCATCCGACTGAGCCCGGCGCGGTATTCACGGTATTGTGAAAGGAAAGTATTGCTTTCCGGCGGGCGAATCGTTATAATGAGCTGTCACGGAACGGAGAAATGACGCGGAAAGGAGGTCTTGTGCATGCCGCATCAGAAAGGTATCAAGCCGGTGGCACAGAACCGCAAAGCTTTCCACGATTACTTCGTTGAGGAACGCTACGAATGCGGGCTGGCTCTTTCGGGCACGGAAGTCAAGAGCATGCGCCTCGGCAAGGTGAACCTGAAGGAAAGCTGGGCGCAGATCCGCAAAGGCGAGATCTGGGTGGAAGGGATGCATATCAGCCCCTATGAACAGGGCAACATCTTCAACACGGATCCGCTGCGGCCGAAAAAGCTGCTGATGCACAAAAGCGAGATCCGCAAGCTGGACGGGCTTGTGATGCGTCAGGGCTACACGCTGGTGCCGCTGGAGATCTACCTGAAAGACGGGCGGATGAAGCTGCAGCTGGGCCTGTGCAAGGGCAAACAGCTGCATGACAAGCGGGACAGCATGGCCAAGCGCGACAGTGACAGAGAGATCGAACGGGCAATGAAGGATCGTCAGCGCTGACCGTTCGGCATTATGGGGATGATCCGGTTTCGACGGGGACATCGGAATCAGGATAAGCGAGCCGCGGACCCTGAACCGCGTAAAAACGGGGAAAAAAAATAACTGACGAAAATAATTTCGCCTTCGCGGCTTAATGCCGCGCGTCGGCCCGGTTGACCCACGCTCCCGGATACCGGCGTCATTATCGTGGGGAACGAGCACTGCCAAAGCTTTGAGGCTGTGTCCGTAATCATGAAGCTACCAAACGGGGAAGCCTGTCCGCGGGCGTCCCTGTGAGGGAAATTCAAAACACGGAATGCGCTCGGAGAAGATCCTGACGACGGGTTTTCGGACAGGGGTTCAACTCCCCTCATCTCCACTTTTTTCCAACAATTGGAAATTGGTTCCAACGGAAAAGCTTGCCGGAAGGCAGGCTTTTCTGTTATATGAAAGCACAAGCATCATACTGCCGCTGCCGCTAAGATCGCGAAGCAAGAGCACTGCAGCATACCGGGCGGATATGGATGCCCGGGCTATGATACCTTCGGCCCGTTCCGGCCGGCACCTGGGGACATGACGCGAAGCAATTGCGGCCACAAAATCGGTCGCAAAAATTTGCGGTTGATTTTGCGAGTGAAACATATTATACTAAAGTCAAACATCGGGAGGCTTGCTATGAGAGAATCAAAAAACATTGAATTCAAAGAATGTGTCACTAACACTTTTCTGAAGACAGTATGCGCATATGCTAATTACGGGAGAGGAGAAATAATATTCGGAATTG
>JAUNQH010000053.1:4269-16419 GCA_030536295.1 Clostridia bacterium | reverse complement strand
AACAACCGCTGGCTGGGCGGCATGCTGACCAACTTCCGCACCATCCGCACCCGTATCGACCGCCTGAACCAGATCGACAAGATGGAACAGAACGGTCAGTTCGAAGTTCTGCCCAAGAAGGAAGTTATCAAGCTGATCCGTGAACGCGAAAAGCTGGAGACCAACCTGGGCGGCATCCGTGAAATGAAGAAGCTCCCCGGCGCGTTGTTCGTAGTGGATCCCCGCAAAGAACACATCGCCGTGACCGAAGCCCGTACGCTCGGTATCCCGATCGTCGGTATTGTTGACACCAACTGCGATCCCGATGAGATCGACTACGTGATCCCCGGCAACGATGACGCTATCCGCGCCGTGAAACTGATCGCCGGCAAGATGGCCGATGCTATCCTGGAAGGCAAGCAGGGCGAACAGAACGAGCCCGAAGAAGCCGAGAAGACCGAAGAAGAAGCACCCGCTACCGAAGCCTGATTCAAGAAAGGAAGATAACAACATGGCCGCTATTACTTCCGCAATGGTTAAAGAACTGCGCGAGCGCACCAGCGCCGGCATGATGGACTGCAAAAAGGCTCTGGTTGAGAGCGACGGCGACATGGAGAAAGCCATTGAATGGCTCCGTGAAAAGGGACTGTCCCAGGCCGCCAAGAAGGCCAGCCGTATTGCCGCAGAAGGCGTTGTTTCCCAGTATGTGAACGAAGACGGCACCATCGGCGCCATCGTCGAAGTCAACTGCGAGACCGACTTCGTTGCCAAGACCGACAACTTCGTGAATTTCGCGAACAATGTCGCCAAGCATGTTGCCCTGGCGAACCCCGCCGATGTGGATGCCCTGCTGGCTCAGCCCTTCGTGGATGACAGCAGCAAGACCATCTCCGACCTGATCTCCGATGCCACCGTGGCGATCGGCGAAAAGATCAGCGTCCGCCGTTTCTCCCGCTTTGAGACCGCCGGTGTCGTGTCCACCTACATCCATCTGGGCGGCAAGGTCGGCGTCATGGTTGAAGTAGCCGCTGATGAAGCGAGCCGCACCAACGATGATGTGAAGACCTTCGCGCATGATCTGGCTCTGCAGGTCGCCGCTGCCAAGCCCGAAGCTGTCCGCCGTGAAGAAGTGGACACCGAGAAGCTGGAAAAGGAAAAGGAGATCCTGCGTGCGCAGGCTCTGAATGAAGGCAAGCCCGAGAAGATCGTCGACAAGATGGTTCAGGGCCGTATTGAAAAGTATTATAAGGAAGTCTGCCTGCTGGAGCAGCTGTTCGTGAAAGACGGCGAGAAGACCATCAAGGGTCTGATGGCCGAGATCGCGAAGGTCGCCGGTGCTTCCGAGCTGGATATCGTCCGCTTTACCCGCTTCGAGCGCGGTGAAGGCATTGAAAAGCGCAAGGACGACCTCGCTGCCGAGATCGCCGCGATGCAGAAAGCCTGATTGTAAAAGCAACGGTGCTGTCGCAAGACGGCACCGTTTTTTTCGGGAATCAGAACAGGAGGATCGAGTATGGCAGTCTATAAACGGGTCATTCTGAAACTGAGCGGGGAAGCACTTAAATCCGATAACGGCATTTTCGATTTTGACAAGATCAATGAGACCGCACAGATCATCAAACGGATCCATGACATGGGCGTGCAGACCGGGATCGTGATCGGTGCCGGCAATATCTGGCGCGGCCGTCAGGGCCCTTCCGCAAGCATGGACGCTGTCAGCGCGGACCAGATGGGTATGCTCGGCACCATGATCAACTGCATCTGTATGGCGGATGCTCTCAGACGTGCGGGTCTGGACGCGGTCGTACAGAGCGCCGTTGATATGAACAGGTTCGCTGAACCGTACAACACGATGGCTGCCCGCCGCCATCTGGATGAAGGACGTGTGGTGCTGTTCGGTGGTGGTACCGGGAATCCCTTCTTTTCCACTGATTCAGGTATTGTGCTGCGCGCGATCGAGATGAACGCGGACTGCGTGCTGCTTGCCAAAAACATTGACGGTGTATATACCGCGGATCCGATGAAGGATCCGGACGCGAAGCTGATCAAGGATCTGACCTATGCGGACGCGATCGCGAAGGGGCTGAAAGTGATGGATACCGCCGCTTTCGCGCTCTGCGCGGACAATCATATACCGATGGTGCGCGTATTCGGTCTTGATGATCCCGAAAACCTGATCCGTGTGCTCGAAGGCGATGATATGGGTACATTCGTCCATCCCTGACAGCGATATGTTCCATGATATTCCCCGGATGTAAATGACTCAGCCCGCGGCATGGTATGCCGCGGTTTTTTTTCAGGCGGATTTTATCCGGAACGGCGTTTTTGCTTGACAGGAAATGCTGACTGATTGTAAAATAATACTTTGGTGCCGAACTATTTTCCGGGAGGGATCTCATGCTGCCGAGCAAGGATACACAAGCGTTCCGTGACCTTCTGCACAATGAAGTGGAGAAGCGGCGTACCTTTGCGATCATTTCGCACCCCGACGCCGGTAAAACCACACTGACGGAGAAATTGCTGCTGTACGGTGGCGCGATCCGCTCCGCGGGCAGTGTCAAGGCGCGCAAGACGGATAAACACGCGACATCCGACTGGATGGATATCGAGAAACAGCGCGGCATTTCCGTGACCTCCTCGGCAATGCAGTTTGTATATGACGGATTCAGGATCAACATCCTGGATACACCCGGCCATCAGGACTTCTCCGAAGATACCTACCGCGTGCTTGTGGCTGCCGATGCCGCCGTCATGCTGCTGGACGCCGCGAAGGGCGTCGAAGCACAGACGATCAAGCTGTTCAAGGTGTGCCGGATGCGGAACATTCCGATCTTCACATTTGTGAACAAGATGGACCGGGCGGCCAAAGATCCCTTCGCGCTGATGGAAGAGCTGGAGCAGGTGCTCGGTATCCGATCCTGCCCGATGAACTGGCCCATCGGTGTGGACGGCGATTTTCAGGGCGTATATCACAGGGACACGCGTATCGTTGAACTGTATGCCGGCGGTGATCACGGACAGAAGATGGTCGAGAAAACAGACATCTCCATTGATGATCCCGAGATAGGCAATTATCTTGAAGCGCATTATCTGGAACGGCTGCGGGATGAGATCGAGCTGCTGGACGAGGCGGGGGACGCCTTTGATCTGGATAAGGTGCTGCAGGGACAGCTGACGCCGATGTTCTT
This sequence comes from Clostridia bacterium, assembly GCA_030536295.1. Lineage (GTDB taxonomy): Bacteria > Bacillota > Clostridia > Christensenellales > Aristaeellaceae > Aristaeella. The sequence continues at coordinate 13,252 of JAUNQH010000053.1, read as the reverse complement.
CGGCTCCGCTGTGACCAACTTCGGTGTGGAACCGTTCCTGGACAGATTCCTTTCCTTTACGCCGCCGCCCCTTTCCCGCACGAGCGATCAGGGTGAGATCGGTCCGGAGGAACCTTAATTTTCCGGTTTTATCTTCAAGATCCAGGCAAACATGAATCCCGCGCACCGTGATCGTCTCGCGTTTATGCGCGTTGTATCGGGCGCGTTTGAAAAGGGCATGGAAGTATGGCACAGCGGGACCGGCAAACCCGTTGCGCTGAAGCAGCCGCAGCAGTTTATGGCGGATGAGCGTGAAGCTGTGGAGGAAGCCTTCGCGGGCGATATCATCGGTCTTTTTGACCCCGGAATATACCGGCTGGGCGATACGCTGTCCGAGGGACCGAAGCTGCATTACGAGAACATTCCCGTTTTCGCGCCGGAATTTTTCAATCGCGTGCGGCCCATGGACAGCATGAAACGCAAACAGTTCCAGAAGGGGATCACGCAGCTGGCTGAGGAAGGCGCGATCCAGACCTTTATCCGGACCGAGACCGGACGTGAAGAGTTTATGGTCGGCGTGGTCGGCATGCTTCAGTTTGAAGTGCTGGAGCACCGGCTGCGAACGGAGTATCAGGTTGAGATCGTAAAGGAAGGCATGCCGTTCCGTTTTGTGCGCTGGGTCGTGAAGACACCGAAGCCCGTGGAGGATCTGAAACTGACATCCACATCGGGACGCGCGAAGGACAGTCACGGCCGCGATGTGCTCCTGTTTGAAAATGAGTGGAGCATCCGGCTGGCATGCGAGAACAATGAAGGACTTGAGCTGACAGATACAGCGGAAAGGTGACCGGTATATGATCAGAGAAGATATCAGAAATATTGCGATTATCGCGCACGTTGACCATGGCAAGACCACGCTGGTGGACCAGATGCTGAAACAGGGCGGCGTATACCGTGAAAATCAGGCGACCGTGGACCGTGTGATGGATTCAAATGATATCGAGCGTGAACGCGGCATTACGATCCTGAGCAAAAATACAGCCGTGCATTATGCAGGACACAAGATCAATATCGTCGATACGCCCGGTCATGCCGACTTCGGCGGCGAGGTCGAGCGCGTGCTGAAAATGGTCGACGGCGTGCTGCTGCTGGTGGACAGCTTTGAAGGTCCCATGCCCCAGACCCGCTTTGTGCTGAAAAAGGCGCTGGAGCTGAAGCTGAAGGTGCTGATCGTGATCAATAAGATCGATCGGCCGGATGCCCGCTGCGATGAAGTTGTGAACGAGATCCTGGACCTGCTGATCGATCTGGAAGCCGACGAGAGCACCATCGAGAATCCGATCCTGTACGTTTCCGCCCGCAAGGGGATCGCTACGCTGGATCCGGAAGTGCCCGGAACGGATCTGCGTCCGCTGTTTGACGCGATCCTGAAGTATATTCCCGCGCCCGAAGGCGATGACGACGGCCCCGCGCAGGTGCTGATCTCCACGATCGACTACAGTGAGTATGTCGGCCGTATCGGTGTCGGCCGCATCGTGCGCGGAAAGTTTACCGAGGGAATGAATGTTATTCATACCAATCTGGAGACCGGCGTTACCAGCCCCATGTGGCGGCTCGGCGGATTGTTCCAGTATGATGGATTGAAACGCGTTCCCGCGACAGAGGTCTCCATGGGTGATATCGTTGCGCTGTACGGTGCTGAAAATATCTCGATCGGGGATACCGTGTGCGATCCGCAGTGTGTGGAAGGTCTGCCGTTTGTGAAGATCTCGGAACCGACCGTCAGCATGACTTTCTCTGTGAATGACAGTCCTTTTGCCGGACGTGAGGGCCAGTATGTAACGAGCCGCCATCTGCGCGCGCGGCTGATGCGCGAGCTGCAGACGGACGTATCTCTGCGCGTGAATGATACACAGTCAACGGATGCGTTTGAAGTGTGCGGACGCGGTGAACTGCATCTCTCGATCCTGATCGAGAATATGCGCCGTCAGGGTTATGAGTTCGCCGTCAGCAAGCCGCAGGTCATCTATAAGGTCATTGACGGTGTCAAGTGCGAACCGATCGAACGCCTCGTTGTGGATACGCCTCAGGCGAGTGCCGGCGCCGTGATCGAGAAGATCGGCCGCAGACGCGGAACACTGGAACACATGTCCGGTATCGACCGTGTACGCCTCGAGTTCCTGGTACCCAGCCGCGGCTTGTTCGGATACCGCAGCGAGTTTATGACCGATACACGCGGCGAGGGTATCATGTCTTCCGTGTTTGAAAAATACGAACCTGTCAAGGGTGATATTCCGCACCGCAATGTCGGCGCGCTGGTCTGCTTCGAGACCGGTACGGCGACTTCATACGGTCTGTTCTATTCACAGGAACGCGGGACCCTGTTTATCGGTGCGGGCCAGGACGTTTATATGGGCATGATCTGCGGTCAGAACGCGCGGCCCGGCGACCTGGTGGTAAATGTGTGCAAGGCAAAGCATGTCACCAATATGCGCAACGCTTCCGCTTCGGAAGACGCGATGCGGCTGATCTCCGTACATCCGCTGACATTGGAGGAATGCATGGAGTTCATTGATGATGACGAACTGCTGGAGATCACACCGAAGAACCTGCGTATGCGCAAACGCCAGCTGGATCACAGCCTGCGCGCGAAAGCAAGAAGCCACGGAGAAGCGTAAAACAGGCATGACAAACGCCGGCCCGATCGGGCCGGCGTTTGTTATGCCTGCTGCTTTTACAGTTGATCTCCCTCCGCGTTCAGCGGCTGTTCACCGATCCTGTTCATGCAGACATCATACAGATAACGGATGCCGGAAGAACCATCAGGCAGGATCGCCGGGGAACCGTCGGCATCAAGATAATGGCGTTCCTGAACGAAACCGTACTGATCGAGCACATCATCGAATCCGGCGTATCCGTCCGCGGAGATGACCGGCTGTCCGTGAGCGTCCTGATACCGGATACCGGTGATCCTGTTTTCACTGTCGTACAGATACAATACCGCGCATACGTTTTTCAGGTCCGTGATGTCAGTCCCGTTCGCGTCCCGACGGCTCTCACGCAGGATCTTTCCGTCTCCGGACAAGACATAGACGGTAACGGGAGAGAGCGCGGAACCGTCCGCCGAATACTCTGTCACATAGCGAAGATATCCGCTCTCATCCGTTGTCTGTTCGGTCCGCGATGCGGTCCGGCTGTCCGCGGTAAGGGTAAAGGGCTGTCCGTTGACGTCGTAGTATTCGACGGACTCCGCATTGCCTTTTTTATCGGTCTGCCAGATCGCTTTATGCCAGCCTTCCGGACCGGCGGCAGGGTTTCCGTTTCTGTCGGTATACGTGGAGGAATCGATGGCGTTTCTTGTTTTGTTCAGCGTGTTTGTCAGACTGGCCCAGCCTTCCGGACCGTTGACGGGCTTTTTGTCCGTGCCGCGGTAGGTCCAGCTGATCAGCAGGCGTCCGCGGTATTCACGGAGAACGGACGCGCAGCCGAGAGACGGAATGACGACCGGCCGGTTATTGATGTCATAGTATGTCGTAAGCGTCGGATCACCGACGGAAGTGAAGCCGTATGTGGCTTTCGCGTATCCTTCCGTGCAGAGACACCTTTTGCCGTCCGGGCCGTAAAACTCTTCGGATGTGATACGGTCATTCCTGCCGTATTCATATACAACGGAGGAATAGCCGCGCTCTGAAATGAAGGGCGTTCCGTCGGCGGAAAATGTGGATACCTTGGTGGGAAGCTTTGAATTGTTCCGGTACTGGTATTCACACCACGCCCAGCCGTCGGGGCCGGCAACCGGGCTGCCGTTCAGGTCATAATAGCACTCTTTGCGAAGCCGGGTCCTTTCATAGGTCATTTCCACACGGGCATATCCCGTGCTGCCGACCGCCACGGGATTTCCGTCCGCGTCCTGCCATACACCGGAAAGGATCCTGCCGTTATCGGTTTTATAGACGATCTCAGACCAGCCTTCAGGTCCGTTGACCCTGGTTCCGTCTTCCAACCAGACATATCCGGAAGCCGTCTGCTCTCCGACCGGCTCAATAAAAGGCAGCGCGCAGGCTTCCGTATACATCAGCGTGCATGCGAGAAAGACGGCTGCGATATGCTTTACGGGGCGGCATTTCATAAGATCAACTCCTGTCCGATTCGCAAAAGATCGTGAATAAACGCGCCTTAAAGAGCGCGGATGGCGCTGATGAGCTTGGCCGTGTTCTCATCCGTTGTGGCCCAGGAGGTGCACAGCCGGTAGGCGGTGTGCCCTTCATCCACGCGTTCCCACGGGGAGAAGATGAACTCGTCCTCCAGTTTTTCCGCCTGTTCATCAGACAGCACAGGGAAGAGCTGGTTTGTGGGTCCGTCCGCGAACAGCGTGATCCCTTTTTCAAGCAGCGCGTCCCGGATCAGCATGGCCTGCGTCACGGCCTGCTTTGCCAGCGTAAAGTAAAGACCGTCTTTCATGAGCGCCAGATACTGCAGACCGAGGAGACGGCCTTTCGCCATCATGCCGCCATGCTGCTTGATGACATGGCGGAAGTGATCATTCAGTTCCGGATTGGTGATGACGACCGCTTCGCCGAACAGCGCACCCTGCTTGGTACCGCCTACCGTAAATACATCACAGCAGTTCGCGATATCCTCCGGCTTCAGATCGGTCAGCGGGGAGGCAAGCGCGTATCCGAGACGGGCCCCGTCGATATACAGATAGATGCCGTTCTGCCTGCAGGTCATATACAGGTCACGCAGCTGGGTCAGGTCATACAATGTACCCAGTTCGGTCGACAGGGAAATGTAGACCATGCCGGGCATGACGGTGTGCTCATCATCGCTCTGCAGCGCGCAGAAAACGCTGACCTGGGAGGACGTGATCCTGCCGTCCTTTGCCGGAAGCGCGATCACTTTGTGCCCGTGGGCCTCGATCGCACCCGCCTCATGCTGGTTGATGTGCCCGCTGAAGGGACACAGAACGCCCTGATAGGTGCGCAGCGCGGCGTCGATGACGATCGCGTTGGCCTGTGTGCCGCCCGCGACGAAATGGATCGCGGCATCCGGGCAGCCGAACGCGTCGCGGATGGCGTCGGCGGCGGCTTCACAGTACTTATCCCTGCCGTAGCCGGGCGTCTGTTCGAAATTGGTCTCTTCAAGCAGTTTCAGGATGGAAGGGTGGCACCCTTCCAGATAATCTGATCTGAAATCGATCATGCCTGTATATCCTCCAGTTTCGCGAGACCCGCATCCAGCCTGCGGAGCGTTTCATCCTTTCCGAGCAGCCAGGCGATCTCGATCGCTCCGCCGGGTGTGCTGGCCTGACCTGAGATCGCGATGCGCAGCGGCCATAATACGGCGCCGTTCTTCAAGCCGGCTTCGGCAATGGCGGCCATCAGCGTATCGTGGATGACCGGCTCCGTCCAGTCCGTAATGCTTTCCAGTACGGGACGGACCATTGTAAGGGCGTTCCGGGCGACAACGGGATCCGTCTTCATTTTCTTGTGGGTATAGAGCGCGATATCGTATTCCGGCAGCTCGCCGAGGAAGGCGACCATTTCGGGCACGCGGGAGAAGACTTCCGTGCGCTCCTGCATCAGCTCGGCAAGGCGCGCATAGCAGATGCCTTTTCCGGCCAGGACCTTATCGAACCACGGAGTGACCTTTTCAAGATACTTTGCAGGCTCCATACGGCGGATATATTCCGCGTTGAACCATGTGAGCTTATCCACGTCAAAGATACCGGGCGCCTTATTGATGCGGTTGACATCAAACGCTTCGGCCAGTTCCTCCAGCGTGAAGAACTCGCGGTCCGTGCCGGGATTCCAGCCGACCAGGGCGAGATAGTTGACGATCGCCTCACTCAGATAGCCCTTGGCGATGAAATCGGAATAATACGCGTCACCGTCGCGCTTGGACAGCTTATGCTGCGCGTCGCGCATGACGGGAGGCATATGGATGTACTGGGGGATCTCCCAGCCGAGTGCCTCGTAGAGAAGGTTGTATTTGGGTGTGGAGGAAAGATACTCCATACCGCGCATGACGTGCGTGATGCCCATCAGATGATCGTCGATCACGTTGGCAAAGTTATAGGTGGGCATGCCGTCCTGCTTGATCAGCACCATATCGTCCAGCGTATCGTTCGGGAAGACCATGTCTCCGAATACGATGTCATGATAATGACTCTCGCCGGTCACGGGCGCGTTCAGGCGGATGACATAGGGAACGCCGGCGTCCAGTTTGGCCTGAACTTCTTCCCTGGACAGGCTCAGGCAGTGCTTGTCATACTTGAAGACTTCGCCGCGCGCTTCAGCGGCGTGACGGCGCTCGTCCAGCTCTTCCTTGGTGCAGAAGCAGTAGTAGGCGTGACCGCTTTCGACCAGCTGCTTCGCGTACGGCAGGTACAGATCCTTGCGCTCGCTCTGGATGTAGGGCCCGTAATCACCGCCGATGTCGGGACCTTCGTCCCAGTTCATGCCGCAGTCGCGCAGGGTGTCGTAGATGACTTCCGTCGCGCCTTCAACAAAACGCTCCTGATCTGTGTCCTCAATACGAAGGATGAACGTGCCGTTATTCTGACGGGCGAACAGGTAGCCGTACAGCGCGCTGCGCAGCCCGCCGAGATGCAGGAAACCCGTGGGGGACGGGGCAAACCTTGTTCTGACTTTCATGACTGATTCCTCACTTTGCTTGTTTTGCGAAACTGTCTTTCAGGCCGACGACCCGGTTGTAGACGGGAAGCGCGGCGGTGCTGTCCGGATCCTTGCAGAAATAACCGGTGCGCAGGAACTGGAAGGTATCCCCGGCTTCCGCGCCGGCCAGACATTTTTCGGCCAGACCGCGGAAGACTTTCAGACTGTCCGGATTCAGGCGGGAGATGAAATCCTTTTTATCGGTCTCATTCTCGTCATCATCGGTCATATCATCATTGAGCAGCGATTCATACAGGCGCGCCTCGAAGGGTACGCATTCCCCGGCGGGAACCCAGTGAAGCGTCTTTCCCTTGATCTTGCGGTCCGCGCCTTCGCTTCCGGAGAAGGAATCAAAATCGACCGTACAGAGGACCGCCGTGATGTTTCCGTTCTCATCCTTTTCACAGCCCTCGCATTTTACGATATACGCGCCTTTGAGACGGACCTCATTGCCGGGGAACATGCGCTGATACTTTTTGACGGGAACTTCCATAAAGTCTTCCCGTTCGATATACAGCTCACGGCCGAGCGTAAGGGTGCGGGTACCCATCTCCGGATGATCGGGATGGTTTTCAAGGGTGACGGTCTTCGTTTCGCCTTCGGGCCAGTTCGTCAGGATGACTTTCACGGGATCAAGCACGGCCATGGCACGTGCGGCCTTGCCGCCGAGGTCCTCGCGCACGCAGTGTTCAAGCACGGCGAAATCGACCACGGAATCGGCCTTGCTCATGCCGATCACATCCACGAAGTTACGGATCGCCTGCGCGGTGAAGCCCCTGCGGCGCATACCGCTCAGGGTAGGCATGCGGGGATCGTCCCATCCGGAAACGTAGCCGCCTTCCACCAGCTGCCGGAGATAGCGCTTGCTCATCACCGTGTTGGTCATGTTCAGACGGGAGAACTCGATCTGGCGGGGCCTGGCGGGCAGCATGGCCGCGCTTTTTTCAACGACCCAGTCATAGAGCGGACGGTGGATCTCGTATTCAAGGGAACACATGGAGTGACTGATGCCCTCAAGCGCGTCTCCGATCGGGTGCGCGAAATCATACATGGGATAGATGCACCACTTGTTTCCGGTACGCCAGTGTTCCTTGTAAAGGATGCGGTACATAGCGGGATCGCGCATCACGATATTGGGCGAAGCCATATCGATCTTCGCGCGCAGCGTGAGGGAACCTTCGGGGAATTCCCCGGCACGCATGCGGCGGAACAGGTCAAGGCTCTCTTCCCACGGACGGTCACGCCAGGGGCTGTTCTTTCCGGGTTCGGTGAGCGTGCCGCGGTATTCGCGCATCTCATCCTTGCTCAGTTCGTCAACATAGGCGAGACCGCGGCGGATCCAGTCCTCGGCGATCTCATAGCACTTGTCATAATAGTCGGAGGCGTAATACTCGCCGCCGGTCCAGTGGAAACCGAGCCAGTGAATGTCGCGCTTGATGGCTTCGACATATTCGGTATCTTCCTTTGCCGGGTTGGTGTCGTCAAAACGGAGGTTACATTTGCCCCCATACTTTTCCGCGGTGAGAAAATCCATGATCAGCGCTTTGCAGTGCCCGATATGCATATACCCGTTCGGTTCGGGAGGGAAACGGGTATGGATCTCGCTGTAGCGGTTTTCTGCCAGATCTTTGTCGATCGCGTCCCAGATAAAATTGCTGCGGACGGTTGTTTCTTCCATCGGAAAGACTCCTCTCAAGAGCTGTATCAGCGCATAAACGCTCATTCAACATTATATAGGAAAGAGATGCCGAACGCAAGAATTTCCGTATTTTAACACAAATTATTCACTTCAGACGTTTGCTTTCGACGGGGAAATCATGTATAATAGATCAAAGGATCACCGAGGGGAGGGCATTGCTGTGGATGAAACCTTCGATACCATGAAACTGAAGCCGATCACCGATACGGGCAATGAGGCGCATGACATTCTCATGTATGTTTATGACGCGCTGCAGGCGAAAGGCTATGATCCCATTACGCAGCTTGTGGGCTACATCATTTCCGGCGATCCGACCTACATTACGAGCTACAATGCCGCGCGAAGCATGATCTGCCGGCTTGAACGCGATGAGATCCTGGAGGAACTTGTCAGGTTCTATCTTGAGAAACAGTAACCTTCGTGAATGAACGCCGGTGTTCCGGCGTTTTTTTGCGGAAGGGAATATGAAGCCATTCGGAAACGTCAGTTATACGGAAAAACAAAACGGAGGTCGATACAGAATGAAGAGAACACTGACGATACTTGCTGTCCTGGCCATGCTGCTGCTTGCCGCCGTTCCCGCGGCCGCGGCGGATGTGTTCAAATTTGAGCAGTCCAGGATCACGAT
>JAUNQH010000053.1:0-4259 GCA_030536295.1 Clostridia bacterium | reverse complement strand
CTTTGAGGGTGAGACAGCGAACGTTCCGCTTCTTCGCGAGGGAAATCCGGAAGCGGACGGCACGCTGACTTATTCCGCCCAGAGCTCGAAGATCCTGGCTGTGTCCGATGACGGAACCATCACCGGCCTGAGCAAAGGCAGCGGCAAGGTGACGGCAAAACTGAAAACGGAAAAGCGCACTTATACCGCGACACTGACGGTCAATGTCGCCAGAAGGGTGTCCGAAGTGGTCGTCAACGAAGAAAAACTGACCGTCTGCCAGCCGGACGATCCGCTGATCGCGGGCCTTCTGACAGTTGAAACGGAAGACCCCGTGCTTCTGCTGCTTATGGGAAGCAACACCGTCGTGAACGCGACATGCCAGCCGAAGGACGCGTCTGACCGGAAGTACGGCATTGAAGTGACCGATCCGGAAATGATCCAGGTGCAGGGCACAAACAAGAACACCCTGAAACCGCTGCAGACCGGCGAGTGCGATCTGCGCGTATACAGCGTGCAGAATCCCGAGATCGGCGTGCAGTATCACGCGCTGATCCTGATGCCGGTGAATTCCATTGATATTATCGCGGCGGAGAAGATCGTGCCCGTGGGCGGAAGCCGGCAGCTTGCCTATGCGGTTCAGCCGGATGACGCGTCCATTCAGGAGGTCACGTGGTCTTCGTCCGATACGCGGATCGCGACCGTTGACGAGAATGGTCTTGTGACCGGTGTGAAACGCGGAAGGGTCAATATCCGCGCGACGGCCGTCGACGGCTCCGGAAAGAGCCGCAGCATGCAGATCGAGGTCCAGCAGACACCGACGGAGATCAAGCTGAACAAGACGGAGGTCAGTGTCAAGGTCAAGCATAATACACAGCTGACGCCGACGGTGCTTCCGAAGGAGGTCAATAACAAGAGCGTGACCTGGGCGTCTTCGGACGAGAGCATCGCGACCGTATCCTCGAACGGGTCCGTGCGCGGCGTGAAAGCCGGTACCTGCGATATTATCTGCATAAGCAAGTCTGACCCGGATGTTCAGGCAGTTGCGCGCGTGACGGTCATTCAGCCGGCAACGAGCGTTGCGTTCACTGAAAAATCGGTCTCGCTGGAAGTGCTGACGGAGCGGTATGTAAGCTGGACCGTCGGACCGGATGATGTAACGGATCCTTCCGTGAAACTGACGAGCAGCAACACAAAAGTCGTGACCGTGGATCAGGACGGACGCCTGTACGGCGTGAAGGCCGGAACGGCGACCGTTACGGCAACGACGACGGACGGGTCCAACGTCAGGGGAACGATCAAGGTGACCGTCATTCAGCCCGTGACAGGCGTGCATATGAGCAGCAGCAAGTATTCGACGGATGTGGACAAGAGCGTGACGATCACCGCCGTGCTTGAACCGAGCGACGCGACTGACAAGACGATGACCTGGTATTCCGAGGATGAAAGCATCGCCACCGTACACGGGACGACCAACCGGCCTTATGTCCGCGGCCACGCCTGGGGCGATACGACGGTGCACGGCATCACGAATGACGGCGGCTATGCCACCTCCGTGCAGATCCATGTGGGGGATTATGATACGGCTGTCCGCATCCGGGAGCTGAAGATCAAGAACAACAAGATCAGCATCGAGCTGAAAAACGTGAGTAATATGTACATCACAAAGGTGTACTTCAGGATCGCCTGCTTTACGCAGTACGGCGAGATGGTCGAATGCACAAGGTACGGAGACGTGGAGTTCAACGGAAGCTACTCATACGAACTGGAGCCCGGCGGGATCACCGCACACGGAAGGTTCACGTTCGATGACTTTGTACAGCCCGAGCTGCTTTGCGGTATACAGATGCATATCATCGGGTACCGGACGGATGAAGGTATCACGCACAGTATAGACGAAGAAAAACAGCCCTATGCCGAAGATTATACCTCCCCGTTCTATGATGTGCCGGAAAGCGATGACCCGGTTTATTGGGACAGCTCTGACGCGGACTGATCGACCGGCAAGTTCAGAAAGAAAAGAGGAACCTGAAAATGGCGGATCTGGTCGTAATCGGCGCGGGACACGCCGGATGTGAAGCGGCGCTCGCGGCGGCGAGAATGGGAATAGATACGCTGCTGCTGACGCTGAATATGGACGGCGTCGCGCTGATGGCCTGCAATCCCGTGATCGGAGGGACCGCCAAGGGCCACCTGGTGCGTGAACTGGACGCGCTGGGGGGAGAAATGGGCCGCGCGATCGACGATACTTTTCTGCAGAGCCGGATGCTGAATACGAGCAAGGGCCCCGCGGTACACTCCCTGCGCGCGCAGGCGGACAAACAGGCTTATCAGAACCGGATGCGCCGCGCGCTGTTGACACAGCCGCGTCTGACCCTTCGCCAGGGTGAAGTCTCTTCCATTGAAACAGAAAACGGCCGCGTAACGGCTGTAACGACAACGACCGCCGCCCGGATCCCGTGTCGGGCGGTGGCGGTATGTACCGGCGTATATCTGAAAGGAAGCATCATTATCGGTGAACACCGTCATGACGGCGGTCCGCAGGGATTGATGGCAGCGAATGAACTGAGCGCCGGACTTGCCGGACTCGGGTTCAGCCTGCGCCGTTTCAAGACAGGAACGCCCGCGCGTGTGCGGGAGGACACCATCGATTTTGACCGGATGGAGCCGCAGGAGGGCGATGACCCCGTTACGCCGTTTTCCTTTATGACGGACAGAGCACTTGAGAATACATATAAATGCTATCTCACGTGGACCACACCGGAAACGCACAGGATCATACGCGAAAACCTGCACCGGGCGCCGCTGTACAGCGGAAAGATCCACGGGATCGGACCGAGATACTGCCCCAGCATTGAAGATAAGATCGTCCGCTTTGCCGATAAGGAAAGGCATCAGGTTTTTCTGGAACCGGAAGGAAAGGAAAGCCTGGAATGGTATGTTCAGGGCATGAGCTCCTCCATGCCGGAGGATGTTCAGTGGCAGATGTACCGCAGCATACCCGGACTGGAAAGATGCGAATTCACGCGCCTTGCCTACGCGATCGAATATGACTGTATCGACAGCCGGGAACTGCGGCCGACGCTGGAGAGCCTGCGGATCGGCGGACTTTTCTTCGCGGGGCAGATCAACGGTACTTCCGGATATGAGGAAGCGGCTTGCCAGGGATTGCTGGCGGGCATGAATGCCGCGCTGATGCTGCAGGGCAGGAAGCAGATCGTGCTGACGCGCGATATGGCGTATATGGGTGTGCTGACGGATGACCTGACGACCAAGGGCACGGATGAACCGTACCGGATGATGACATCCCGTGCGGAACACCGGCTGTATCTCCGGCAGGACAATGCCGATCTCCGTCTGACGGCTATCGGCTATGAAGCGGGACTTGCCGGGGAGGAAAGAATGGAACGCACGCTCCGGAAGATCCGCGACACGGAGAGCATGAAAGCGGATCTGAAGGCGATACGGTATCCGCCATGCGCGGAACGCAGCCGCTGGCTGGAAAAATACGGTCAGCCGGATCCGCCGGTGTCGCTGCGCGCGGAAGAATTGCTGAAGCGTCCCGCGGTCGATCTGAACGCGCTGAAGGAACTGTCGCCCGAGCTTGCCGGATATTCCCGCGCGGCATCCGAACAGACCGAGATCGCGCTCAAATACGAGGGCTATCTGGAAAAACAGGAAGCGCTGATCCGTCACGCGCGTCAGCTGGAGGATGTGCCGCTGAGCGAGGATATTCCCTATGAACAGATCGGGACGCTGCGTCTGGAGGCAAGGCAGAAACTCGCAAGGCAGAAACCGTTATCACTGGGCGCGGCAAGCCGCATTCCCGGCGTCAGCCCCGCGGATATCGCCGTGCTGACGGTATGGCTTGGAAAACGATCCGGGACCTGATATAAAAAGGCTCTTCACGGAAACCCGGGCTATCTATTCTTCATTGCAGCAAAGAGATTTCGCGCCTGCGGGCGCGACCAAAGGGCTTTGCGATCAGGTCCGCAAGCTCAATCGTCGCGCAGGCACCTTGGAGCGGTGCCTGCGCTCGTTTCGCTTGACTCGTTCGCCTCATTTCGCCTTCGGCGACAGCCCACTGGGCTGACATTCGGTTCGCTCCCCGCAAGCTCAATCGTCGCGCAGGCACCTTGGAGCGGTGCCTGCGCTCGTTTCGCTTGACTCGTTCGCCTCATTTCGCCTTCGGCGACAGCCCACTGGGCTGACATTCGGTTCGCTCCCCGCAAGCTCAATAGTCGCAGCTCAACACTGTTGAGCCTGCTCCTTTTCGCTTG
>JAUNQH010000081.1 GCA_030536295.1 Clostridia bacterium | reverse complement strand
TCTTTCCGTCTTCCCCGGCAGCCTGCGCGCAGGACGCCGAAAGGCACACCAGCATACATACGGCCGCCAGGCATAACGCGATCAGTTTCTTCATTTCTTCCACTCCCTGCCGCGGTGTCTCACCGCTTGTATTTGAGGTCCCCGTCTTTATTTCCGTTCCGCCCATTCCCACGGTTCGTCACCGCGCTTTGCCAGCGCCGGGCAGATATGGTCATGCACCGGACCCCATCCGCAGCCTTTGCAGTCCCTGCACTTCTGATACGGCGCGCCGTACAGGATCGCCTCCGTAAAAGCCGGATCTGCCAGCAGCCCGCAGGCAAGGTCCACGGTATCGGTCAGTTCATGCTCCAGCAGATACTTCACTTGTTCCGGCGTTCGCAGTCCGTTCACCAGCGATACCGGCACGATGCCCCTGAAGTGATCATGGAAGGCCACGCCCAGCGCCGCGATCCGGTTATACGGCAGGCTCTCATCATGCGCCAGCCCGTCCACGGGATGGATACCGCAGGAGACCTGCAGATAGTCGCACCCGGCTTTCACATAGTATTCCGCCGTGCGGATGCTCTCCTCCAGCGTGGGGTCGTACCCCGATACGCGCGTCGAAATGATAAAGTCATCCCCGCACGCCTCCCGGATGCCGCTGATGATCTCACAGCCGAAGCGCGCGCGGTTTTCCGTGTTTCCGCCGTATTCGTCGGTCCGCCGGTTGATCTCCGAGGCGAAGTCATTGATGAGATAGGAATGGCACCCGTGCAGCTGCACGCCGTCATACCCCGCGTCCTTCGCACGGACGGCCGCGTCGATAAAGCACCGGATGATCCTGCGGATCTCATCCGCGGTCAGCTCCTTCGCCATGGCCGCGTCCTCGCCCCTGCCCCAGCGCACCGCCGTGGGCGAAGTGTACGGCCCGCACGCCGGATGCGTCCCCAGCCCGCCGTAATGCAGCTGCGGGATCACCAGCGCGCCGTACTCGTGGCATGCCTGCACCAGCCGCCTGTGTCCTTCGGTCTGTTCGTCATTCCACAGCCCGATCTGCGAAGGCGCCAGCCTGCCCTCCGGCGATACCGCCGTCGCTTCCACGCAGATCAGCCCGCAGCCGTGGCGCGCTCTCAGCGCGTAATGCTTCACAAAGAAATCCGTCACCACGCCGTCCTCACCGGCCGTGAATTTGACCGTAGGCGCCATGGTGATCCTGTTTTTACACGTTTTTTTGCCGATCATGACCGGCATGTCAGCTGTATACATTCTGTTCCTTTCCGCGGAAGCGCGCGGCGCTCCGTTCCGGTTTTTCTTTTCTATAATATAACACACGCGCGTGCTTTTTGTCATCCGTTTCCGGATGATTCAGGCACCGGATACCCGGCGCAGGTGGCTACCGTAACGAGTAAGATCAACGCGGAGCTCAGCAAATTGTCCGGAAATTAAGCAACTTTCAGCGGGGGCGGACCGATGTGATCGATCCGCCCCCGCGTTTTGCTGTTTATCCGCTGCCGTTGTTCGCTGTTGCTTACCGCTTGTAAATCGCGACTGATCTGAGATCCCACTTCAGATCAGCCGCCCTGTGGTCGAGGTTTCTCCAACGCCGCGGGACCGGATCATTGCTGATCCGGTCCCGTTGAATTCTGTCAGTTGATCTCTGTTTTTCTCATTTGCGCGGGGCCCGTTTGCGGGATCAATACACTGTTTTGACCCAGTGATAATCCGTACTGTCGCATTTTGCACAGTCGACATTATAAACACTCCAACAATTATAATTTGTCCCGGGCCACTTGATCTGTTCCCCGCAATTGTAGCAGGCAAAGATGGTGTAGCCGTGTTCAAGATCTTCGCCGCCGGCGACCTGATCCAGTTCGTCCAGGGAAAGCTCAACCTGTTCCGGGATGGTGTTGATTTCTTCAGGTTTCATTTCTATAACTTCCTTTCTTTTCTTTGGTCTTTGGAAAACGCTTAAAACTTCCGCAGTAACCCCTTTTCTGACACGATTATACCATACTTCAGGCAAAAAACAACACTTTGGATATCCTTACAGATCTGCTGTGTCGGATGTGGATCCGTAGTAAAATTTCCCATTTTTTCGGATTTGCGGCGTCCGCGCTTTTGCCGTGCAGGAAATTCCGGAACAGGCAGCGAAAGTAATAGAAATAAACCGATTCAGTAACGTTGGGAGGAAAAATTATTATCATGAAACGCCTTTCCGTTTTCATCATGGTTCTGGTATTGGCTGTCACCGGAACCGCGGGCGCTTTCGCGGACCTTCTGGGAGTAACGGAACTGCCCGCCGAAGCATACGATGATGCCGCGGTGACAGGTATCCGTCCTGTGTTTCCGGATGGCGTGACGGAGGTCACGTCAAAGGCTGTGCCTTTCTACAATAACGATACGGAAGCCAAGAGCGAATTCACGCTCTATTTCATGAACGGAGCGGATGACCTTCCCTTTGTCAACGCGGAAAATCTCACCGCGCTTATGGATGCCGTTTATAACGGCCCGATGGATCTCGGCAACCGGTATACAACGGAGGTCCTGGGCAGCGCCCTGATCATCCGGCGTGAAAACGATTCCTTCGCGATCATTGATTTCACCGACAACACGATCTATTTCGACGACAAGAACACCTTCCTGGCTCCCGCCGGGATCACCGCCAGCATGGATATCTCCATGCACGAACAGAAGAGCGTTTCCGACGCGGGCAGCTTGCTGGATATGAATGTCGCTTATATCCGCAAGGGTACCGGCACCACCTTCCACATGGATGACTACGGGATCCCGATGATCCTGAAGGACAATGAGGGTTATATCCCGCTCCAGACGGTCTCCGACCTGTTTCTGGCGGATTGTTACGTCATACTGCTGTATAACGGCGAGAGCCTGATCTGCGCCGCCAACGGAGCCATTTCCGACCCGGAGAACTTGCCCATGGCTGAAGAGGATCTGGCCATGCTGGGATTCGGCGAAGAAGATACGGGCGCCTCAACGCTGACCGAAGAGGATATAGCCGCGTTCGGGCTGACCGAAGAGGACCTGGCCATGCTGGGGCTGACCGACGGTGCGACGGCGATCAGTCCGGAAGACGGTTCTGAGCCCGCCGCGGATCCTGCCGCGCCGGCTCAGTTAGCAGACGGCGCGCTGAACAGTGTCTATTACACCGGAAAGGCCGCCGTGAAGTCGGATGCCCTTGCCCAGATGACCTATAACGAACTGTGCATGGTTCTGGATCTCTACTACGGCCTGAAGGAGGAACATAAGATCGATTCCTTTGATCAGCTGTTTATCCAGACCGGTCTGATCAACCGCCTGCTGAACAACGACGCCGCCGAGACTTATATCGGTCTGGCCGAACTGACGGGGATCCTGTTCCGTGACCAGCACAGCGCGCCCGTCGCCCCGAGCTATATGTTGGGTGACCGGAAAGTAAAGAATGATATCATGGAATATCTGATGCTTACTCTGACGTCGATCCAGCAGATGATGAAGTATCAGATCCCGGCTATGAAGTATTATCCGAATGGGATCCCCGGCTATGAAGAGGTCGGCGATACCGCCTATATCACATTCAACACCTTTACCCGTTCCATGACCCGCCTCTATCGCGAAAGCGAGATCACCAACAACAGTGAGGATGTGCCTGAGCTCCTGATATACGCGACGCAGCAGATCCGCCGTGAAGGAAGCCCGATCAAAAACGTCGTGCTCGATCTGAGCCAGAACATAGGCGGCATGGCCGATACCGCCGTGATGACGATCGCCTGGTTCCTGGATGCTCCGATCATCACGCTGGAAGATACGTGCAGCGGAACCGAATCGACGATCACCTACCTGTTTGACGGCAACATGAACGGTGTTTTCGGAGAAGCGGATGACAAGGTCAACAGCCAGGAGTACACGCTTTATTGTCTCATCAGTCCCATCAGCTTCTCCTGCGGCAATCTGGTACCGGCCATGTGCAAAGCTTCCGAGACCGTCACGATCATCGGTCAGCGTTCCGGCGGCGGCGCCTGCGCGGTCCTGCCCCTGAGCACGGCGGACGGAAATATGTTCGCCATCTCCGGTCACCTGAAGATCTCCACCGTGAAGAACGGCATCTTCTACAGTGTGGATGAGGGCGTCGAGCCCGACTTTGTGATCTCCAAACCGGATCACTTCTATGACCGCGAATATCTGACGGAATGGATCCATCAGCTGCCGTAACGCGGCGTCCGGATCTGTACATACCCCAAAATCAAGCGGGGCCGGATCATTGATCCGCCCTTGTCAAGTAGACACATGAAATAACCAAAGATTTCTTACGGCAC
>JAUNQH010000080.1 GCA_030536295.1 Clostridia bacterium | reverse complement strand
CTGTGCGTTTACTGTTCTGAATTCTTTTACTGCGTGTTTACTGTTCGTTTACTGTTCGGATTTATTTTACTGTTCCTTTACTGTGCTGTCAACAGCAAATCAGAAGGAACGCGTTAAGGATCAGATCCTTATATATGCAGCGCGCTTAATGGCTTCAGACGCGGTATACCGCGGATCGCGCCCGATATCCATCATGATCCGGTCATTTTATCCGGGAATCTGATGTCCGGGACCGCGGGCGGCCAACGCAGGAAAAGACGGAACAAGGATCGAAATATGAGTAGGGAGATGACCCGGTCCGGCGGTCGGGAGACATGCGGCTGCCGGAAAACGAGGACTGTCATGTTCCGTGGGAGGATCGGACTATGATCGGATTCAATATGGATATGATCGTATGTATACAGTATTGCGTGATCTCTGCCGTGTGCGCGCTGTCGCTGGTTTATTTCATCGTTGTTACAAACCGCTCCGCGGAGCATTCGGATGAACTGCTGTTCTATAAGCTGGCTATCGGCTTTGCCGCGCTGTGCGCGCTGACCGATATCATGTACGCGCTGCGGGAGTACCGCATCGTGCCGTTCGGCAGCGCGGTCAGCTATACAGGTGAGATCCTCTATTCCCTGGGCAGCATCTGCGGCGCGTATTGCTGGTTTGTGTATTCCGAAATGAAACAGAAGTCGCCCGTTTCATACTCCGCGGGCGTCAGAAAGCTTTGCGCGGTCCCGTTCGCGGTGATGTGCCTGTTCACGCTGACTACGCCACTGCACGGGCTGTGCTTTGCCATTGAAGGTACGCAATATGCGCGCGGCGTGCTGAATGTGCCGTTCACCGCCTTGTGTACGGCATTCGTGCTGGTATCCGGCATCACCGCGATGATCGGCTCCTTCCGGAAAAAGCATCACGCGAACCGCGTTCTTCTGCGGATGCTTTTCCTGTATGCCGTGATGATCGCCGGCGCGCAGCTGCTGCAGACGCTGCTGGGGCCCATCCTGCCTTTCCGCAGCCTGTTTGCCGCGCTGCTGTTCATGGTGGTGACGCTGCGGGGCATGTGCGAGACCGTGACAGCTGACGCGCTGACCCATATCAACAATCGTTTTTCCCTCAACCGGCTGCTGGACGCGAAGCTTTCCGGAAACGAACCGTTCGGGCTGCTGATGATCGACATTGACGATTTCAAGCAGATCAACGATACCTACGGCCATGTGAACGGGGATGAAGCGATCATCCATACCGCTGAGGCGGTCACCCGCGCCGTGCCGGCGGGCAGCTTTGCCGCGCGCTACGGCGGGGATGAATTCGCGGTGGTCCTTGCCCCCGCGGCTGAAGCGGAAGGTGAGCCGCTGGAGCAGAAGATCCGCGCGGAACTGAAGCGGATCACGGTGGAACACGGCTGCCCCTACAGTATTGATATCACCGCCGGATACGCGAAACGGGAAAAGGGGATCGACAACATACCGGATATGATCGCCGCCGCCGACAGTGTACTGTATGATAAAAAACGTGCCAAAAAGGCGCGCGGTTGAGATCTCATAGCTGCCTTATACGCTGCCCGCGGCGATCTGCCGCGGGCGTTTTTCATATATCCCGCGTAATGTTGATCTTTATGGGCTCGGGTTACATAAAAACGGGAATTTCCTCTTGACAGAACGCATATGTAACCATAAAATAGAGCACGTGTAACAACGCGGACCGCCCGGTCTGCTTTGATCGACAGAGGAGGGTATATCATGAAGAAACGGCTCATTGCGATCGCCTGTCTGCTTTTCGCGGCAATGCTCGCGTTTTTCGCGGCGGCACAGGCGGAGGAGACTCCCGATGTTCTGCTGACGGACGCGATCACTGACGCGGCGGTCCTGCGGTACATCAAGAACAACTACACGGTCAGTGATGACTACTATATGACACAGGAAGATCTTGAAAAAGTCGATACGATCTGTCTGGACTTTGCATATTCCAGCATGGTGTCTCTTGACGGCATATCGATCTTCCCCAATCTGACAGATCTGACTGTGCTGAGCAACTCGAACATCACCAGCCTGTCACTGGCGGGGCTGAACAAGCTGGAATCGCTTGTTGTAAGCGATTGTCCCGTTCTGACCACCGTTGACTTTTCGAACAACACCAGCATAGGTTTCCGTTCGGCGGATATGGGAGGCAACGGCATTACATCCATTATTACCAACGGTTCCTTGCCCGTACAGCGTCTGAATGTCAACAATAACCCGCTGAAATCCCTGGACCTGAGCAACTTTGCTCAGCTGCAGCAATTCTACGGCTTCAGCTGCGGGCTCGAAAAACTGATCCTGCCCCAGACGTCGACTTTGGAGGTCGTCTGCTGCTACAGCAATAAGATCAGCTCCCTGAACCTGAGCGGATGCAGCGGACTGAAGGAACTGGATGCCCATGCCAATCAGATCGCTGAACTGGCGCTGCCCGCAACGTCCAATCTGAAGGAAATGGATCTGTGCGGCAACAGGCTGACCTCGCTGGTTCTCAGCGGCTGCGGCGATCTCACGAATCTGGACTGCAGTGAGAACAGATTGAGCGAGATCGATATCACCGCGTGCCCGAACCTGCATATACACAGCAGTTACTTCGGCGCGCAGGGCACGGATGTTTACCTGAAGCCGATCAACGTGATCGCGACCGCGGATCAGGCGGCCGAGTCATGGAACGAAAATGACACTTATGTAAAGGTGAACGGCACCCCCCTCTGGTCTCCCGTAACAAAGGTTTCCGCCGTGTATTCGAAGGCGGATAAAACGATCACGTTCGAGGCGAGCGCAACAACGACCGGCCCCGTCGACTGGTTCTGGATGCTGATCGATGGTTCCGGAAACCCGCTTGACGAGCAAGGCGGTGAAGGACTGGACGATGGTTCAGCTCTGAGATCCGTTTGGGATCTGACCGCTTTGGAGCTGACCGATGAGGAGCTTGACTATGTGATCTCATTGCTGCCGGAAGCGGAAGCGATCTTTGTTATACGTGACTACAACTGCGGCAGCTACACCAGGATCAAGCTCTCCGGCTTCGGCCCGGAGATCATGTCGATCACCCTGCCCCCGATCGTGGCCGCGGGCGAAAACGCGAGCTTCGAGGTGGAAGCTGAAGGCAGCGGCACGCTGACCTATCAGTGGGAAGTAAGCGCGGATGAGGGAGCGACCTGGTCCGCCTGCGCTGCCGACAGCGCGAAGACCGCGAGCCTGAGCATCAAGGCGGAAGGCGCCCTTGACGGAAATCTCTACCGCTGCGTTGTCACGGATGAGGGCGGTTCCACCACCTCTCCGGAGATCCCCCTGACCGTGACCCCCGGTATTCTCGCGCAGCCCGAGGTGCTGAACGCGGCCGCCGGTGATACGGTAGCCTTCAGCATTACGGCGGACGGCGCCGCGGGTCTCACCTATCAGTGGCAGATGAGCAAGGACGAAGGCGAGACCTGGAGCAACTGCTCAGGGAGCAGCGCCAGGACCGCGAGCATAAGCATCACACCTACGCTGACCTACAGCGGCCGTCTCTACCGCTGCGTGGTCACGGACAAGAACGGCGCGAGCATCACCTCCGAAGAGGCGGCGCTGACGGTGCACAAAGCCCTGAAGATCACAGCCCAGCCTGTGGATGTGACCGCCGATACCGGCACCAACGCGAAGTTCACCGTGAAGGCGGCCGGCGAAGGGCTGACCTATCAGTGGAAGTACCGCAAGACGGCTGAGAGCAAGTGGGCGAAGACCACGTCGACCGGATACGATACCAAAACGCTCACCATTCCGGCGACCCTGACCAAGAACGGATACCAGTATCAGTGCATCATCACGGATCAGTACGGCGCGAGCGTCACCTCCGACGCGGTGACCCTGACTGTGCATACGGCCCTGAAGATCACGGCCCAGCCCGTGAACGCGACGGCCACGGCCGGCACGGACGCGAAGTTCACCGTGAAGGCGACCGGCGACGGCCTGAAGTATCAGTGGCAGCTCCTGAAGACCGCTGACGGCACCTGGGCAAGGACGACGGCGACCGGATACAACACCGCGACCATCACCATCCCGGCGACCGTGACCAAGAACGGCTACCAGTACCGCTGCGTCATTACGGACGAATACGGCAGAGACATCACATCCGAAGCGGCAGTGCTGACAGTGCAGGCGGCCCTGAAGATCTCGACCCAGCCCGTAAGCGCGACGGCTGAAGCCGGCGCGAACGCGAAGTTCACCGTGAAGGCGGCAGGCGACGGGCTCACCTATCAGTGGCAGGTCCTGAAGACCGCTGACGGCACCTGGGCGAAGACGAGCGAGACCGGCAGCACCACCGCGGCGCTGACCATCGCGGCG
>JAUNQH010000008.1:53972-58807 GCA_030536295.1 Clostridia bacterium | reverse complement strand
GGCAGCTGCGGAAGAAGCTCCCATTGCCGAAGAGATCCCTGCCGAAGAGGCAGCTGCGGAAGAAGCTCCCGCAGCCGAAGAGATGCCTGAAGAAAACTATACCGAATATCCCGAAGGTCTGAGCGGAATCGTTCTGACGGAGGATATGCTGTACGCGGCGCCCGGCGGAGAAGCGATCGCGCCGCTCGGCGGCGGCATGCAGGTAATGATCCTCGCCATCGGTGAGACCTGGTCCAAAGTCCGCATCGACGATGTTATCGGGTATATCCCCACCTGCCGGCTCTCCCTTTACAATGAGCCCGCGGAAGTGGAGGATCCCATCCGTTCGATCAGTCTCTCCGCCAACACGCGCGGCAAGGAGATCCTGCAGATCGGCATGCTGATCACGATCTCCGCGGAACTCAAAGGCTTTGAAAATGACACATATATCCTGCAGTGGCAGTACTCCCCGGACCGCGGCGTGACCGCCTTTGATATTCCCGGTGCGAACGATCTGTCCTACAGCTATTATCTGAGCCGGCAAAACGCCGAATATGTATACCGTCTGGTTGTCTACGTACAGGAGAATGACTGAAGCGCCCGTCGGGCAGGAGGCAGATTATGAAGTCAACGATGAAACGGATCACAGCCCTGGTATTATGCCTGGCCATGCTGTTTGGCATGATCCCCGCGGACGCGGCTTCTCCGTGGGACCCGTGGGGCTTTCTCCCCTTCTTTTCTCCCTGGTTTGACCCGGTATCCGGCGCTGAACTGGAAGAGGCAAAAACCGTAGCCGAATCGGATGACGGAACCGTTATTCTGTATGTCGGCGAGCAGAAGAACTGGAACGGCACGCTTGATAACTCAAACCCGAACAGCGATCCGTCCGTTGCCACTGCCGAGAAAAGCGGCGACAACCAGCTGCTGATCAAAGCACAGAACAAGGACGGATTTACAACGCTCCGTCTCACAGGCACCGCCTTCTGCACCGTGCGTGTTATCAAACCGTCTGTTGAACTGACCAAAAGCATGATCACGGTGGAGCCCGGTTCGGAATACTATCTGCGCGCGAAAACAAATTGCCGTGATCAGGACGGTGACGGCACGCTGACCTGGAGCAGCAGTAACGAATCCGTCGTAACGGTCGATGATACCGGCAAACTGACCATCGGCACGCTTGCCGACAATCAGGATTCGGCAACCGCGACGATCACCTGCGAAATGAAATATACAACGCATGATCCGGACGGCACAAAGCACACCAAATATGTGAGCACCGAATGTGACGTGATCGTCAAGCGTTTCCTCAGGAGCATCGTATTGGACGCTTCCAACCTTGAAATGTACACGGACGATGAACCCGTCACCGTGAATATCACCGGCTGCAATCCCGCGTATTTCTATACTGACGAAACGATTGAAGCCATGGATATCTATTCCACAAAAACATCCGTTCTTGAGGTCGCCGCGAACGGCAAAGAACTGATCCTGACCCCCAAGGGGAAAGGTACCGCCAAGGTCGTTGTTTCCTATATCAATGAAAACGGCGAACCGGTCGAAGCCTATATCATCGTCAAGGTACTGGATGAAGGTCTTGAGATCAGCCCCGCCTATATGGAACTGCCTGCCGGCAGCGTGGGCACAGTGGTAGCCGATGTCCATCCCGCCAGAAAATCCGGCAGTGTGAAAGTCACTTCATCCGATCCCAAGGTCGCTACGGTTGAGTGGAACGCCGGCGATATGCAGGCAGTGGTTCGCGGTCTGACTGAGGGCACCGCGGAGCTGACATTCACCATGGGCACCCTGCAGCGCACCGCGAAGGTCACCATAACCGAGCCTGTTGACGCTGATAAGGATCTGTACACCGTTTCCTTCCTGGATTATGACGGCAAAGTGCTCTGCACCAAGGAGACCGTTCTGTCCACCGCGGAAGAGCCGAACTATGTCACGATCCCCGATGTGGATACCGTACGCGACGGCTATAAATTCGATCACTTTGAGCGGGACAATGCTCCCGGCGTTGCCTATTATGCCGGAGACGAGCTGGAAGTGACCGCCAATATGACCCTGACAGCGGTCTATGTGCCCGGCACCTGCACGATCACCTACGCGAACACCTCTCAGTCCGCCGGTTACGGCATTGACTTGCCTGCCGCTGAGCAGGTCTCTTACGGAGAACTTGCCACAAAGCCCACCTATGGCATCGGTTCCGACGGAAAAGCGATCGAAAAAGAGGTCCGTGAGAACAACCAGTCCCGCTATTACCGCTTTATCGGCTGGCAGACGGAAGACGGCACCAAATACACCTTCACGGATCCCGTGATGTCCAGCCTTACGCTGTACCCCATCTGGGACAAGGTGTACTGCGTCATCACCGTGCGCACCTTCAAAGGCGCGTATCCCGATCATGACACAGGCATCACCACCGTCGAAAAAGGCGCGGAAAATGTCACGATCAGCGATCTGAAAATGTTCACGGCGTCTGACGGAGACTTCTATACTTACACCTACACAAATGCCAACGGCGTCGGCAAGGTGGTGTACTTCCAGTTCTGGCAGTACGGCAGTGAGCGCATCACCTCCGGTTCCTATCACTTCGATAAGGTCATGGAAGACGCCACCTTCACGGCGGTGTATGAACCCGGCAACCCCAGAAGCGTTGGCGGTCCCGCGGTCAATGACTCCACCAGCTCCTACTATCATTCCACCAACGTTTATGTGCCCATAAACTGGAAGCGCGTGGACAATGACGCGGTCGTGCTGGATGACATGGTGCAGACCAATGTGTATCCGCAGTACGGTCTCAAAACTTCCAATGTTTACGGCATGCAGTATGAGTATAGAACTTCCCGGGACGAATTCCCGGATCAGGACAAGTGGGATCAGCTGGGCGAACAGAATTTTGAAGCCGGCGGAAAATACTACAATGTCAGCGGTAATGACACGGCGAAGTACGGTCTGGTCAATCTGAGCGACATGGTCGGTCAGGAGATCACCGGCACAGACGGAAAGAACTATATCGTCACCGGCATCGACCAGAGCAAGGTGGAAGCCGTATGGCTGTGTACCTGCGACGGTCATACCTTCAACGGTTACTGTCTGGGCGGCACCTGGAACGCCATCGGTCAGGTCACCCTGTACGTGGAAGAAAAGCCCCGGAACGCGCCGAAGATCAAAGTCAATTATTACCTGCTTCCCACCGCTGAGACCGAGGAGCAGAGAGACGCTTACAGGAAGGGCATTGTTACACAGGAACAAAAAGACAAAGCAAGACCGCAGGATATCACATCCGGTGAGATCCCTGTTGACGAGGTGCTGACCTACAAGGATTATGTAAGCAATATCAGCGGCATCTGGCCGGCAGTCGATCACGACTGGATAAGCGGCACGGAAGGTCAGCTGACCACCGAGAACGGCGAGTATGTTCTCAATCTCTACTACGCGGACATCTATTACCGCGTCAAGGTCTACTATCACTATGTTAAAAACCCCGGGGATGCAGGAAATACAGACGCTCCGCTGGTTCCCGCCAAAGATCTCGGAAAGAATGGCGTCAATCCCTGGACAAACAATGACTTCCATTACTACTACAATGATAAATTCTCAAAAGACACGCCGTATATTGACGGTTATGTGGCTGACCGTACAGTCGTAAGCGGTACGTTCACCGATCATGACATTGAGGAACATGTCTACTATGAACCCATTGTCACACTCTGTTACAAAGCTCTGATCGGCGGAAAGGTCACGACCGTTGAGGAAAAGGTACGTCAGTTCACCGGTGAAGCCGTCGGCTCCACCGCCGTGGCCGACACCGCGAATGGTTATGTGGTAAAAGGCTGGTACGCGGAGGAAGACTGTTCCTCACAGCTGTTGGATGCCGGCGAACAGGCAAATAAAAAGTTTGTTCCCGAAAGACCCGCTGCCGGCTGGACGGATGGAACCACCTTCTGGGCTAAGTTCGTCAAGAAGATCGTCATCACAAGTGCCTCAAAGACCTGGGCCTATGACGGCAGCGCGCATACGGAGCCGGTCTATACCGTTACCTACGGCACGGAGACCCTGACGGCGGATGCCGGTTCGAACGGTCTTGTCTTCACGCTGCCCGATACCGGCGACAAGCTGACCATCAAGCCCACAGCCGGGGGTGTTACCTATACCGGTGACTGGGAAGAGGGCGACGATCCCAACAACCTTTTCTCCTATACGCTGGAGCATGCGGGTGAATACAGTGTTTCCTCGGTCTACGGCATTCTGGATATCACCCCCGCCGTTCTCGGGATCGCCAGTATGGACAACGAATGGATCTATGACGGCAGCGGACATCAGCATCCTGTATATTCCGTTACACTCAACGAAGAGACCATAACGGATGAAAGCAGTCAGACCACGATCGTCCTGCCCACAGGCGATACGCTCACGCTGACCGCTACGGGTACCGTAACGCATGTAACCGATTCCGATGAAGAAAACAACACTTTCAGTTATGATCTGGACCAGCATAAAGATCAGTATACAGTATCTGCCGTTTACGGCGATCTTGCGATCACCCCCGCGCCGCTGGAGATCACCACCGACAGCGACACGAAGGTCTATGACGGCGATCCTCTGACTGCCGACGGCAAGGTGGAAGGCTTTGCTGAAACCGACTCTTACACCTTTACGCCGACCGGCAGCCAGACAGAAGTCGGCAGCAGTGAAAACACCTACACGCTGGTGTTCACCGGCGATACGCAGGAGACCGACTACGAGATCGTGAAGGAAGACCTGGGCACCCTGACAGTCACACCTGCCGGCATGTCCATCGAATCCCCCGACGGCGAATGGACCTATGACGGCACCGGTCATCAGACCGA
>JAUNQH010000008.1:0-53872 GCA_030536295.1 Clostridia bacterium | reverse complement strand
GAAACAACACCTTCACATGGTCTGTCAAGGGTTCCGACAGCACCGACAAGACCGGGCTCTACGCAAAAACAACATCCGTCGCGTATGGCGACCTGACCGTCAACCCCGCCCCCGTCACCCTCATCAGCGGCAGCGCCGAAAAGGACTATGACGGCACCGCACTGACGAATGAGGGCGTACCCGCCGCGGACAAGCAGCCCAGCGGTCTGACCACAGACTCCGGCTGGATGGACGGCGAAGGTGTTGAAGTCACCTTCACCGGAAGTCAGACCGCGGTCGGCGGCAGTGACAACACCTTCGACTACAAAGCCAAGGACGGCACTGATCTGAACGACTACACCATTACGGAAAACTGCGGCACCCTGACCGTCAAGCCCCTGACGCTGACCATCGAATCCCCCGACGGCGAATGGACCTATGACGGCACCGGTCATCAGACCGAGACCATCACCGTGACCTACGGCGGCGAAACGGTCACCATGACCAGAGGCACCGACGGCACCTTCACCGGCTCCCTCGGCAGCGGCGATGTGCTGACCGTAACGCCTGACGCTGCGGCCACCGTCACCCACGTTTCCGAAACGGAAGGCAAGACCGGAAACAACACCTTCACATGGTCTGTCAAGGGTTCCGACAGCACCGACAAGACCGGTCTCTACAAAGACAGCACAACGGCCAAATACGGCGACCTGACCATCGATCCCGCACCCCTGACCGTGACCACGGACAGCGATGAGAAGAGCTATGACGGAGAGCCTCTGACCGCGGGCGGCAAGGTGGAAGGCTTTATGGATGGTGAGACCTATACCTTCGAACCTACCGGCAGCCAGACCGTGCCCGGCGAAAGCGACAACACCTACGAGCTGACCTTTGACGGCACCGCCGATCCGGAGGATTACTACATCGCCGATGAGGATATCGGTACCCTGACGGTCACTCCGCAGGAGATCACCATCAGGACCCCCGACGGCGAATGGACCTACGACGGAGAGCCGCATCAGACCGATACCGTCATCGTGACCTACGGCGGCGAGGATGTGCCCATGACCCGCGAAAGCGACGGTTCCTTCACCGGCACGCTGCCCACCGGCGACAAGATCACCGTAACGCCTGACGATGACGCCACCGTCACCCATGTCGGCGAAACGAAAGAAGAAGGCGACAACACCTTCACCTGGACCGTGGAGAACCCGGACTATTATCCCGAAGTCACCACCACATTCGGCGACCT
Organism: Clostridia bacterium; assembly: GCA_030536295.1. Classification (GTDB taxonomy): domain Bacteria; phylum Bacillota; class Clostridia; order Christensenellales; family Aristaeellaceae; genus Aristaeella. The sequence goes on along the minus strand of JAUNQH010000008.1, from coordinate 52,641 downwards.
GACCATTACCCCCGCTCCGCTGATCATCGTCACGGACAGCGATGAGAAGGGCTATGACGGAGAGCCCCTGACCGCGGGCGGCAAGGTGGAAGGCTTTGCCGACGGTGACACTTACTCCTTTGATACCACCGGCAGCCAGACCGTGCCCGGCGAAAGCGACAACACCTACGAACTGATCTTTGACGGCACCGCCGATCCGGAGGATTACTACATCGCCGATGAGGATATCGGTACCCTGACGGTCACTCCGCAGGAGATCACCATCAGGACCCCCGACGGCGAATGGACCTACGACGGAGAGCCGCATCAGACCGATACCGTCATCGTGACCTACGGCGGCGAGGATGTGCCCATGACCCGCGAAAGCGACGGTTCCTTCACCGGCACGCTGCCCACCGGCGACAAGATCACCGTAACGCCTGACGATGACGCCACCGTCACCCATGTCGGCGAAACGAAAGAAGAAGGCGACAACACCTTCACCTGGACCGTGGAGAACCCGGACTATTATCCCGAAGTCACCACCACATTCGGCGACCTGACCATTACCCCCGCTCCGCTGATCATCGTCACGGAAAGCGCGACCAAGGTCTATGACGGAGAACCCCTGACCGCGGGCGGCAAGGTGGAAGGCTTCGCAGAGGGCGAGACCTACACGTTCAAAGTCACCGGCAGCCAGACGGAAGTCGGCAGCAGCGACAATGACTACACGCTGGACTTTGACGGAACCGCCGATCCGGAGGATTACTACATCGCCGATGAGGATATCGGTACCCTGAGAGTCATCCCCGTGCACAAGATCACCGTACACTACTGGGAGGAAAAGATCGGCGGCCGGCCTATCCATCCCGATGCGGTCGCGCTCTATGACGAAGGTGAAGAGTACCATATCCCCAGCCCTGTCATCCCCGGCTATACGGTCGATATCCGCATCGTTGAGGGAACCATGGGAACGCGCGATCTGGTGTTTGACGTCATCTATACACCGGCGGAGCATCAGCTGATCATCCGTTATGTGGATGAGGACGGTGACCCGGTCCATGACCCGCATACCGAGACCCATAAGACCGGCGATCATTACGAAGTGGAATCCCCGGATGTTGAGGGGTATATCACCGTAACGGAAGTCGTCGAAGGCGATATGCCCGGACACGATACCGTGATCACGGTCATCTACTTCAAGCCCGGCGACGATCTTGTAACCATTACCGATTACGACACGCCCATGGGTATCGGCGGACTTAACGTGAACGCCGGCGACTGCTATGAATGAGAAAGGGGTGCCGCTGATGAAACGTTTACTCTCTGTTTTTCTGGCACTTGTTCTGATGTCGGCGGTCTGTGTCTCCGCCGCCGGTGAGGAAAGCGTCTTTCCGGATGAGCTGACAGTGGGCAACACCACACAGCTGAGCGGAAACTTCACAACGACCCTTTGGGGCAACAATACCGCCGATCTGGACGTAAAAGCCCTGCTTTGCGGCTACAATCTGATCGACTGGGACGAAGGACTCTGCAATTTCAAACCCGCGGAAAACGCGGTGACCGGCATCTCCGCGGTCAATAACAAGGACGGCAGCCGCAGTTACTGGATCACTCTTTATGACGACCTGCTCTGGTCGGACGGCACACGTATCACCGCCGCGGACTATGCCTTCGCGCTGATGCTGAGTGTCATGCCCCAGATCGGGGAGCTCAGCGGAAGCACGAACCATTACGGCTGGATCGCCGGTCTCCGCGACTGGGCCGAAGGCAATGCCGACACTGTGACCGGCATCCGGATCATCGGTGAGGATACGCTGAAGCTTACAGTCACCGCCGACTACGTGCCTTTCTTCTATGAACTCGGTCTGCTGATGTGCGACCCGATGCCGGCATCACTGCTGGCTCCGGATACGGAGATCACGGACGACGGCAGCGGCGCGTATCTCAAAAACGCGCCGTCTGTCGAAGCACTCCGCGCCGCCCTGCTGGATGAGGAGACCGGTTACCTCACTCACCCGCAGGTCGTGAGCGGACCCTACACCCTGACCTCATTTGACGGAACGACCGCCATATTTGAAGCAAACCCGTACTTCAAAGGCGATACGGACGGCAGACTGCCGGGCATCCCCCGCCTGATCTATACGCTGGCTGATAACGATACGATGATCGGCAAGCTGGCAGACGGCGAGTTCGGTCTGCTGAACAAATGCGTCCGCGCCGATACGATCGATGACGGTCTGAAACTGGTCACCTCGGATACCGCCCGTATGCAGGCCTATCCCCGCACCGGTGAAAGCTACATCGCTTTCATGTGCGAAAAGGACACCGTCAGCGACAGCAGTATCCGCAAAGCCATCGCTTACTGTCTGGACAAGGACGCGCTCGTTTCCGACTATTCCGGCAATTACGCCCTGCGCGCCGACGGCTATTACGGCATCGGTCAGTGGATGTATATGGCGGTCAGCGGTCTCGTGAAGCCCTTTGACGAACCCGCGGAAGACGCGTCGGAAGAAGAGCTCGCGGAATACGATGAAAACAGCGCGCTGCTGGAAGAAATGACACTGGACAATGTTACCGTATACGATCCCGATCATCAGAAAGCGGTCACCCTGCTGGAGGAAGCCGGCTGGACGCTGAACAGAAACGGCGAAGCCTTTGACCCGGAATCCGATGATGTCCGGTGCAAAGAGATCGCCGGTGAACTCCGGGCACTGGATCTTACACTGGCCTACCCCGAAGGCAATCAGATCGGAGAACTGCTGGAAAAGCACTTCCTCCCCTATCTGGCTGACGCGGGCATCCTTGTACAGCTTGTTCCCGTTCCCTGGACGGAGCTGCTGGAGCAGTATGACCGCCGGGCGGAACGCAACTGGGATATGATCTATCTGGCCACCAACTACGAAGTTGTGTTCGATCCGACCCCGGAATTCGATCCCGCCGACGCGCAGACCGGTGTGGGCAACCGTACCGCGATCGCGGATACGGCGCTGTATGAGAAAGCGGCGGATATGGCGCGTACGGAACCCGGCGACTTCCTGGGATATCTCGGGAAGTGGGTCTCCTTTGAGGAGACCTTTGCTGAAGTGCTTCCCATGATCCCTGTCTACTGCAACACATACTTTGATTTCTATACGCCCATCCTGCAGGACTACGCCATCACATCCGGCGTCACCTGGAGTCAGGCGATCATGAGCGCGTACTACGGTGATCCGCTTCTTGAAACGGATACAACAGGAAATTTCGAAGAGCTTAATGATGACTGATCCGCGTGTCCGGTTCCGCCGGACCGGAAAACGCCTCCTTCAGACACGAAGGAGGCGCTTTCATTTCTGGTTTTCCTGTCATTCCGGCGTACGGCGTCCATATTGCGGCGCCGCGTCCGGTCCGCCGGCGGATACAAAAAACCGCGGAGGGGGCAGTCCCCGCGGTTTTCCGTTCTGATGCTTACTCGGTATACAGTTCGAATACACATGCACGGCAGGATTCATCATCCGCGCCGGTCCACAGCAGTTTTCCGTCAGCGATCTCAAACCAGCCTTCGGCAGCCGCGTCGGCTTCGCTTTCCGCATCAGTCCCGTCTTCCGCGGTCACAACATGCTTCAGCACACAGTCATAATAGCTCAGCAGACCGTCCTCGCCGACCGAAGCGGTCATTGTCCATACATTGTCTTCCACCGCGGAATCGGCCCAGTGGATCCGGATGGCGTAAACATTGTCCCCGGCAGCGGTGACTTCCGCATATGCGCGCCCGCTGACCGGATCGTAATAAACGCCCTCCGCGATCGCCGCGGGTCTGAAAGAACTTGTGATGTCCATCATTTCCGAAACGATCGCTTCAAAGGTCTCCGCGTCCATCGTCCCTTCATCATTGACCATAAGCACGTACTGCCCGTCCGTATAGACCCACCGCGCAAGCTTGCAGTCATCAAGCAGCTTCACCGAAAGCCCTTCATATTCGCAGCCGCAGAACGCGGTATTGCCGTCATCCGTATAAACACCGGAAATATCGGCTGCCATCTCACCGGACGCGCGCAGCATATACGCCATGCCGTTCACGCGGAAATCAAGCTCCGCGATCGTCAGCTCTTCCGTGTCCATCAGGCGGTACGCGACATCCGTGATACCCATCACGCCCGGCAGATGAAGATTGACGCCCGCAGCTTCATTCAGCGCTTCAATGGATTCCGCTTCGATCCACGGATTGGGCATACCGGCCGTCATCGGCGCTTCTGCCGCCGCTGCGGCACCCAGCACCGCCAGAACCGCGATCACCAGAAAAATGGATCTCTTTATCCTGTTTTTCATCATGAGCCTCCCCGATCGTTCATTTTTGATCTGTTATCCTATATGTCTGAAAACACTTCTGTTCAACCATGACCCGCCGCGGCGCGGAAAAAGGCGCCGCTGTCCGCCGTCATACCCGCACAGCGCATATACTTTTCCGCATGGCAGACCGTTTAAACGGGCTGTGCGAATACAAAACCGTTATCCAGCAGATATCCGATCATCTTCTTCCAGTATTCAGGCACCAGTTCCTCTGTTTCATCATGCGCGTGCATCAGCAGGAAATGGAATTGATCATCCCCGAAAAGGGACGCGCCGAAACGGGGCGCCGGATCGCGCATCTTCGCAAACACATCGTCAATGGTGAATCCGGAACCCGGACGGATCCTGTATTCTTCAAAATCGTATGTCCACAGCGTGTCGATATCCCGGTCAAGCCCGCTTTCCTTCCAGAAAGGATACGGGATCCTGTCATCCGGCAGTTTGAAAAAGTCATGCTCCCTCAGATATCGCTGCAGGATCTCCTTATTCGCGCCGCCTTTATCACCGTAGGGAAAGCGGAACGGACGATACTTCCGCTCCACACCGGCAGCTTCATACAGCCGGTCGAGAACGGCTTCGTTCTTTTCGATCTCCCTTATGCCGTCTTCGGCGGAGAGCGAGGAAAACGCCGGATGCGAATAACTGTGGTTTCCCACGATCATACCGTTCCGCAGCGCGTAGACCGCTTCATCCCAAAAGCGTTCCACCCTGCCGCCTTCGGCGAACATCACTGCCCGGATCCCGTTCTCCTTCAGATAATCAACGATCGCTGGCGTGTTTTTGGATGAAATATCATCGATCGTCAGAATTCCGCTGTTCACACCGGTTCAACTTCCTTTCCGTTCACTGTCCGTCATCAGCGGCGCGGACGTCCCCTTCTCCTGTTCCGGCCGACGCTGTGCGGCGTGTTAAGTGATTCACAATATTATCACAGAAAACACATCGTTTCAAGCCGGGCCGCACTTTCCGGCCGAATAGAGACGCACCGCTTCCGGAAGACCGCGGAATGTGGTATACTGTCAATATAAGGAAAACCGGGAGGAAGAAGAACAGCATGCCGGAGATCAGAAATATCGGCATCTTTGCCCATGTGGACGCGGGGAAAACCACGCTGTCCGAACAGCTTCTGTTCCATGCGGGACGGTTGAGGACCGTCGGTTCAGTGGATCGCGGCACGGCTTTTACGGACTCAATGGACGTGGAAAAGCGCAGGGGCATCTCCGTCAGAGCATCGGTCGTCAGCCTGGACTGGAAAGGCACACGCGTCAACCTGATCGACACCCCCGGCCATATCGATTTCTCCGCTGAAGTGGAACGGTCTTTCTGGGCACTGGACGGCGCTGTCCTGCTTCTGGACGCAGCGGAAGGGATCCAGCCACAGACGGAGATCCTTTTTCACGCGCTTACCGAACAGGGGCTGCCGTTCCTGTTTTTCCTGAACAAAACAGACCGGCCCGGCGCTGATGTGGACAAGACGCTCGCGCAAATACGGAAAAGGCTGACGAAAGCCGCTTTTCTGCTTCAGCGCTGGGATGAAGCAAAGGAGTTTATCTGCGGTACGGATGAAGCGCTGACGGAACGGTACCTGAATGATGAGGCGATCGATCCCGAAGAGATCGCAGGCCTTCTGCGCGTCCTTTCGCGTGAAGGGAAGATCCATCCCGTTCTGTACGGATCCGCGCTGAAAAACGAACATATTGATGAACTGCTGGACGCGGTCACGGAGCTGCTTCCGCCGCCTGCGCCTGCCGATGCCGGGCTGAGCGGCGTGGTCTTTGCCGCTGCCGCCGACCGGACGATGGGGCGCGGGCTGTGGGTCCGCCTTTTCGGCGGGAAGCTGGAAAACAGACAGACCCTGGATACCGCGGCCGGAACAGACCCTGTCACCGGGGAACAGCGTTTTGTGCAGCGGAAGATCACGCAGATCAGAAACGCCTCGGGTGAGGACACCGGGGTCCTGAATGCCGGTGAAACAGGCGTCGTTTACGGGCTCGGCGATCTCCGGATCGGTCATGTTTTCGGAAGCGCCGAAGCGCTTCCGCGCCATGTGGAGCCCGGACATTACCGCACGCCTCTGATCACGGTCCGCGTTCTGCCGGAAAAGGATGAGGATACGGAGAAGCTGCGCGCCGCCTGCGAGGAACTTACACTGGAAGACTCGCTTCTGAACGTGGAATATATCCGTCCCCTGAAGGAGATCCGGCTGCACGTGATGGGCAGGATCCAGCTGGAGATCCTGGGCGAATTGCTGAAGACCCGTTTCGGCCTGAACGCGCGCTTCGGGGAGCCGGCCGTGATATACCGCGAGACCATTGCGCGCGAAGCCGTCGGCTTTGCCGCGTATACGATGCCGAAACCGTGCTGGGCGATCCTGGAATTCAGGATGGAGCCCGCCCCGCGCGGAAGCGGGATCTCATTTTCATCGGTCGTGCCGCACAGGGAGATCGAAACCAGATATCAGCATCAGGTGCGTCAGGCGCTCCCGCTCGCACTCAGCCAGGGCCGGAAAGGATGGCCGGTGACGGATCTGAAGATCACCTTGACCGGCGGCAGCCACCATCTGATCCATACGCATCCGCTTGATTTCATCGTGGCGACGCCCATGGCGATCCAGGACGGACTCCGCCGCGGCGGCACGGTCCTGCTGGAGCCCGTGCTGGAAACACGGCTGATCATACCGGCCGAATGCCTTGGCCGCGTCATGAATGATATCAACCGCATGCGCGGTGAGATCACATCCACGGAAACCGACGGTGAAAACATCCGCCTTATTGCGGACGTTCCGGCCGCTTCAAGCCTTGATTATGCGTCACAGCTCGCCGCCGCGACCGGCGGCCGCGGCATCATGAACACCCGTCTCACCGGTTACCGGGAAGCCCCTCCCGACACGGATAAAACCACCCCGCGCAGGGGAACGGATCCGCTGGATACGGCAAAATACATTCTTGCCGCCCGCAGCGCCCTGGAAGGCGGTATCTTCGATTTTTGACATCTTAAAGTACCGTCATCCGGCTCCGGTCCGCCGGAAGCGTGATCTCCGAATGTTTTTCCCTTGTTTTTGTTTTACGAACGTTCGGTTTTGTTTTGACAACATTCCATAGTTTTGGTAACATAAACATACTCTCGATGAACGAGACAAGATAACATAAGGAGGACTCACCATGAAGAAACTGCTCAGTATCATGCTGGCTCTGGCGCTTGTCCTGTCCGTGGTCAGCTTCGCTGCCGCCGATGGATACAAAATCGCGATCCTGACCGGCACCACCAGCCAGGGCGACGAAGAATACGCCGCCGCTGAGAACCTGAAGGAACTGTATCCCGACATCGTGATCCATGACACCTATCCGGACAACTTCTCTTCCGAAGTTGAAACCACCATTTCCAAGCTGCTTGCTTTCGCCAATGACCCCGAAGTGAAGGCCATCATCTTCGTTCAGGGCGTTCAGGGCGCTACCTCCGCTTTCAACCAGATCAAGAATGACCTGGGCCGCGATGATATCCTGCTGGTGACCGGCGTTCCCGCCGAGGATCCCGGCGATATCTCCGCCGCTGCGGACATCGTTCTGGCCAATGACGAGATCGGCTGCGGCTACCAGGTTGCCGACAAGGCTGCCGAGTGGGGCTGCGACGTTCTGGTCCATTATTCCTTCGCCCGTCACCTGAGCTACGAGACCATCGTCGGCAAGCGTGACGCCATGAAGATGACTGCCGAAGCTTACGGCATCGAGTTCGTGGAACGCGACTGTCCCGATCCCACCGGTGACGCCGGCATGAGCGGCGCGCAGGCTGCGGTTCTGGAAGACATCCCGAAGGTCATGGAAGAGTACGCCGGCAAGAAAGTCTGCTTCTACTGCACCAACTGCGGTCTGCAGGTCGCTCTCCAGCAGGCGATCGTGGAGCAGCCCAACGCCTACTACGCGCTGCCCTGCTGCCCCTCTCCCTATCATGGATTCCAGGAAGCTTTCGGTCTTGAGAGCAAAGCCGGCGGAAGCATCGAGGAAGCTCTGACCGAGCTGGCCAACTATCTGGCCACCAAGGATGCCGTGGGCCGCTTCTCCACCTGGAGCCTGCCCGTCAACATGAGCATGATCAAGGGCATGTTCGCCTATGCGTGCGATTACGCCGAAGGCAAGATCGAAGGCAATATCGACGAAGCCGCCATGGAAAAGGCCATCTCCGAGAGCGCCGGCGTTGAAGTCAAGCTTGACAAATACGTCGATGCCAACGGCGACAAGGTTGAGAACTACTACCTGATGGCGCTGACCCCCATCGATTTCGCGGATTTCGTTACCAAGTAATTCCGGTATAAGTTCCTGATTTCCCGGGCCCGGTGCCTTCCGGCAGCGGGTCCGGGTTTTCTCATTTTTTCAAACTCCGATTGCGGGAGGTTTTTTCCTTGTCAGATTTTGTGCTTGAAATGAAAAACATCAGCAAGGAGTACTCGGGAAACCCGGTGCTGAAGGACGTCACCCTTCAGATCCGTCCGGGTGAGATCCACGCGCTTCTTGGTGAAAACGGCGCCGGCAAAAGCACGCTGATGAACGTGCTGTTCGGCATGCCCGTCATCCACGCCACAGGCGGATTCTCAGGTCAGGTGCTTGTGGATGGCGAACCCGTAAAGATCATGTCCCCCATGGACGCGATGAATCACGGCATCGGCATGGTCCATCAGGAATTCATGCTGATCCCCGGCTTTAACGTGACCGAAAATATCAAGCTGAACCGCGAGCTTTCCAAAGGCTGGCTTTTCAGCAAGGTCTTCAGCAAAGACCTTGAGATCATGGACAAACTCGCCATGAGCACCGACGCGCGTCAGGCACTGGACAGCGTAGGCATCAACATCGGCGAGGATACGCTTGTCGGCACGCTGCCTGTCGGCTATATGCAGTTTGTGGAGATCGCGCGTGAGATCGATAAAAAAGGCGTGAAGCTGCTGGTATTTGATGAACCGACCGCCGTGCTGACGGAAAGCGAAGCAAAGCAGCTGATCTCCGTAATGAAGGATATCGCAAGTCGCGGCATTGCCATCATCTTTATCACCCACCGTCTGGATGAGGTGATGATGGCTGCCGATCATATTACCATCCTGCGTGACGGTCAGATGGTCGCAGCCTGCAGCACGTCGGATGTGACCGTGGACCGGCTGGCCGAAAAGATGATCGGGCGCGGTGATGAAAGCCTGGTCAGGATCGAAGGAAAACACGATCCCGTGTACAGCGACATTGCCATGAAGGTGCGCGATCTGGAAGTTGAAATGCCCGGCGAGACCGTAAAAGGCATCGATCTGGACATCTATGAAGGCGAGATCATCGGCATCGCCGGTCTGGCCGGTCAGGGCAAGATCGGTCTGCCGAACGGCGTAATGGGGCTTTATCCCGCCTCCGGCACGGTGGAATTCCACGGTGAGCCGCTGCCGCTCAATGACTCGAAAACCGCGCTGAAGCGCGGTCTCGCCATGGTGAGCGAGGACCGCCGCGGCGTAGGGCTCCTGCTGGACCAGAGCATCGAAGATAATATCGCTTTCACGGCGATGCAGGTCCACGGCGAATTCCTGACAAAGCCCTTTAACCTGAAGAACGCGAAAGCCATCCGCGCATACGCGGAAGAGATGATCAAAGAGCTGGACATCCGCTGCTTCGGTCCTACCCAGACCGCCGGCACACTGTCCGGCGGCAACCAGCAGAAAGTCTGCGTGGCGCGCGCGCTGGCACTGAAGCCGAAGTTCCTCTTCGTTTCCGAACCGACCCGCGGTATCGACATCGGCGCGAAGCAGCTGGTGCTTGAAACACTGGCCCGGCTGAACCGCGAACAGGGGCTGACCGTTGTGGTCGTCTCCTCCGAACTGCAGGAGCTCCGCTCCATCTGCGACCGGATCGCCGTTGTCGCGGAAGGCAGGATCAACTGCGTCCTGCGTCCGGACAGCTCTGACGCCGCCTACGGTCTGGCCATGAGCGGCATGACGATCACCCAGGAAAATGAACTGTGGCGGGCAGACGCGCACGCTTCGAAGAAAGGCGGTGAACAGGCATGACAGAGAAAATGACCGGAAAGAGATCCCTTTCCCGCAGGATCCTGAGCATCGCGCTGTTTACCGTTGCCGCGGTCCTGCTGATCGTATCCGTCGGCGGATATATCATTCAGGGAACAGCCGGTACAGCCGCGCAGCTGAACACAATGCGCACCCGTGCGGTGCTGCACGCCGCTTCCGGCGGTTTGGTGGACCAGATCGCCGACGCCGCGAACGCGAACGCGCTCAAGGAGATCCGCAAGGATCCCAATTTCCGTTCCATGGGTACCAATGAGATCCAGCGCCGGAAGGATGAAGTCGTCGCCAAAGCGCGCGCCGAAGCGGAAGCGCTTTATGCCGTTCCCGAAAACGTGGACAATGACGCCATCGAACAGAAGATCACCGTGCTGGAAGAAGCGCTGCTTGCACGTGACGCGATCATGAACCGTGAAAAGGAAGCCTATGCTTCCGTGTTCACTTCCGTCACAGAGCGGATCGCCGGGTGGACCGCGATCACCGAAGGCAAAACGCCGGACGAGATCTGGGACGCCATGACGGCCGCCTGCCCCGAGCTGAACGATCACACCGAATTGAAGGACGGCATGACCAGTATGGCCGGTCAGATGGCGCAGAAGGAAGCGGAAGACGCCGCGAAGGCGGAAACGGAGACCGGAACCGAGGACGCTTCCGGTGAAATATCCGAAGACGCGGTCTCAACCGCTGCCGAAGTGGACTACACCTGGTTCGTCGCTTCCGAAGAACTGAACACCGCGTCTGAAGAAGCCGAAGAAAAATACGCCGGTCTCTGGGCTGAACTGTGCAATGTCATTCCGGATCTGGCAACGCTGGACACAAAGACCTGTGAAAGTGTCCGGGCTGATATTCAGAACATTATCGCCTCAGCGGATGAAAGCTTCGATGTACGCTACAACGCGTATGTGAAGGAAAACGCGGATGAGATCCTGCAGCCGCAGGATGCAAGCAAGCTGCGCGTGGTCTCCAACGCGGAGAACTTCCTGCTGCTGGGCATCGCGGTACTGCTGCTTGCCCTGCTGTACACCTTCTGGAAGCCCGTAACAAAGAAGATGGGCGTTCCGAGAAGCATCATCCTGCTGTTCTTCATCTACCTGCTGCTGGCCGCTCAATTCTATAAGATCAACATCAATCTGATGCTGGGCAATATTCTGGAGCGCGTGGGCATGTACGGTGTACTGGCGCTGGCCATGCTGCCGGGCATCCAGTGCGGCATCGGTTTGAACATGGGCATGACCATCGGCTGCATCAGCGGTCTGTTCGCGATCGTGGTATCGCTGCAGTACAACATGACGGGCGCGCCCGCACTGATCTTCAGCCTGGTCCTTGGCATCCTGGTGGCCATTCCGCTGGGCTGGGCCTACAGCCTGCTGCTGAACCGGATGAAGGGCAACGAAATGACGATATCGACCTACGTCGGATTCAGCTTCGTATCCCTGATGTGCATCGGCTGGATGGCACTGCCCTTCAACAATCCCAAGATCATCTGGATGCTTGCCGGACACGGTCTGCGCGTAACGCACGGCCTGCTGGGCAGCTTCGCCCATGTGCTGGACCGTTTCCTGTCCTTTAAGATCTTCGGGATCACCGTACCCAGCGGCACAGTGCTCTTTTTCCTGGCGTGCTGCCTGCTGATCTGGATCTTCAGCCGTTCCAAGCTGGGCATCCGCATGAGCGCCGTCGGTTCCAATCCGCGTTTCGCGGAAGCCAGCGGCATCGATGTGGACAGCATGCGTACTCTGGGCACCATTCTGAGCACCGTGCTCGCCGCCATCGGTATCGTGGTCTATTCCCAGTCCTTCGGCTACGCGCAGCTGTACAACGCGCCGCGCCAGCTGGGCTTCATCGCCGCCAGCGCTATCCTGATCGGCGGCGCGACGACCAAAAAAGCATCCGTCAGCCATGTGCTCATCGGTGTTTTCCTGTTTGAAGGCGTGCTGTGCATGGGCCAGCAGGTCGCCAACGCTGCGGTTGCCGGCGGCGGTCTGAGCGAGGTCATGCGTATTATGATCTCCAACGGTATCATCCTGTATGCATTGACCCAGTCGGGAGGTGATTCACGTGGCTGATCGTAAAGGCTTCGCGGAGAATCTGAAAAAGTACGCGGTAACATATCTGTTTATCGCCATCAGCGTATTCTTTATCATTGTCAGTAAACTGGACATGAACTACGTCTGCAGTCAGCTGCTTCTGCGTCTGAACCGCAACGCGTTCATCGTGCTGGCGCTGATCATCCCGATCGTGGCCGGCATGGGGATCAACTTTGCCATCACAATCGGCGCCATGGCGGCGCAGATCGGTCTTCTGCTGACCATCAACTGGGGCGTGACCGGGTTTGCCGGCATCCTGCTGGCCGCTGCCATCACCCTGCCCCTCGGTCTGCTGTTCGGCTTCCTGATCGGCAAGATGCTCAACAAAATGAAGGGTCAGGAGACCATCGGCTCCATGATCCTGGGCTACTTTGCCAACGGCGCCTATCAGCTGCTGTTCCTGTTCATCTTCGGCAATATCATTCCGCTGAACAAGAACGTGACCATCGTCGGCGCCACCGGCGTGCAGAACACCCTGAACCTGACCGGCGACACCGGGCTGTATAAAGCGGTGGACGGCATTCTCGCCATTCCCTTCTTCACGGCTGTATGGATCCTGTGCGGCGTACTGGCCGCGTGGAGCATCATTCAGTTCGTCAGGAAAAAATACGACCTGAAAAAGCTGATCGTGAACCTGTCCCTGAGTGCCGTTATCTCCCTGCTGTATGTCTTCCCGGATATCCGCGCGGTATTTGACGGAAGCAAGGGCGGACGCGTCATCACGGTCCCCGTCATCACCTGGGTCATCATTCTGATGCTGTGCGTCTTCAACTCGCTGATCATGAAGACAAAGCTCGGGCAGAAGTTCCGCGCGGTCGGTCAGAACCGTACCGTGGCGAACGCCAGCGGCATCAATGTCAACCGTACCCGGCTGATCGCCATCATGATCTCCACGGTACTGGCCGGCTGGGGTCAGATCCTGTTCATGCAGAGCGAAGGCATCGGTACCTTCCAGACCTATGCGGCACATGAGCAGGTCGGTCTGTACGCGGGCGCCGCGATCCTGGTCGGCGGCGCGAGCATCGACCGTGCCACAAACTGGCAGGCGCTGCTGGGCACCTTCCTGTTCCACTCCCTGTTCATCACCGCGCAGAACGCCGCCAGCAACCTGTTCGGCGACAGCGTGATCGGCGAATACTTCCGCGCTTTCCTGAGCTACGGCGTCATCGCGCTGGCGCTGGTGCTGTACGCCTGGAAGGGCGCGCAGAAGAGAAAGCCCGGAAACGAGCTGAAAGGCGCGGTCAAAAACTGATCTTCGGTATTTGAAACACCGGAACCGTTCAACGCGGTTCCGGTGTTCTTTTCATCCGGCCTTCATTTTCAGTTATTTCAGTACACGGCTTCCAAAATAGCCTTCATCAAGCAGCATCCGCAGTACGGATGCCTCCCGTTCCATCATATGCTTCGCGAGAAGTGTATCCTTGTCTTTATGATCATGATGCAGATTGGCCTCGATCGCCGTTTCCGGACTGACCCATTCGGGCATAAACTCCTCAAAAGCCTCGTAATCGTCCAGGACCTGTGCCCCGTTCTCATCCGTCACGTCACAGAAATAATAAAAGTTTTCCTGTATAAACAGATCTTCCCGCTTTCCTTTTTCTTTTCTCAATACATATCCGTACTCCGAAACGGAACTTTCGATCACGATCAGTCCCGTTTCCTCCTTCACCTCACGGATCAGAGTCTCCGTATGGGTCTCGTTCCCGTCGATCCCGCCGCCGGGAAATTTATAGTAGTCATATCTGAGGCTGTGCACCATGGCGATCCTGCCGCCGCGAATGATGATGCCCCGGACCGAAGGCCGTCTTCCGACCGTCCCGTTCTCCGTATAATTCTTATAGTCATATACCGCCAGTTCACGCATGAGATCCGCTCCGTTTCGTTTTTCTGTATATCCGCCGCCGCGCGAAGGGATCATACCATTATACACCCTCCGAAAGCACAGATCCCGGCACGAACAGCATTTTTTATTCAATGATGATATCCCCGGAAGCCGGCAGGCCGTACGCGGAGAAATACGCGTTTTCCAGCGGTATCCATATCTCCGTGAAGCGCCGCAGCGATTCCGGCGATTCCCGCCGGTGCAGCCTCATCATGCGCAGCTCTTCGGGTGCGCTCACAAACAAGCGCAGGTCCGCGTATTGCCGCACAGACGGAAGATTGCAGTAACAGCCTTCCAGGATCAGAAGCTGACGATCCGGAAGCTCTTCTTCGTTCATCATTCTGTCCATGCAGCAGTCATACCTGCGGTATCTGACCGCACCGCCGTTTTTCCATGGAACGGCCACTTCTCCGGCAAGGCGTTCATCATCACAGTTACCGCCCGGGATCGCCAGCCTTTCCTTCGTTTTCATCGCGTGCGGCACCACAAAATCATCCGTATGCGCCACAGCGGCGTCAAACACCGCGGCCAGCCGGGCCGCCAGCGTTGTTTTGCCTGACGCGCAGGGACCGTCGATCGTTACGATCTTCCGTTCTGTGCCGTTCAGTATTTCCGTGATCGCGCTTACCGCGCTCATATGTCGGATCCAGAAGGTGCTTATAACACGGTATGCCGGATGATATCTGTCATGATACACAGAGGAATGTGATGGCAGCCTCTTTTCGTTCAGAAGCACATCCGTCAGATCCGGTTCCCGGAAACGCGGCTCCTTCGTTTCCGCGAGCCTCAGGAATACATCCGCCGCTTCCTTCCGCGAAAACCGTGTTTCAAAGTCCGAAGCCGTCATCATCCCGGCGATCACAGACGGGGGAATATGCTCAGCCATAGCCCTGCGCAGATTGAGCCTGCACCAGGCCGGACTGAGTCTCTCAAACAGCGGTTCCCCGGGATCCGGCTCAAGCCCGGACATTTCATTTTCGATATAATGTGTCACCGCGGTGCGATCCGAAAGCAGATGACCGACACCCAGCATCCCCTGAAAAACAAACTTGACCGCGTCCTCAGGCTGCATGTCCGGATATCGCTGAAACTGCAGTTCCAGTTCATGCAGCATCTCCTTTTCAAAAGTCTCATCGACCACGTTCTCATCTCACGGCCTTTCTTCCGGTTCTCCGGGATACAGATTTCTCCGTCGGCGCGTTTTTTCCTTCTTTTGCCGTTCCGCGGCTTCCGGAGATCAAAAAAGGATGACCTCCGTTTCCGGAATGTCATCCTCTGAACGATCGTCATACAGACCGTGTTTTATTCTTTTCCGCCCGTCATGCGCATAAACCGGCGGAAGATCAGTTCCCCGTCAACGGTGTCCGGGCGTTTATGCGCGAAGCTCATCCGCTCCGGGTGAAACTGAACCGTCAGGATCGGCAGCGTATCATGTTCCGTCGCTTCTGTAATACCGTCATCGGACACAAGCGTCATGATCATGCCCTCACCGGGGCGGTCGACCGCCTGATGATGGCTGCTGTTCACTGCGAAGCATTCACCGTAAAGCTCACGCAGGATGCCGCCGCGGGCAAGCGCGTCATGTACCTTATCCTCATCGGAGCCGGGTTCCCGGGCGTGGCGGCCCGCTGAGGCAATATGCTGGATCAGCGTGCCGCCGAGGCAGACGTTCAGCAGCTGATGCCCGCGGCAGATGCCCAATATCGGCTTTCCGGCCGCTATAAAACGTTTTGCAAGGGCGAACTGAAGCTCATCCAGTTCCCGGTCGATCGCGACAGAGGCCGTATTCGCCTGTCCGTACCATGCCGGATCCAGATCCGCTCCGCCGGGCAGCAGCAGCCCGTCGTAAGCGGAAATATCACGATCATGCTCCACGGGTACCGCTTCCGCCCCCGCGCCCGTCAGCGCGTCAAAATAGTTTTGTCTGCCGGCTCTTCCGCCGGCTACGGCGATCTTCATAACCCGCCTCCCGCCGGCATACCGCCGGCACCGATTACGCTCCTGTATCCGTCGATCAGATGCATCTTGTGATCAGCATCGGGTCATACATAGATAATGATCAGACCGGTCAGCATTCCAAGCACGGCAACCGCCGCCGGCAGCTTGGATTTCCACATCAGGATGGATTCCGGCAGCAGTTCGCCGAAAACCACATACAGCATCGCTCCGGAAGCGAAACTCAGGGAAATGATCAGCGCGGCGGGGCTGATGGCGCCGATCAGGAAACCCAGCACGGCTCCCAGGATCGTCGGTGCTCCGGAGACCGCGGTGATGCCCACGGACCTGACCTTGCTCATGCCCCCGGAGATCAGCGGTACCGCGACCGCCATTCCTTCCGGAATATTATGCATGCCGATCACGATCGCCATCATGATGCCGCCGCGGTTTGTAAGCAGCTCGTCCGCCGTTCCCGCAAAGGACGCGCCGATCACCATGCCCTCGGGAATATTATGGAGCGCGATGGCGGCCGCCATGACAAGACCCGCCAGGAAAAGTCCGCTGCGGGGCTGACGTCCTTCCCGATGCTCATGCAGATGGTTGGCGTGGGTCAGTTCCTCCAGTGAGTCGGCCGTACGGGGATGATTCTCATCAATATGCGCCACTTCATGGTTCGTGGCTTTATCGATCAGCCAGTTCAGCGCGGCGATCACACAGAATCCGATCAGTACGCCGGCAGTGACCGGCCATACATTGACCTGCTCTTCCGCATGCAGTGCCTCAGTCAGCAGATCAAAGCATACAACTGACATCATTACACCGGCTGCGAAAGACAGCAGCAGGCTGACCGTCTTGTTGGAATCCTTGCGGAACGCGCAGGCAACAATGCCGCCCATGCCTGTCCCGCCCACCCCGGCGATCGCCGTGATGATGACCAGCATCCAGATCGCGCTCATAATCTCCTCCGTTCCATCACCATGTCATTTCCAATCGATTATTAAAACATAAAATGTCCGGAAAAGCAAGCTCAGATCCATACAGCCGAATTTCCGTCTCATTCATACGAATGCGCCGTATTTCAGTTACATATCCGGAAATTTTTGTTACATAAACACAGGAAAATCATTGACACCCATTGTCTGCAGGTGTATTATTCTTTCCGTCAAAACACTATCATTTTTCGTAAAAGGAGAAGACAAACATGAAAAAGGCCCTTGCTATCGTGATCGCTCTGGTACTGGCTCTGTGCATGACTTCCGCCATGGCTGAAGAAATGCAGGAGATCGAACTGGGAACCTCCGGTATCGTGTTCACCATTCCCGCCGGTTATGTCGCCGGTGAGATCACCGCCGAAGATACTGATGAGAATCAGGTCGGCTACTACAAGAGCGAAGCTTCCCTGGTGGACTTTGACCTGTATCAGTGGGCCAAGGCCGACGGCGAGACCCTGGAAAGCGCTGCCGCCGCCGAAGCTGCCGAATATGAAGCCACCGCTGAAATGACCGAGATCAACGGCGTGACCATGTGGTTCTACGATGCCACCGAAGAGTTCGACGGCACCGAATACGCCACCGCCACCTTCATGATGGAAAACGGCGATGTCTTTGCTGAGATCGTTTTCTGGCTGGATGGCGACAATGCCGAAGAAACCGCCGCTGCCATTCTGGCGACTGTTGCTGTGAAGGAAACCGCTGAGATCAGCGAAGGCGGCAACGAGATCGTGCTCGGCACCTCCAACCTGAAGATCACCACCTCTATCGCTTATGAAAAGGGCGAACTGACCGCCGAAGATACCGATGAAGGTCAGGTCGGCTACTACAAGAGCGCTGATTCCCTGGTTGACTTCGACGTTTATCAGTGGGCCAAGGCCGAAGGCGAGACCGCCGAGAGCGTAGCCATGGCTGAAGCTGCCGAATACGGCGAGAACGTTGATGTTGCCGAGATCATCAACAACGGTCTGGTTATTTACGGCTACTATGCTACCGAAGAGTTCGACGGCGAAGAATACGAGACCTTCACCGCGATCACCGAAGCCGGCAATGACTTCGTTGAGATCGTGTTCTGGCTGGATGGCGAAGAAGCCGCTCTGATCATGACCGACATTCTGAGCACCCTGATCGCCTTCTGATAACCGGTTCGTAAAGTAAACAAAGCGCCCGTGCCGCAAGGCCGGGCGCTTTGTTGATCGTCCGCGATCGCGCAGCCCTTCTCCGCATCAGTTGATGTGCAGAGCGTAAACCGCGTCAGATCAACACACCGGGATCACAGACCGCCTGATATCAATTTCGCCGTGTTTTCTTCGACCAGCCGGTAAAATTCTGCGATATGCAGACCGTCGACCAGCCCGTGATGAACCGCGGCCGTCAGCGGCATCATCAGCCTGCCGCGGAAGTCCTCCTCGTATTTCCCCCAGCTGAATCTCGGATTGGAATCGAACCGGTCGGTCATCGGATGGACCACATCACGGTAATGGATCCACGGAATGCATGTCGGAAAATAGAACGCCTCGATCTCCGGGTCCTCCTCCAGTGATCCCTTTTCGCGCGCCTTTCGCTGAAGCTCCTCCGCCATGCGGATATACTGCTCCCACGGCATATGATGGTGCAGCGCGCAATAGCAGTAGGTTCCGTTTCCGGCTGTTTCGGTATGCGATGTCGGGCATTCAGCATACTCACGGATCTCGATCCCGCCGGGCAATACTTCCGCTTCTCCGCGCAGCAGGATCTCTTCGGGCGTGAGCCGGCGGATCCGCTGCCGCAGCTGGGGCACGGCATCCGCGGACAGCGCGACGATGTGCAGAAAGCTCAGGAAAAAGGAATATCCCTTTTCTTGGCAGAAGCGTCTCAGCTCCGTTACATCCACATCCGCAGTGATATTGAACTGCGGCCGCTCCATACCCATGAAATAGGCCAGATGCGCCTTTCGCGGATATGTTTCCGGTTCGATCATCCGATAACCGATCATTGTCTTTTTCACCTTCCGCCCTATGAAACAACATGGTCCCGCCGCGGTCCGCACGCGGTTCAGTCAGTCTTTTTCAGCACGATCAGGATGCTTCTTTCGTCCGGATCGGTCTTCTCCGGAACAGCGGACACGGGTTCATATCCTTCCGGAACATCCAGCAGATGAAATTCATGCACACCGGGCTCCACATCGCCGAAATACACTTTTCCGTCCTCATTGCTCTTTCTCCGGATGCACAAAGGACCCGGGCACAGCTGCACCGCGGCTCCCGCGACGGGATTCCCGTCTTCATCGGTCACGGTGACCGTGTAACCCGGTTCTTCCGGGCGATCTTCCTGCTGATCCGCGATGTCATTCCCCGGAACGCTGTCCTGAAGCCGTTCACCGATCACACGGTCCCATCCGGCTTCCGGCATGGCGCCGATCACGCCGTCCGTTTCCATTTCATACGCGCAATCCCCGGCAAGCAGCCCCCCGGCGATCTCACGCCGTATCGCTTCATTTTCCGCGATCATAATGACCATCGCATGGTCTCCGCTGTCCCGATCCACAATGCCGCTCTCCAGCATCTCCCGCATCTGCGCTTCCACACTGCTCATCATCAGTGTGACCTTCTCATCATAGGTGACCGGCAGGATGTTTCCCTCCCGGTCCGCAAAATACGCGGTCGGAAAGCTCGTCGCGAGCCGCGCCATTTCCTCTTCCGTGATCATCAGATCCGGATAGGTCACGCCCAGGCTGTCCAGCAGCTCCGCCGGCGTCATATTGCCGGTCTGCGGGCTCGCGGCCGTGTCGCTGTACAGGCCGATCACCAGCAGACCCTGATCCTTATATTTTTCATACAGCGCATTGAGCCCGGGCATACTTTCCCTGCAGTAGTAGCACCAGGGCTGCCACAGATCGACCAGGATCAGCCGGCAGCTTTCCGGCACGATGATCTCCTTTTCATTGCCGTCGGTTCCATAGCCCTTCAGCGGTACGTTCATGGCGGAAGCCGTTCCGATGACGAATACCAGCACCAGGATCAGCACGGCAGTAAGCACTTTTTTCATTTTTTGTTCTGCCTCCTTTACGGGAATGCGGCACGGGAACCGGCTGTTCCCGCGCCATGCACCCGGATCAGTACACAGTTACTGTATCTGTTATCATATCAGAAAACGGGTGATCATACAATCACCCGTTTCTCCGGTCCATGGGCTGTTTCCGCCGGAAAAGTTTTCTTCCGTCATATTACCTGAAATCAGGGATCACGGTCACCAGCGCGTTTCCGTTCTGGTCGCGGGAAGCGACATATCCCCAGTACCCTTCATAGTAAACATAGTACCATCCGTTGACCTCGCCGTAGACATCCAGTGTTCTGTTGGCGTGAACACCGCAAAGCTTGTTATTGTCTCCCACCCACGGATCGGAACGGAGCGACGCGCCGCGGCTCAGCGTACGGATCCGGATCCCGCTGTAATCGGTTTCGGAAAACTCAACTTCATATCCGTAATTGCCGCTGCGGTCATAATTGCCGCTGTGATCGCGGGCGTTCAGAACGACCGTTACCAGGGCGCGGCCGTTTTCATCACAGGAGGCAACATATCCCCAGTTGCCTTTGTAGCATACGTAGTACCATCCATTGGTCTCGCCGTATACATCCAGTGTTGTATTCGCGTGAATACCGAGGATCTTGATTCCGTCTTCCACCCAGGGAGCTGTACGGAGAGATACGCCGCGTTCGAGCGTTCTGATCTGTGTGACTTCCGCCAGGACCGTTCCGCAGGCGAAAAGAATAACGAGTACAAGGGATACCGCGATCAGGTTTTTAATAACAGAATTACGCATGTGACTTCCTCCTTTATTTTGTCCTCTGAGGTCTTTTGCCTCCTGACAATGGCATTATATCCGTCCCGTCTTTGTTCCCGTAATCCGGATTTTCACTTTTCGTTTTCATATGCGGATCCTTTGCGCAGATGATCTGTACGCTGCCGGAGACGGATCATATCCGATGCCGGTTCTCCGCTCGACATTCAGTGCTTTATCTGATATACTTGACAGCAGGTACAATGCTGTCTGATATTCTCATGTTTATGACAAACGGAGGACAAAATGGGCAGGACGATCAAAACATCTGTCATATTGATCTTTTTGCTGATGTGCATTTATTGTCTGCCGGCATCAGCCGGATCGATTTCCGGTTCCGTTTCCGGCAGTGTTACGTTTTATGTCAGGACCGGTCCGGATGCTGCCTGGATCTGTCTGGAATCCGTGCCGGGAATGGCTGAAACACGCAGAGACGATTCCGATCAGACCGTACCCGACCGGCGTCACGGATACTATTATGTCAGCGGCAGCTGGGCGGACAGTGAAAATACAGAACAGCTTATATGGGCTCCGTCCGCTTCTGATCATCAGGGCATGATCTATGAATCAGATCCTCTTTTTATCCGTTTCAGCCGCTGCGGTGTATGCGCGGTCACCATTGAACCGATGAATGCCGCCGATATCGAAGCATATTTGTCCGGAGATGTATTCGTCTGTTGGGACAGTGACGCATCCTGGTCTGTTTCCGGTACATCCGGCTGCTCCGTGCTGACGGAAAAGCCTTCCGGAAAGATCAGCATCCGGTGCGTCACGGAGGACGGCACCGTTCTGGACATGTACGAAGAGATCATATCCTCTTCCCGTGTCGTTTACGCGAAAGAGATCCCCGGCTATATCTGCCCGGAGAACTCCATTGAAGCGGAATATGATATGCTGACATGTGAAAGCATACTTTCAGAATTTTCATTCATCTATGTGAAAGAGACGGAACCGGAGTCCGGATCTCCCGTATCGAACAGTGAAACGGATACCGCCGGAAGCGGCACCGGATCCGGACCGGAAGAAGACACAGCCGGTGTTCCCGTTCCGCAGGAAAGCATTTCATCCGGCGAAAAAACGCAGCACGCGGCGCTTTCCAACGTGGAACGGCAAGCCATTGCCAAACAGATCGGTGATCATGCGCTCGGCCAGCAGGCATACGCGCTGAGCAGCGGTAATATCCGTGAGCAGCCGGACAGCAAATCGCCCTATGTCGGAAAGCTTTCCGCCGGCCGCAGCTACGAGATCCTTGATGTCGCTGTCGCGTTTCAGACGGATAATATATGGTATAAAGTAGAGTACGCCGACAACCGCTTCGGATGGGTCGCGGCATTTGCTTTTGCAACTGAAGATCTGTCATACTGAGTCGTATCGCATCAGCCTGTATGATTCACGGAAGGAGCGTTTCTCAATGGATAAAGAATATCCGGATCTGATACGCGAAGCATGGCCGGAATGGGAAGTGACCGAAGAACTCGGCGAAGGTGCTTTCGGGTCAGTGTATAAAGCGGTCCGGAATGACTTCGTCGGCACCTCCTGCGCGGCCGTCAAGGTCACGAAGATCCCCCGGAGCTGCGGTGAGATCGAGGAGCTGCGGGCTGAAGGCTTGACCGGAGAGCAGACGTATATCTATTACGAAAATGTTGTTAAAGACTATACAAATGAGATCAGGCTGATGGATTCCGTTAAGGGATTCACGAATATCGTCACGATCGACGATTATAAAGTCATTCACTCCCCCGACAGTATGGTATGGTATATTCTGATCCGCATGGAGCTGCTGACGCCGCTCGTCCGGAAAGTGGCGCTGGACGGCATGAATGAGGATGAGATCATACGGCTCGGAACCGATATGTGCAGCGCGCTTGAGATCTGCCGGGAGCACAACATCGTGCATCGCGATATCAAACCGGAGAATATTTTTATCAACAGCCGCGGGGACTATAAGCTCGGCGATTTCGGTGTCGCCAGGAATCTTGAAAAGCTGACCGCGGGGCTGTCACGCAAAGGCACGCCGAACTATATGGCGCCTGAGGTATACAACGCGGTTCTGAAAGAAACGGATATCGATTCGGCATCCAGAGTGGACATCTATTCTTTGGGAATGGTATTGTACTGGCTCAGCAACGGTTCCAGGCTGCCGTTCCTGCCGCAGGGCAAACAGATCGTGTCCGCGCGTGAGCGTGCCGACGCGTTCGCGCGCAGGATCTCGGGCGATGAACTGCCGCCGCCCGCCAATGTTTCTCCGGAACTTCAGGGGATCATTCTGAAAGCATGCGCGAATAAAGCCGGAGATCGGTACGCTTCTGCATCCGATATGAAAAAAGCCCTTCAGGCACTGAAAGAGCCAAAACAGGAGACGGTGATCTCCGACCGCGGATCACGTCCGAAGACAAAAAAGTTCATTCTCCCGGTTGTGATCCTTTTGCTTGCCGGAGCAGCCGCCATCATAGCGGTCAGACCCGTTCCGCCTTTTCCCCCGCTTGAATTCACAGACGATCCTGCCGCGAATACGACCGTGATGATCCCGGAGCCGACTGTAACTGTGACTGTGATCCCGACAGCAGAGCCGGCAGCGGAACCGACCGTGACCCCGACAGCAGAGCCGTCACCGGTTCCGGCATCAGCTTCAGCCGATGCCGAAACCGGTCTGGTCCCATGTTTCGGGATGACGGCAGCCCGGTTCAGAAGCAACTGGGAACGTTTGCTCACGGGAAGCACTTTCTATATGGAAAAAAACGGTCCCTATCAGAACCTGGATCAGCTGCCGTTATTGCCGGATAAGGATATTTTTTCTCCGGATATCATGCGTTATTTCGGAAGAAGCGCGGATGACACCTGCTGTTTCCTGTATGATCTGAATACAGGCGTACTGACCGAAACAGATGATTCCGTCCTCTATGAAAAAATGGCGGAGAATACGATCGTCTACCATTTCAAGGGCAGTGATACACCCGGGGCGTCCCGGATGACCGAGAGCATCATCCGGATCAGGCTGAATGGGCAGTCAGTCGATTTCCGCCTGTCCGGATCCCGCTCCGATGAAAGCGGCGCCGATAAAAAGCCGCTGCTGTATGTCCGGCTTGACCGCGACGGCGGGCTTGAGTACAGCATTCTGAACCTGATCTGCGCATACAACGCCGATGCTTATCCTGATTGTCAGATCACCGGCATGACGGTGATCCCACCGGCTGAATTCTGATCACACATACATACCGTTGACAGATCCGGACATCACAGATGATGTATGCCGGATAAACAAAGGGGAGACGGCACAGCGCTGTCTCCCCTTGTTTATTCGGCTGCCGTATTCAGTTTGAGCCATGTGTCCACGGATGTGATCAGTTTTTCCGCATATTCGGAAATATATGCATCGCGGTCAAAGGCCTCATTATATCTGAATGACGGCAGTTCGATCATGATCCCCTCATCCAGGACCGCGTCAAACCATTCACACATCATGCCGCCGGAACTCCATTGCTTTTTCGGCATATTCATGGTTTTGGCAAATGATTTTGCCATTTGACCGGTGCCGTATACCGCGTTGATGTAACCGTGCACATCAATGCCCCAATTCAGATCATGCGATAGTGTAAACAGCCCGATCGCGCGTGTTTCCGGGCATGAAAACGCCTTGGTTCCCGTACGGTTCCGCAGGTTCTTCGTTTTGGAGTTTTCGCTCCATCTGACAGGGAAATCCCGGTTCGGATCGATCTGCGCAGCTGTCAGGCGCCCGAAATCGTCTTTGGACACGCCGTCGATCAGGCCGTCCGGATTAGCGGAAGGAATGATATACAGGCAGGCCGCCGGAGTCTGCTCTTCATAATGACTGATCATTTTTTCCGCGATCTCCTTCAGAATATCCGCGTCATGATCATAAATATCTTCAAAGCCGTGGATACCGAACACCATCAGCATGGAGCAGGCGGCGTCCTCACTGCCGACCTGCCAGCATTCCAGATCCCGGCCCATCTGGCTCTGACCGTATACGATCCTCACCGCGGAATGCTCTTCCGCAACGGAAAATGAACAACAGCATACGATCAGCATGAAAGCCATAAAACGAATCAGTTTCTTCATACTTTCTTCTCCATTCTGTCCGCCGGAGTATGTCTCCCTCTGACAAAAACATTATATCCCGCGGGTCTTCTCCCTGTAATCCGGATTTTCATCTTCCGTTTTTCACAACCCGACGCTTATCGCAAAAGCGGCGCCGTCTTCAGACGGCGCCGCCGGTTATCGGGATCATCAGTAATTCTCGGCGTTGATCTCAAAATATGCCTGCGGATGCGCGCATACCGGGCAGATATCGGGGGCCTTTGTGCCGACGATGATATGCCCGCAGTTCCGGCACTCCCAAACCTTCACTTCACTCTTCGCGAAGACCTCCTGGGCCTCCACATTGCGGAGCAGGGCGCGATAGCGCTCCTCGTGATGCTTTTCGATGGCGGCCACCGCGCGGAAACGCGCCGCCAGTTCGGTGAAGCCTTCCGCCTCGGCGGTCTGCGCGAAGCCCTCGTACATATCGGTCCACTCGTAGTTCTCTCCGTCCGCGGCGGCACCGAGATTCTCCGCCGTGGAACCGATCCCGTTCAGTTCCTTGAACCACAGCTTCGCGTGTTCCTTCTCATTATCCGCGGTCTTCAGGAACATGGCCGCGATCTGCTCAAAGCCTTCCTTCTTCGCCTTGGACGCAAAGTAGGTATACTTGTTGCGCGCCTGGGATTCACCCGCGAAAGCGGCCAGCAGATTCTTTTCGGTCTGTGTGCCTTCATAGGGATTGGCCTTTTTCACTTCAATGATCCTGTCCCCATGCACCTTGCATTTGGGGCAAACGGGTTCAGCGCCTTCCTCTGCCTCGAAGACCGTTCCGCAAACCAGGCATTTGTACGTTTTCATTTGTTTTTCCCCCTTGCCTTAAATCGTTTTTTCGAGCATTTGCTCAATTTCTTCAGCCGGCATATAGCCGACGGATGTGCTTACGGTCTTCCCGTCCCTGATCACAGCCAGCATCGGAATGCTCACCACCCGGAACATAACGGCAAGTTCCCCTTCCTCATCCACATTCACCTTGCCGACTTTGATCCTGCCTTCATATTGATCGGCTATTTCTTCGATCACGGGCGCCAGCATCCTGCACGGTCCGCACCAGGGCGCCCAGAAATCCAGCAGAACGGGAAGCTCGGACTTCAGTACTTCATTTTCATAATTTTCTTTTGTGATCGTGATCTCAGCCATTCTGATCTTCTCCTTCGGATGTTTCCTTGTTGGATTTATAGTAAAGCATGCAGTGACAGTATCCCTCAAAATCAGGATCCGCGATCTGCGATTTGAATTCCTCGCACATGCACTTGTATTCTTCCTTTTTTTCCATGCGGCACGGGCAGTACCCGCCGGTCCGCTTCAGACCCTCCCTGACGATCTTAACGATCTCCGCGTCAGGGTTCATGGTGATCTTCATTCATTCACCTCCTTCCCTGATGAATCGTTCATTGCCGGAGAATACAGTGTTTCCGCGTGAAAGCGTCCGCACGGCACAGTGGTGCGGCGCGGACGCTTTCCGTTATTTCACAAACTTATGTCCGCAGCGCACACAGGTGATCTCCTTCTTTTCGGAGGATCTTTTTTTCCTCAGCAGCACTTTGCAGCCCGGGCATCTGAAGTATTTGTACTCCTTGCTGTTCTTCAGGCGTTTGATAAACTGGGAGACACGCGTTTTGACGTTTCCGAAGATCCGCCTGATCTTCGGCCGGATATTTCCGGTGATATCCATGTATTTGATATTTTCCTGCCTGCGTTTATCCCTGTTTTTCGAAAACATTCTGAACAGGGTGATCACATACAGCGCGAACCCGATCAGGCTCAGCAGGGAGCTCTGCAGGATCGACGAAAGGATACTGACGGCAAGGCCCGTGAGTAATGTAAACTGGCCGAGATTATCAAGGCCGTAGCGTCCGTTCATAAAACGAATGATCGCGTTTTTGATCTTCTGAAGCATTTTATTCTCTCCTGTTCAGTATTTTCAGCAGCAGAATGTTCCGTAACGATAGCCGCCGCCCATGCAGCAGCAGTTCAGCACCGTGTTTGCCAGGCAGCATGTCAGGCAGGGGTTGGAACAGATGAACGATTTCAGATCAAAGCCCATATTGCTTTGCCGCTGTTCATAGGAACGGCTCCCGGATTCGAGGGTCGACAGCAGCTCATTGTACTCACGGTCATCCGGAGCAAGGCGCACGGCGTTTCTCGCGTGATCCAGCGCAGAACTGCGGTTTCCGAGGCCGGCATCTGCCAGCGCGTACAGGGCATACCAGTCGGCATCATGATACGGGATCCGGTTCAGCCGGTCGATGGCGTCCGTATACCGTTCCGCCAGAATGCTTTGGCGCACGGTCTCCAGCTCCGGTGAACGGTAATTGCGTCCCGCGGGGCGAAACCGTGTGGTCCGTCCGCTGCCGGATGAGAAAGGATCAAATCCGAATCCGGCAAAAGGATTGAATCCGTCCCAGCCGTTTCCGCCGTACCCCTGTCCGGATGAGGAATATCCGTTCCGGTCATAGGAGGAATTCCTCTGATCATAGGATCCGTACGGATCGCCTCTGCCGTAGCTGCCGTAGCCGCCGGATGAATTGCCGGCGCTGCCTGTTCCCGTGCGTTTGATGCGGAGCGCCTCGGCATAGGCTTCGTTGATCTCACGCATCTTCTGCTCCGCGAACTTATCGCCCGGATTAAGATCCGGATGGTATTTCTTGGCCAGCTTCCGGTATGCCGATTTGATTTCGTCCTCGGTCGCGCCGCGGGATACACCGAGGACCGAAAAAGGATCATTCGTCATGTGTTTTCTCCTTGCCCGCCGCGGAATGAACAGCCGCCCATCGCTGCCAGATACCGCTGTATACGATATTCCTCAGAATATCCAGATTCTTTTCAAGCGGCAGCGTCTCCAGACATCCGGCTGCTTCTGACGCGAATATATTCAGCGTGTCATGCGTGAAAGCATCAAGATCCGGTCTGGACATATACGGGATCAGCGGGTTGAATCTCTTCCGTGAGATGTCTTTTTTCAGGTCATCATAAGCGTCCATCAGATAGATGAAGCGCCCAAGCGAGGATCCGAGACCGCGGAGCAGATCGCCCCACGGATCGTTTTCTTTATACAGGCACAGCTGAGCCAGGATCTCACCGGTCAGGTTGCACAGGCGGTCCAGATCATCCGGCCGCTGCTGCGACGCCGTGATCTGTTTCTCCAGGGCATTGATCTCATGAACCGCTTTTCCGATCGCGAGTGACCGCTCCGGATGCCGCCGCGTGATCTCACCGATCAGGCCGTCCATTTTCCGCCCGGTCAGACGCGCGAAACGATTCCCGTCATCCTCGTACTGGTCGGCCAGCTTGTACCAGGTCAACAGCAGATTCATATCGGCACAGTAGCCGCTCACCGCCGAAGTGATGACCGTTTGCTTCTTTACGGGATGCACGGGGCAGTGTACCCGTTTTTCATCATATGCCGGTTCATACAGCGAGTCAAGCAGTAAATAAACAAATGTCAGGTCATTGCTCAGGGTCAGCCGGCCCGGCTTGCCGGTCGTTTCCGCCAGTGCGCCGCACAGGCCGCAGTAATACCCGCGGTATGATGCCTTCTGTTCTTCCGAAAGCGCGGAGAACGCGGGAACAATATATCCGAACATATCTCACCTGTTATACATCATAGGAGCCGTCATCGTTGCTGCCTTTATTTTCACCGCGATACCTGCCGCAGGTACTGAGGATCTGCTCAAGTTCGATCTTCGCCTGCTCAGCACGGGTCATATCATCGTCCTGAAGCGCGGATTCAAGCTGCGCGGCAGCCCGCTCAAGCTGTTCGCGGTCTTCCTGCTTCATCTTCTTTCCCGCGCGTTTGGCCTCGGCCAGCAGGGTCTCAGCCTGATCCTTCGCGTTCTGGCGATCCTTCTTCGCGGCTTCCTGCTTCGCGTAGTTCTCCGCGTCCCGGATCGCTCTGTCGATCTCGTCCCTGCTCATATTGGAGCTTCCCGAGATCGTGATGTCCTGGCTCCGGTTCGTGCCGAGGTCCTTCGCAGTCACATGCACGATGCCGTTCGTGTCGATCGAGAACGTCACTTCGATCTGCGGTATCCCGCGGAGCGCGCGGCGGATCCCCTCAAGGCGGAATTTGCCGAGGGACTTGTTCTGTGACGCGGTCTCCCGCTCACCCTGCAGAACATTGATCTCGACCGATGTCTGGAAATTCGCGGCTGTTGTGAACACCTGCGAGTGCTGGCAGGGCAGCGGCGTGTTGCGGTCGATGATCTTCGCGAACACATCTCCCATCGTTTCGATACCGAGCGAAAGCGGCGTCACATCGATCAGCACAATGGAGTTGATGGAGCCCGTCAGCACGCCGCCCTGCAGGCAGGCGCCCATGGCAACACATTCATCCGGATTGATATCCCGTGACGGTTCATGACCGGTCATCTTGCGCACGGCCTCCTGCACAGCCGGGATCCTTGTGGAGCCGCCGACAAGCAGCACCTTGTCGATATCGCTGAACTGAATGCCGGCATCCCGCACGGCACGGCGCACAGGTTCCTCCGTCGCGCGCACAAGATGCTCCGTCAGTTCATTGAAGCGCGCCCTCGTCAGGCTGCATTCCAGATGCTGCGGCACACCGTTCGCGACAGCCAGGAACGGCAGGTTGATCATTGCCTCATTTCCGGATGACAGCTCGATCTTCGCGTTTTCCGCCGCCTCCGTCAGCCGCTGCATGGCAACGATATCGCGCGAGATATCGGTTTTGTTCCGCTTTTTGAATTCCTCCAGCAGCCAGCCGACAATACAGCGGTCAAAATCGTCTCCGCCGAGATGATTGTTGCCGGATGTTGACAGTACCTCGATCGCGTCACGGTCAATATCAAGAACGGAAACGTCAAAAGTGCCTCCGCCGAAATCGTAGACCATGATCTTGCGCGGCTGTTCCTTATCAAACCCGTAAGCCAGCGCGGCAGACGTCGGTTCGTTGATGATGCGCAGAACATTGAGCCCCGCGATCAGACCCGCGTCCTTTGTCGCCTGGCGCTGCGCGTCCGAAAAATACGCGGGCACGGTGATCACGGCATCGGTCACGTTTTCACCGATATATTCCTCCGCGTCGGTCTTCAGCTTCCGCAGGATCATCGCGGAGATCTCCTGCGGCGAATACTGTTTCCCGAAGATGTTGTATTTTTTGTCGCCGCCCATTTCGCGCTTGACAGAGATCACCGTTCCGGCGGCGTTCGTGATCGCCTGACGCTTGGCGGCTGTACCCACGAGCCTCTCGCCGGATTTCGTAAATGCCACCACGGAAGGCGTTGTCCTGCCGCCTTCGGCATTCGGAACGATAACGGCGCGGCCGTTTTCTATAAAGGATACACAGGAATTTGTCGTACCGAGGTCAATACCGATCAGCTTGCTCATTCGATCACCGCCGCATGAAGATTTTACAATACGCAGTATACCATATTTCTGTCAGTAATAAGAAAAAACTGTGTGAACATAAAGTGAAAAGAGATCACTGCCCGTCCTGTTCCCGGATGATGTCGAACTCAAACCAGAAGGTGGTCCCTGTCCGCTCATCGCTTTCAACACCATACGGCGCGCCATGTGCTTCCAGCAGCCCGCGTACGATATTCAGCCCGAGCCCGCTCCCGATGACCGCCCTGCGGTGTGTGTCCGCTGTCCGGTAATAGCGCTCCCAGATCATCGGCAGTTCGCCGGGCGGAATGCCTTTTCCGCTGTCCGATACGGCAACGCGCACCTTTCCGCCGTTTTTCTTCTGCGAAACGCGCACGATATGATCATCGCCCGTATAAGTCAGCGCGTTTCCGATCAGGTTGTACACGATCTGTCCGAAAGCGTCGCGATCCGCGCTGACGGTAAAACGCGTCTCCGGACTGAAAAAGATGGTGTATCCGTCCTTTTCCGTCATTTTCGCGATCCGTTGTATGATCAGCCCGGTCTCATCCGTGATATCCATTTCTTCCGGCTGCAGCCGCATCGTTCCGGACTGGATACGCGAGTAGTCCAGCACCTGATTGACCAGGGATGACAGACGGCTGGTCTCATCAATGATGATCTGCATGTTCTCCGGCGTGTTCTCCTCGGGTATATCCCGCATGACTTCGGCGTATCCGCCGATCATTGTCAGCGGCGTTCTCAGGTCATGGCTGATGTTCGCGATCAGTTCCTTCTGCAGGTCCTCCACACGGCTCAGATCTTCAGCCGCCCGCACAAGCGTATCGTTGAGTTCGGCGATCTCCCTGTACCCTCCGCTGTGCGGCGGACGCGCGTACCGGAAAGCCGAAAGACGCTTCGCGGCCTCATTCGTTTCGATGATCGGTTCGGATATGCTCCTGGACATGAAAAAGCCGAGAATGATCGTCATCAGCAGAACGGTACAGGAGATCAGGATAAACTGACGCCGCATCGTTCTCACTGTCGTTCCGAACGGTGTGATCTGGGCATTGAGAAACAGCGTCCCCTCACTTCTGCCAAAGTTGACCTTTCGCACATACAGCATGCTCATGCCCCGGTCGCCGTCGTCCTTCGGCACGCTTCCGCGGAATTTTTCCGGGCTGTACTGATCATTGATAAACGGGATCACATTCGCCAGTTCGACCACGGGGCTCCCGGATTCCGCGGCTTTTTTCGCGCGTTCCGCGAGCTGTTCGCCGCTCATATGATGGAGCAGGCAATAGCGTACGTGATCGGCGGAGATCCGTACATTGCCGTGATCATCAAGCAGCAGGATACAGATATCCCTGTCACCGGAAAGGCGGTCGCACAGCATCGCGAGTTCCGGATTGTCGATATTGTCCGCGATGATATCCGCGGCAGCCGTTATCTGTTCGGTTTTATAGTTTTTATAGATATCAAAGGTCAGCACGATCTGACAGAGCCAGACGAGTGAGATCACAAACGCAACAAGTACAACAAGCCAGGTCAGTATCTTGGTTCTGATACCGACCCGGCCGAGTATCGTCTCATCACGATATGCGAGTTTTCGTTTATTTCTCAAAGCGATACCCCACTCCCCGGAGCGTGGTGATCCTGTCCGCGCACGGACCCAGCTGTTTTCTCAGCAGTTTGATATGCGTGTCAAGCGTTCTGTCATCCCCGAAAAACTCATAGCCCCATACATTGCTGAGCAGCTTCTCCCGCGTCAGGGCGATGCCGCAGTTTTTGGCCATGTAGAACAGAAGATCATACTCCTTCGGGCTCAGATCGACCGTTTTCCCTTCCACGGTCACCCGGCGCGCGACAAAATCGATCCGCAATTCGCCGAACTCAAGCGCATTTTCATTTTCCGGCGTCCGCGCCGCGCGCTTCAGCACGGCATTCACGCGCATGATCAGTTCCTTCGGTGAAAACGGCTTTACGACATAATCGTCGATCCCGAGCTCAAAGCCGTGGATCCTGTCATATTCCTCGCCTCGCGCGGAAAGCATGATCACAGGGGTCGCGTCATTCTTCCGGATCTCGCGCACGGCGGAAAAACCGTCCAGTTCCGGCATCATCACATCCATAATGATCAGATCGAACTTACGGTTTCTGCACATTTCCACGGCAGACATCCCGTTCTCCGCCTCTTCCGTCTCATAGCCCTCAAACTGCGCGTACTTTCTGATCAGCGTCCGGATCCCCGGTTCATCATCCACGATCAGCAGCTTCATCCGTTTCACCCCTGATTCCTTCATGCCAAAAGTATAACCGCCCGCGTCTTCCAAATCAAGCTATGCCGCATGAACATTAGGTGAAGACAGCGTGAACCGAAAATGCAGGTCTCATACGGACGGTACATTGATCATATCACCCGGCTTGCACTGTTCCGCCGTCCCGATCCCGCGGTTGTGCGCCAGCAGCTCATTCCGGGTGGTTCCGAACCTGATCGCGACTTTGTTCAGATCATCTCCGGGCTTCAGGGTATATGTTCCCGGACGGATCCAGCGGTCGGCGGATGAAACGCCGCCGGCGACCGGGTGCAGTTCCTCGTCAGTCAGTTCACGGACATTATTCAGCATCTTTCTTCTCCTTTCCTCAGTTCCAAAAACAAAACGATCATATTTGTATTTATTGTATCATATTTGTGCCGGAAATGCAAAGCACGTTTCGTTTCCGACCGCCCGCGACGGGATAACGCACTGTACAAATGAACCGCGCATATGATATGATTTGTACGCAGGGATACGTACTGCACGGTTCCGCGGAACGTGGAGACCGGTCAATAACATGAACTATACAGGAGCCCACTATGAAACAGCTGATCAATGACGGATGGTCCTTTGTCAAGCTTCCTTCCGGGAGCACCCCGGAACAGGCTTTCAAAGCGGAATGGCAGGCTGTTGACCTGCCGCATGACTGGCTGATCGGTCAGGCGCATGATCTGTATGAGACCGCCGACGCGTGGTACCGGCGCGTTCTGCCGCGAAGCGTCTGCTCCGCGCCGGTCTGCCTCGTGCATTTCGACGGCGTATACATGGACTGTGATGTACTGCTCAACGGTGAGATCATCACATCCCACGCGTACGGATATACCGCCTTTTATGCCGATCTGACCGGCAGGCTCCGGGACGGGGATAATGAGCTGGCGGTCCACATCCGCCACCGCAGCCCCAACAGCCGCTGGTATTCCGGCAGCGGCATCTTCCGGGATGTACATCTGGTCACGCTTCCGCAAAAGCATCTGATCCCGGACAGCCTTTATGTCATCACGAATGAAACGGATACCGGCTGGGAGCTGCGCGTCAGCGCGGAGACCGCCGGCGCCGGCACGTTCACCGCGGTCCTTGCCGACGAAAACGGTGCCGTAACAGGCAAAGCGTCCGCGGAAGCGGAAAACGGAAAAGCGCTGGCCGTGCTCCATGCTTCTTCCGTCCGCAGATGGTCCGTTGCCGATCCTTATCTGTATACGCTGACAGTCACCTTCGGCGAGCAGACCGAGCAGCTGCATGTCGGATTCCGTACATTGCGTTTTGACCCGGCAGGCGGTTTCTTCTTGAACGGCGAGCACACAAAGCTGAAGGGCGTCTGCCTGCATCATGATCTCGGCTGCCTCGGCGCGGCATTTCATCCGAAAGCGGCCGCCCGCCAGCTGCGCGTGATGAAGGAAATGGGCGTGAACGCCCTGCGCACCAGCCACAACCCGCCGGCATCCGCGCTGCTGGATCTTTGCGACCGGGAGGGCATCCTCGTTATCGATGAAGCCTTCGATATGTGGGAGCGCAGCAAGACGGAGTTTGACTACGCGCGTTTCTTTCCCGCGCATGAGGCGGAGGATGTCGCGCTGTGGATCCGGCGTGACCGCTGCCATCCATGCGTGATCATGTGGTCTGTCGGTAATGAGATCTACGATATGCACGCGGATGAACGCGGACGGCAGGTGATGCTCATGCTCGCGCGTCAGGTCAGGGAGCACGATCCGGACGGGCACGCGGAAGTCACCTTCGGCTCCAACTACATGCCGTGGGAGGGCGCCCAGCGCTGCGCGGAGGATATCCGGATCCCCGGTTACAATTACGGCGAGAAATATTATGACGCCCACCACGCGAAGCATCCGGACTGGGTCATTTACGGCAGCGAAACAGGCAGCATGCTGTTCAGCCGCGGCATCTATCATTTTCCGAAAAGCAAGAGCATTCTGAGCGATGTCGACCTGCAGTGCTCATCCCTCGGAAACAGCACCAGCTCCTGGGGTGCGAAGGATCCCTGCGGCCTGATATGTGATGATCTTCATAACCCGTATTCCATGGGACAGTTCCTGTGGAGCGGGATCGACTACATCGGGGAACCGACCCCGTACCAAACACGGTCCTGCTATTTCGGGCTGGCGGATACGGCCTGTTTCCCGAAGGATATGTATTATCTGTTCCAAAGTCAGTGGACAGACAGGCCGATGATCCACATCGGCGTTCACTGGGACTGGAACATCGGTCAGATGATCGACGTCAATGTCATGACAAACGGTGCGGAAGCCGAGCTGCTTCTGAACGGTGAAAGTCTCGGCCGGAAGCAGGTCATCCGGGGAAACACGGAAAAATGCATGCCATGCTGGCGGGTCCCTTTCCGTCCCGGCGTTCTCACCGCCCGCGCCTATGACCGGAACGGATCACTGCTCCGTGAGGAAAGCCGTTTCACCCCCGGTGACGGGAAACAGCTCAGGCTTTCCGCGGAAGACGGATCCATTCTTTCGGACGGTCATGACATCACCTTCATCACCGTCACAATAGAGGATGAAAACGGTCATCCCGTGGAAAACGCGCGGAACCGGATCAATATCCGCGTCAGCGGCGGCGGCAGGCTGCTGGGTACGGATAACGGCGATCCGTCCGATACGGAAGAATACAAAAGCGCCAGCAGGCGTCTGTTCGGCGGAAAGCTGCTGCTGATCGTCGGTTCCGACGGAACGGATGAGAATATTTCGATCGAAGCCGAAAGTCCGGGCCGCGAAGGTGCCCGTCTGGAGATCCCCGTACGCCCCGCGCCGCGCGTTCCGGGCGTCAGCTGCCTGCAGAAGATACCGGAGACCGCCGGCAATGAGATCTGTCTGCGCCGCATCGGCCTGATTCCGGAAGGCAGCACAGAGCTTACGCCCGACCATCCCGAATGCGCGTTCGGATGGCAGCTGTTTCCCGCGGACGCGGCTCCGCGGCCGATCCGCTGGCAGGTCACCAATGAATCCGGGATCGAAACACCGTCCGCGGTGCTGCGCGTCACGGAGGACCGCGTGTTCGTGACCGGCAGGGGTGACGGCGTTTTCCTGCTGCGGGCGCTGAGCGGAAACGCGGACGATCATCCGGAACTGATCAGCCAGCTTGAGTTCACGGCGCACGGGTTCGGCAGCGCGGCATTCGATCCTTACAGTTTTGTCAGCGCGGGCCTGTATGACCTGAGCGACGGCGAGATCGGCTCCGGGAATGAACAGGGCATCGCGTTCGCGCGGGACGGATACAGCATGGCCGGATTCAGCCGCGTCGACTTCGGCAAAGCGGGAAGCGGCACTGTCACCATGCCCGTTTTCGCGCTTGACGGGGAGGAGCATGAGATCACCGTATGGCTTGATGACCCGCGTCAGAACGGTGTCAGACCCTTCACCGTGCTGAAATATAAAAAGCCCAGCATCTGGAATGTCTATCAGGAGGAGACGTGGGAGCTCCCCGAAGTGCTGACCGGCATGCATACGCTGTGCTTTTCCATGACCGACAAGGTGCATCTGAAGGGATTCCGCTTTGAAAGAATGAGCCGGGCTTTCAGGCCGCAGACCGCGGCGGATGCCGACGGCGTCTGGGGAGATGCCTTCCGGAAGGAAGGCGACCGCATCCTCGGCATCGGCAACAATGTCACGCTCGTCTGGAACGAAATGGACTTCGGCAATGCCGGCGAAGCGGAGCTTGTTCTTCGCGGCAACACACCGCTGGAAACAAATGCCGTTACGATCCGTATGGAAAATGACCGCGGCGAAAACCTGACGGAGCTTGCCATGTTCCGCGGGGACGCGGGCACGGAACAATCCTTCCCCATCCGCGTTCCCGGCGGCATGTGCTCGGTCTCACTGGTATTCCTTCCCGGCAGCTGTTTCGACCTTTACGGCTTTGTTTTCCGGAAGCCCGCGCCCTCCACGCCGTAAAAACAGAGACAAACGAAAACAAACGAACGGGGCCGCCTGTATGGGCGGTCCCGTTCCGTATCATATCACTGCTGTGGTTCAGACGCGCGATACGCTGTCCAGGGTCTTGCTCAGCCGTACGAGCACGGCCGGCGCGCCGATCCGGATCACGCCGTATTCCGTATTTCCCACCGACCGCGCCGGTGTGGAGGTCACCATTGCCGCGGCATCCTCCGCGGGAATGCCGAACCGGATCAGGTTCAGCAGCGCGCGGCCCAGCGTCAGCGTGCTGCCGGCCAGTGTGCCGTCCGCCAGCCTTGCCGCGCCGTCCTTCGCGAACACCTGCTGTCCGCCCAGCTCGTAGCAGCCGTCCGGCATGCCCGCGGCTTCCATGGCATCCGTGATCGCGGCAGCGCCTTCGGGACCCTTGCAGCGGATCAGCAGGCGCACGATATCGGGATGAAGATGGATCCCGTCCCCGATGAACTCACATACAAGGCGGTCATCCGTCAGCGCCGCGCCGGGCACGCCGGGCTTGCGGTGATTGATCGGCGTCTGGGCATTGAAGGTATGCGTCACATGCGTCGCGCCCGCGTCGGCCGCGGCATGCACACATTCCGCGTCCGCGTCCGTATGCCCCAGGCTCACGGTGATCCCGCGCGCGGTCAGATATCCGATAAACGCGAGCGCGTTTTCCCTTTCCGGCGCCATGGTGATCATACGCACGACGCTTTCACAGCCGCCGGTATATCTCTCCCAGTTTTCCTCCGTCGGATCCGCGAAGAAACAGACAGGCTGCGCGCCGGCCCGTCCCGCTGAAAGGAACGGCGCCTCCATATGCGCGCCGAGCACGGCCGCCCCGTCTTTTTCCGGGTCCTGCATCACGGCGCGGATACCCGCCAGTGCTGCCGCCGTATCCTCGGCAGACGCGCTCATCGTTGTCGGCAGAAACGCCGCGACGCCCTCCTTCGCCAGCTCGCGGCTCATAAACCGAACATCTTCCTCACCGCGCATGGTATCATGCCCGCGGAAGCCGTGGATATGCACATCCACAAAGCCGGGCAGCAGATAATCGCCTTCCAGGTCGATGATCTCATCCGCCGCGGCATCGGTCTCACCGATCGCCGCGATCCTGCCGTTCTCCGCGTATAAGCAGTCCGGTTCCGTGAACTTTCCGTTCAGAAACAGCCTGGCATTCCTGTAAAGCTTCATATTGTTTTCCTCCCTGTTGATCATGTTTTCGGCAGATGCCATCTGAAGGCTGCCGCGAGAATACGCAGCACGACGATCACCGAAATGCCGGCGATCATCGCGGCGTTTTCATTCACACTCAAAAGAAAATAGCAGACCGCTGCACCGATCATGCTGGCGATCGCGTAAAAATGGCGTACGAAGATCGCCGGCTTCTGCATGGCAAAAACATCCCGCAGCACGCCGCCGCCCACACCGGTCACGACCCCCAGAAAGATCTGCAGAAACGGATTGCTGAATGCTATGCCGGATTGCACGCCGGTCACCGTAAACACGCCGAGCCCGACAGCATCGACCAGGATCAGGATCATGGCATTCGTATTGATCCGTTTCCGGATCGGCGGAATGAACACGATCAGGGATACCGCGATCGCGGCCAGCGCGTAAACCGGATGCTGGAACGCCGCAGGCGGAGTGACCCCGATCAGCAGGTCCCGGATGATGCCGCCGCCTACCGCGGTGGTCAGGCCGAGCACCGTTGTGCCCAGCATATCCATATGCGCCTGCACACCGACCATTGTGCCGGAGATCGCAAAAGCGACTGTACCCAGCAATTCAAGGATAAAATACATAACAGGTCCCTCGCAGTGCGGATTCCTTTTTATTTTATCACAATCGCCGGCATGTGGATATCCCCCGCGCCATATTTTCCCGTACATACGGAACCGGGCTCCGCCTCTGACGCGGTGGCATTTTCCGGCCGGTGCCGCGGGGTGTTTTTCCGTTTCCGGAAAAATGAAAAAATAATCTTCAGCCTGCAACGTTTTTGCAACGAACCGTATGTTATTCTTTACACGCGGAAAGGAAATGTTCCGCAAGATACGGAAAACCGGACGGAACAAAAACACCGGCTGCTCCGTCTGATATCATGGAAACACAAAATGGAAAGGAAGGAAATCAAAATGAAGAAGATCGTTTGCGCTGTTATTGCTCTCATGCTCGCCCTGACCTGTATCTCCGCTTTCGCGGAAGAATCACCTTTCCTCGCCGGCGGATGGAACGCGCCGGAAGATCCGGCCGTAACAGACGAGGCACGCGCCGCGTTTGACAAGGCATTCGCGGAGTTCACCGGCGTCAGCTATGAGCCGGTCGCCCTGCTGGGAACGCAGGTCGTGGCAGGTCTCAACTACTGCCTGCTGTGCAAAGCCACACTGGTCACCCCCGAACAGGACACCTTCTACGCGCTGGTCTATATCTACGCCGCGCTTGACGGTTCCGCCGAACTGCTGGATGTGCAGACGCTCAATATCGGCGTTTCACCGGTGCCCGATGAAGACATGGACGGACAGAACCCCGCGATGAACATCATCGGCTTCTATGTGGATAAAACCAGCGAACGCGCGACCATGAACATCGCGGCGTTGGAAGAAGACCTGGCTGATGTGACGATCATGTGGGCAAACAGCGCCTTTGAGACCGTTGAATGGATGTTCACCGGTGTTGTCGATCCGGACACATTCACAGTGACCTACACCGGCTGCGAAAAACGGATCTGCACCTATGATGAAGCCGGCAACGAAACCATCTCTTCCGTCTACACGGACGGCGAAGGCACGCTCACCTTTGCGGAAGACGGTTCCGTGCACTGGACCGACAGCAAAGAGAACGCAGGCGCGGACTGCGTGTTCGTATGGGATTATATCGCGGAATGACCGGCATAACGGAATTCCGGGAAACAGAAAGAAACACTAACAGATTCTGAAAAGTCACATGAACAAAAAGGAGGATCAAAAAATGGAAAATACGATCATGAAAAACAGACCCGAAATACTGACCGAAAATGAACTGGAGCAGGTGACCGGCGGCATCAAATTCAAGTACTTCTCAATTGAGAAATGTCCGGATTGCGGCTACTTCAAATTCATGCCCTGCAACCGCATGCTGCATGAATGTCCGGAATGCGGAAGCAAGAACATCCGTCGGGTATTCGGGATCTGACACGCGGTAAAAACAGCATTATCAAAAGAAGACATACCGGCAGCCGGCACAGGCGGCCGGTATCTTCTGTTTTCGAAAAGCATGGCCGGCACCCGCTCACAGGTTTGTTTCAGGTTGGGTTTGCGAAAAAAGGCGGCATGTGATATACTGCCGCGGATGATGACTGTAAAGGGGACGGGAGCATGAGATCGACCGCGATGGATCTGACGAAGGGACCGGTCGGCCGCGGGCTGCTCAGGTTCGCGGCGCCGCTGCTGTTCGGTCTCATTCTGCAGCAGCTGTACAATACCGCGGACGCGTGGGTGCTCGGCAATTTCGGCAGCGATACGGCACTGGCCGCCGTCACATCAACGGGAAGCCTTGTTTTCCTGATCGTCGGTTTCTTCAACGGCACCGCCATCGGCGGCGGCGTGGTCATTTCAAAATATGTCGGCATGCGCAGTACGGAAAATGTGCGCGCGGCCGTATACAACAATATATTCCTCGCGCTGATCTTTTCCGCGGTCGCGACGGTACTGGGGCTCGCGTTCACCCCGACGATCCTCACCTGGATGAACACGCCCGCGTCCGTTCTTCCGGACAGCCGGACCTATCTGTCCATCTATTTCGCGGGCATCACCGGCGTGATCATGTACAACACATGCATGTCCGTCATGCGCTCCCTGGGTGACAGCAAGCATCCGCTGTATTACCTGATCATCTCCAGCCTGACCAACATCGCGCTGGACCTGCTTTTCGTGGCTGTTTTCCATATGGGCACAGCCGGCGCGGCCATTGCCACGGTGATCGCGCAGGTCATGAGCAGTATCCTGTGTATCATCCGCATGATCCGCGCCCGGGATGACAGCCGCCTGCAGCTGCAGTACCTGAAGCCCAACGGAAGAATGATCCGCGAGATCCTCGCGCAGGGCATTCCCACAGGGATCCAGAATTCTGTGATCAGCATCGGCAACATGGTGGTACAGGGCAATATCAATATGTTTG
This sequence comes from Clostridia bacterium, assembly GCA_030536295.1. Taxonomy (GTDB): domain Bacteria; phylum Bacillota; class Clostridia; order Christensenellales; family Aristaeellaceae; genus Aristaeella. The sequence continues at coordinate 11,770 of JAUNQH010000008.1, read as the reverse complement.
ATCAGCTGTACGAAGCCGGCAGCGGATTTGTGATCGCCGGTCAGGGCGCCTATTCCAAGGTGGAGGGCTTTGTGTTCCTGCCGGTCAACTGCATGAGCATGTCCCTGCCGACCTTTATCAGCCAGAACCTCGGAGCAAAGGAATACAACCGTGCAAAGCGCTGCGCGGTATTCGGCATTCTCTGCGGCATGATCAGCGCCGAGATCGTCGGCATCCTGCTCAATATCTTCGCGCCGCAGGTCATCGGATTATTTACGGCCAACAGCGTGGCGATCCGCTACGGCGCGATCCACGCGCGCACCACTACCCTGTTCTATTTCCTGCTGGCGTTCAGCCACTGCGCGGCCGGCGTGCTGCGCGGCTGCGGCAAAGCGTTCATTCCGATGGCGACCATGCTCAGTTTCTGGTGCGTTGTCCGTACGGTCTATGTCACGCTGATCGTCCGCGTATGGTCCGAGTACCGCGCCATCGCGCTGTGCTATCCGATCACCTGGACGCTGAGCACCATCGTTTTTCTGGCGGTACTGCTGAAGAGCGACTGGATACACGGCCTTGAAAAAAAGCAGACGGAGGTTCGCTGACCGAACCCCCGCTTTTCTTTTGTCCGTATCACCCTGACCGGTCATTTTCACTGGCCGGCCAGGCGGGCAAACCTGTCCGTCAGGCCCAGATCCCAGATCAGAGTCGAAGTCAGATACTTGTTCCGCAGGTTTCTGGAGCCGATGAACGCCATCACGGTATCCTCCCGCCCGATCCCGATCTCTCCGGGCCGCGTCAGCATGCCGATGCGTTCCGCGGCCGCCGTGATCTCATCCGGGTCCGGCAGTTCTTCCGCAATGATCCGCAGCACCTTATCCCAGTTCTTTTCCAATATGTCAAAATGCGTCCTGCGCTTTTCCGCGCTGTTCAGCCGGGCGTTCTCCGTGATCTCTGTGATCTCATCCGCGCAGCTGCCGAAGATCCGTCGGATATCCTCAAGCCATTCCCGCTCATCAAATGCCTGTACTGCCGCCTCGAGCGCGGACCGGTCCGGTGTGGTTTTTCTGATTTCCCGATACAGGTCCAGCGTCAGCACGGTACCGATGCCGACCTGGATCCCGTGCAGCTCATAGGGTTTATGCCGTTCCATCGCCATCATCTCCCACACATGGGAAAAATAGTGTTCCAGACCGGACGCGGGGCGTGAGTTGCCGAGATAAGCCATCGCGATACCGGAGATCACAAGCCCTTCCGCGATATACCGGATCGCTTCCGGATCACGCGCCGGAATGCCGTCCGCCGCTTTCATGATCCTGTCCACCGCCGTACGCATCATTCCGGCAATTCCTTCACAGTAATGCTCCCCGGTCACCATGGCGGATATGCGCCATTCGCAGATTGCGATATACTTGGCGATCATATCGCCGAAGCCGGCTACCAGCATCCGCATGGGCGCGTTTGCAAGGATCTCCGTGTCCAGCAGAATGGCGGCAGGCGCCTTGCAGTAGACCGATACCTTGATGCCGTTGACCTCCATGGAACCTGAATCCGAAGCATACCCGTCCATAGACGGCGCCGTGCCGACAATGGCCGTATCGAGCCCGGCCGTTTTCCCCAGGCACTTGCACAGGTCATTGATCACCCCGCTGCCGATGCCGAGGATCAGGTCACAGGAAGGGTCAAAATGGAACGCACAGCTGCCGAGCTCCCATTCCGCCGGCGCGATCCTTTTGCCTTCCCGTTCCGGGATCTCCCACGCGGAATAGGGAACGCCAGCTTCGTCGAGGATCGCCAGCACGCGGCGGCCGGCCGCCTCATAGGTGTTTCTGTCATACAGGATAAACGGCTTGCTGCTGCCCGCTGCCCGCAGCATCTCCGGCACCTCGTTGAGAATGCCGGGACCGATCTTCAGATATTTCATCGCGCAGGCATGATGCCTGCCGCAGGCGCACTCATGCCCCTCATGGCAGACAAGCTCCTGCAGTGTCATTTCATTAAAAGCCTTTTGCATCAGAATCATTCTCCTTCATATTTCCGTGCATCATCTGTCTGCATATTACCCACATTCCGCCCCGCGTGTCAATCAAAAAAGCAGACATATCCGTTTTTCAGGATATGCCTGCCGTTTTTTACTTACGCGTTCCGCCGGTATGTCATATGGATCTCCGTCATCGGGCTTCCGTCCGGCGCGGTCATCGGCGTTTCACCGGTCTGTGCGAAGCCGATCTTCCGGTAGCAATGCAGTGCCCGCTGATTGGTTGAAAACACGTCCAGCAGGATCTCATCATATCCGAATCTCCGGAAGCCGTGATCCAGCAGCGCGTGTATGGCTTCGGTGCCGAAATGCCGGTTCTGCATCTCCGGCGTGAGACAGATGCCCAGGGTCGCGTGCTTTTCTTCCTTGTTGAACAGTTCGATGTTGCCGATAAACCTGCCGGTTTCCTTTTCCAGCATGGAAAACAGCGTGTCGGTCTGCGTCCGCTGTTTCGCGACCCACAGCATCTCCTCGTTCCGGGTCATGGTGACCGCTTCGTTGCGGATGCCCATGCTCGTTTCCGCGTCATTCACCATGGTCACGTAATCATCCGTCAGCTCGGGCGTCAGCCGCACAAAATCGATCCGTTCCGAGGAGAAGATCGGTTCGCGGTCACCTTCACGCAGCGGGATACGGGTCAGATAGTGTTCCTCATCCTCCCCGGCGATCCGGGCTCCGTTGTGCAGCATCACCTTCAGGGAAGCAGGATTGTCTTTGTTCACGCGCAGATACGCTTCCGGTTCGGGGATCAGATGCTCCGCCTCCTTCAGCAGCAGCCGCAGTCCCTCCGTGCCGTATCCCCTGCCGCGGTATCCGTCCCGGATGCTGTAGCCGATATGGCCGGCGCCTGTACGCAGGCTCTCACACAGATAGTGCCGCAGGCGGAACTGGCCGACCGGCGTTCCGTCATCATCCCACAGGATATAGAACGTCTCCGGCACATATCCTTCCGGCAATTCTTCTCCCTCGCGGGAAGCGATCATTTTCGCGATACAGTCTTCAAAACCTTCCCGCGGCATTCCGGCACAGTTGTTGATAAATCCGTTTTCATCCTCCGGGACCGCGGTCAGATACGCCCAGATCTTATCTGTATCTTCGTGATCAATCATCTTCAAATACATATTCCATATACCTCCTGTAAGTTCTGAAACCGATTGCCTCATAGAAATCCAGGGCGTCATTGAACTCCCACATATCCAGTTCGATCCGGTCAAAGCCCCGCTTCTTCGCGTCCGCTTTCATATATTCCATCATTTCCCGGCCGACGCCCATTCTGCGGTACGCGGGATCCACACAGATCTCGGCTATGTGATAAAACCTTCGTGCCAGGTTGTACGCGTTCTCCGGCTTTTCGATATAATCCACCATCACGAACCCGCAGATGACGCCGTCCCGTTCGCAGATCAGGATATCATTATTCTCCCACTCAAGGTAGTTCGCCGCATGAGCGCGGATCTCCTCACCGAAGCCCGGTTTGAAAATATCCGGGCGCCCCTGTACATGAAGATCATTCACGATCTTCCGCAATTCATTCACACGATCTATATCTTCCGCAACTGCCAGCCGGATCATATCTCATTCCTCCCGATTCAAAATATAAAAAACAAATACATGCCTGTTTTCCGGAAAACAGGCCGCGCCGTTCCGATTCATTTGTCTGATCCGTTCATCAAAGGGACTTTTACGCCGCCGTATCTCCTCCGCTTACACGCCGCGGCCGATCAGCGCCGCGACTTCCTCAGGCTTCGGAGGATACAGCGGCAGCGGATATCGTGTGATCGCGACCGCGGAGCACGCGCTCGCGAACCGTACCAGTTCGTCATCATTCATCCCGTGCAGCAGGCCGTAAACGCAGCCCGCCTTGAAGGTGTCCCCGGCGCCCAGCGTGCTGCGCACCTCAACGGAGAAGGGCTTCATGCGCTTCAGCGCCTGCCCTTTTCTGCCGTAGAGCATATCGTTCGCGCCGGTGGTCACGATGGTCAGGCCGTCGGAATGCTCCTTCAGCAGTTCCGCCGCTTCCTCTTTGGGCACACCGCGGTAATCATTCCCCAGGCATTCCTTTGAAACGACATTCACCGCCGCATGGCTGTGCAGGTAGGTATCATGGGCGCAGTCGATCGTCACATACGGCTTGCCGTGCTTCACGCACATCTCCGCGGCAGCCTGCGTTTCCTCCTGAAAGAAGGGATCGATCGCGACGACTTCCGCCCCGGCGATATCCGTCTCCCGCGGCATATTCCAGCGCTTGATACCCAGCTCATACAGCTGCTGGAATGTGCCCATCGGCGTACGGCTGAGCCCGGATACCAGCACATAATCCATCAGGCCCTGATAATCCGGATCGAAATACAAAGAGGACAGGTCAACGCACTTGTCCGCGTAGAAGGCACGCAGCATGGGCGCGACTTCGGTGCCGATATGGGTACCGTCCATCTTCACATGAACGCCGAGCGATGCCAGCACCGTAGCCGCGGAGCCGGTCTCGCCGCCCGGAAGGAAGTAGGTATTGGCAAGCTCGGAATACTCATCTTCCACCGGGAAACCGTCCCGCAGATAGAAGGAATGAGTTCCGAGCACCTGTCCGAAAAGATACGCCTGAGCCATACCGGGCACCTCCTGTCTGAATAATGTCACCAAGGATACACGCGCCGCGCGCTTCTGTCAAGTATTTTACCCGTTCGCGCATGCTCCGGTCTGCGTCAGATACATGCCGGCATACCGGCCGCCCAGCGCCATCAGCTCATCATGCGTGCCCATCTCGGCGATCCTGCCGTCCTCCAGCAGAACGATCTTATCCGAATCCCGGATGGTGGAGAGCCGGTGCGCGATGATGAAGGATGTCCGTCCGCGGCACATTGCCAGCATCGCGTGATGGATCTTCTGCTCCGTGACCGTGTCGACCGAGCTCGTTGCCTCATCCAGGATCATGATGGGCGAATCCGCCAGCACGGCGCGGGCGATGGTCAGCAGCTGCCGTTCGCCCTGTGACAGCTCCGCGCCGCCCTGCTCCAGCACGGTATCATATCCGTCCGGCAGGCGCCGGATGAACGCGTCCGCGCCGGCCAGCCGCGCGGCTTCCTCTATCTTTTCACGGGATGCTTCCGGATCACCGTACGCGATGTTTTCCAGCACGGACGCGGCAAACAGGTTCGTATCCTGCAGCACCACGCCGAAAGCCTCGCGCAGGTCATGCATCCTGTAATTCTTAATGTTATGTCCGTCCAGCAGGATCTCCCCGCCCGTCACATCGTAGAACCGCGTCAGCAGATTGATCAGTGTTGTCTTGCCGGAGCCCGTGGAGCCGACGATGGCCATCCGCGTGCCCGCGGGCACGGAGAGGGAAATATCCTTCAGCACTTCCTTCTCCGGCGAGTATCCGAACCGCACATGCCTGAATTCAACCTCACCGGTGGGATCGGTAAACGGCAGCGCATCCGGCCGGTCCTCCGGCTCGGTCTCCCGGTCCATGATGTCGAACACGCGTTCCGCGCCCGCAACGGCGGTCTGGAAACTGTTATAGATGTTCGCGATCTCCACAAAGGGCCGCGTGAACTGCCGCACATACAGCAGGAAGCTGGTGATCAGGCCGATATCCGCGATCTGCCCCTTCACATACATCACACCGCTGAATACGGCGATCGCCGCGTAGCTCAGATTGTTGATCACGTTCATCATGGGCATCAGATAGCCGGACATGATCAGCGCCCGGATCGCGGTCGCGGTCAGCCGGTCATTCTTTTCCGTGAAGACCTTTTCCATTTCCCGCTCATGGCAGAACGCCTTGACCACATTCAGTCCGGATATGCCTTCCTCGATCTGCGCGTTGAGAACGCCGAGGTCCTTCTGCTGCTCGGCATACATCTTCCGGGTGCGCTTCGTGATGAACCGCGTCGTGAGCACGATCAGGATGATCGACACGCATGCCACAAGCGTCAGCAGCGGGCTCAGGACAAGCATGATCAGCAGAATGCCGACGATCGTGAAAGCGTATGTCATCAGCATCGTCAGCGAATTGGAGATCGTAGTGCTGATATTGTCGATATCGTTCGTCAGGCGGCTCATCAGCTCACCGTGCCGGTGCTCATCGAAGAAGGCCAGCGGAAGCCGGATCATCCTGTCAAACAGCGTATTGCGGATATGATGGATCACGCGCTGACCGACAGTCGCCATCAGCAGCTTCTGCAGCAGCTTCACCAGCCAGTCCGCGAAATACAGAAGCAGCAGCATGAGCAGCAGGAATTTGACCGGGGAACCGTCCTTGATCGCCGTGACCGCCTTGCCGCTCAGATACGGCGACAGGATGGAAGCCGCGGACGCCAGCGCGGACAGCAGCAGGATCCAGCCGAGTCCGTTCCGCTTGCCGCGGGTCAGATCCCACAGCCGGCGCAGTGTGCCTCTGAAGTCTTTGGGCTTCACGAAAACGCCCCGGCCCCCGCGGGTAATGCCTGTCATATTGGCCGGCGGCACTGCATTCGGTCTGTTACTCATTTTCACCGCCTCCGATCTGCGAATGCCGGATCTCCCGGTACACGCGGCAGTCACGCATCAGCTCGTCATGTGTGCCGAAGCCCTGCACGCATCCGTCATCCAGGCAGAGGATCCGGTCCGCCCGCATCACGGTGGAGATGCGCTGGCTGATCAGCAGCACCGTCATTTCACCGCGTTTGCGCGTCAGATGATCCAGCACCTTGCTCTCGGTCTGCGCGTCCAGCGCGCTGGTACAGTCATCCAGGATCAGGATGCGCGGATCGCACAGCAGCGCCCTGGCGATGGACAGGCGCTGTTTCTGTCCGCCGGAAAGGTTCACACCGCCCTGCCCGAGCTCGGTGTCATATCCCTTTTCCGTTTTTTCGATAAATTCATCGGCGCAGGCAATGCGCGCCGCTTCGCGGATCTGTTCGTCCGTCGCGTCCGCGCAGCCCCATTTCAGGTTCTCACGGATCGTGCCGCTGAACAACAGCGCCTTCTGCGAGACCACCGCGACAGCTTTCCGCAGATGCTCCGGCTCCATCTTCCGTACATCCGTCCCGTCGATCAGGATCCGCCCTTCCGTCGCGTCATAGAACCGCGGGATCAGATTCACCAGCGTCGTCTTGCCGGAGCCCGTGGGACCGATGATGCCCAGCATCGTTCCGGCTTCGATCGCGAATCCGATATCCTTCAGTGCCGGCCGCGACGCTCCGGCATATGTGAAGCTCATGTCTTCCAGCGCGATGCCGCCGCGGATCTCAGGTCTTTCTGTACTTTCCGCCATATCCTGCGCGGGCTGTTCATCCAGTACTTCCTGTATGCGCGCGGAGGAAGCCATGGCGCGCACCGCCGTGTTCATCACGTTGGCGATCATCGTCACGGCGAACATGACCTGCGTCATATAGTTGACGGACGCCATCAGGCGGCCGATCTGCGCTTCATCCTGATTCTGCGAGACCCACAGAAGCAGCACGATGCCGAAGTTCACCACCAGATTGATCAGCGGCGTGAACACTGCCATGATCTGCTGCGCTTTTCTGTTTGCCTCCGCCAGCTGTTCGGACGCGTCGGAAAACTTTTCGCGTTCCTGGTCCTCGGCCGAGAAAGCCTTGACCACGCGGATGGAGGTCAGAAACTCCCGGCTGGTCCGATTCAGCCGGTCCAGGCACTTCTGCACCAGATCGAACTTGGGATAGCCGATCCGGATATTGCACCAGATCAGCACCGCCGCGATCAGCAGGATCAGGCCCATCACCGGCGCCTGGCGCGGCGTCTGGATGATGATCAGCACGATCGCGCCGATGCCGGTGATCGGCGCCTTGACCATCATGCGCATCATGCTGGCGATAAAATCCTGTATCTGTGTCACGTCATTCGTCATGCGGGTAATGATGGACGCGGGCTGCAGCCTGTCGATATTCTCAAGGGACAGTTCCTGTACATGCCGGTACATGTCCAGGCGCAGCTCATTGCCGACGGTCTGTGATGTCCTGCTGGCAAACCTGTTCCGCATCACGGCGCAGAAAGCGCCCGCGGCGGCGATCGCGAGCATGATCAGCCCGTACAGCAGGATCAGTCCGGTATCCGCGTTCCGGACGCCGTTATCCACGATCTTTGACATGAATGTCGGCTGCATCAGATCAGCCACCGCTTCCATTGTCAGGAACAATGTCGAGATCAGAAAGATCCCCCAGTGCTTGCGCAGATATTTCAGAATCAGTTTCATACATGCTCCCCGTTGATCGATATCCCCTGTATTGTATCATTTCCGCCGATCCGTGTCGACAGCGGACCCGCGCATACATCAATCTTTCTTCTATAACGGAAAAGCAGGCCGCAGCCCGCTCTTCCTCTGATCATTCCTGCCCGTAACCCGGCAGATCTTCATACAGCCCCAGTTCCTTCAGTTTATCGCGCAATGTCTGCATATCCGCCCAGGCTTCCTTCTTTTTGGAAGCGTCACGCAGCAGTGCCGAGGGATGGTAGGTCGCCATCATCCATACGCCCTTGCGTTCGAACCACTGCCCGCGCTGCCGCGTGATCCGGAATTCCGGATCCAGTGTATTCTTCGCCGCGGTGGAGCCCAGCAGCAGGATCACCTTCGGCCGGATCAGCGCGGTCTGTATCCGCAGATGCAGCTTGCACGCGTCCGCTTCCGTCGGCTCCGGCACGCGGTTCTGCGGCGGGCGGCACTTCACGATATTGCAGATATATACCCTGTCTCGCGGGAGCCCGACGGCCCCGAGCATTTTCGTCAGCAGCTGCCCGGCGGGACCCACGAACGCGAGTCCCTGCTCGTCCTCCACCTGACCCGGACCCTCGCCGATCAGCATCAGCGGCGACTGCCGGTCGCCCTGTCCGGGCACTTTGTTCTTCGCGCCCGCGTACAGCGGACACATCCGGCATTCCTGCACCTGGCGGTCAAATAACTCCCAGCTGATCTCAGCCATATCATGCCTCCGCTCGTCAGAAATGGTCCCCGATATACACATTGCGTCTGAAAAAGACCTTGCTCATTTCCGATACAGCGCCGGTCACGGTGACATCCGGCCGCAGCAGGATCTCCGCCATTTCCGCGTCCCCGCAGGCCATGCGCGCCAGGGCTCGGATATCCGCTGTGATATCCGGCACCGCGTTTTCCGCGGCCGTCACGGTATCCCCCGCCACGCGGAAGATGCCGTTATTCTCCGCGATCTGCTCATCGCCGGTCACGCTGATCGTAAACTTCGCGTTCCTGCCGCGGCACATCACCCGCAGCAGCATCTCCGTGTTCATCACGCGCAGCATCTGGGCTCTGGCGGGTTTGGTGCTTACACCGTACGCGTTTCCGCTGAGCGCCGCAAGGTCGATGCCGGTCGGCATATTCATAAAGCGGATCGTACCGTAATCGGCGCCAAAGCGCCCCAGGAAGCCGAGGACCGCCCGGAATCCTTCCGCGTTCGTCCACGCGGCTTCATTCACATTCATGATCGCGTCGGGCTCATGGTAAACATCGTCAGCGAGCACATACGCGAAGGGGCTCCCTCCCTCCTTCGGCGTCAGCAGCCAGCAGAATCGTCTGTCGCGGAGCGGTTTCTTGCCCATCTGCTGCCCGTTCATCTGCTCATCCGTACGGCGGAAAGCCAGATGCCACTGTTCCGCCCATTGATTATACAGTTCCGTATAAGGCGTCACCGGATCCCCGGGCTGCCACATTTTTGCCTGCCCGTCAAACACAAATCGTTTCAGAACCGCAGGCTCCGTTTCATAGCATGTACCGGTCGTCGCGCTTTCATAGCCGAACTTGCGGTAAAACTCATGGCTGAAGGGATACAGCAGTGAAATGACCTCACCACGCGCCCGGGCCGCTTTCAGCAGCTCGCCGAAAATGCCCCGGACCGCGCCGCCGCGGCGGTATTCCGGCAGCGTTGAAACGGCGCCGATCCCGCCGCACATCACATCCTGCCCGCAAAGGCGCGCCATATAATGGTTGTTGATGATGCTGCCCATCAGCACGCCGTCATCCGTAAACGCGCCCCATTGCTCATCCCGGTTGTTCAGGCACTCTTCCTTTTTCTTTTCCGCTTCCTCATCCGATACGCGCATATGGAAGCAGAACGCCGCGATCTTTCCCGCTTCGTATTTTTCAGTGTTCTCCAGCAATCTGATATACATTCGGTTTCCTCTCTGTCCTTTATGACCCGGTCACATAGCTTCCTTCAGTTTCGCGATCAACGTCCTGTCCGCCGGCAGCCAGTCCACGCTGTCCAGCTCATCCTTGGTCAGCCATCTGGCGTCCTCCGCTTCCCTGAGCGTCAGGCTTCCGCTGACCACCTCCGCCATAAAGCAGTCCATGGACAGATGAAATGACGGATAATCATATTCCACAGTGCAGATCAGCTCACGCACATCGATCGCGGTATCCAGTTCCTCCAGGATCTCGCGTTTCAGCGCCTCCCGCGGTGTCTCCCCGTTCTCGATCTTGCCGCCCGGAAACTCCCAGCCGTCCTTGTATTCCCCGTAACCGCGCTGCGTCGCGAAGATCCGGCTGCCGTCACGGATCACCGCCGCGACTACACGTACCGTTTTCATGATGCCGCTTACCTGCCATAGATGAAGTCGATGAATGTGCGGATCTGCTCATCCCAGAAGCCCCACTCGTGCACCGCGTCCGGCTTCTCGTAATGCTTTACGTTCCAGCCGTTCTTCTCCAATTGCGGAACGAAGCGCAGATGCTGGGGATACAGGAAATCCGCCGTGCCGCAGGCGACGTAGAGATCCGGTTTTTCGGGCGCGTCCGCGTTCTTTTCGGCCAGATACATGGTATCCACTTCGGTATGCTCTATCGTGTCCAGGTCACCGAGCACGCGGCGCCAGTTTTCCTTGCGTTCCTCCGTCAGGTACCGGATCTCGTCCACGATATCGACCGCGCCGCTGAAGCTGGCCGCGGCGCCGAAGCGCTCCGGATATGTCAGCGCCAGACGCATGGCGCCGTAGCCGCCCATGCTCAGCCCCGCGACATAGGTCCGCTTCGGATCATCCGTCAGGCGGAAGAACCGGTGCATCACCGCCGGAAGCTCCTCGCTCACATAATCCCAGTACTTCTCGCCGTACACCTCATTGCAGTAAAAGCTGTGGTTCACGGCCGGCATGATCACGGCCAGATTATGCCCCGCGGCATAGCGCTCCACCGATGTTCTCCGCATCCAGATGGAGTGATCATCACTGTATCCGTGCAGCAGATACAGCACATCCGGATCCTCCTGCCGCGTGCCTTTCTGCACGCCGATCCCCTGCCTCACTTCCGGCAGGATCACATTCACCGTCGACGCCACATTCAATGATTCGGAAAAAAACTGAACCTGCAGAAATGCCATATTCCATTCCTCCCGTTTTCGGATATTTACATTCAGTATACCATATTTCGCGCGTTCGGGAAGCCTGTCAGACAAACGTTTTTCATGATTGGAGGAGAAAGTTGACAGTTTTTCGGTGTTGACAACAGTAATCTCTCTTTTTGCAATTTTGAGGGCATATCAAGCGAACATCGCATAACACAAGCCACTGATGTGATCACTTACAGATCCGCCGGTTCGGAACTGAACAGCAGTGAACAGAAATGTATGATCCAATGGAATCATTCAGAAGTTCCGCCCGTCATATAGATGAACCCGGTTTACTTCGTACTCTTTGTACACGACCATATATTAAGGAGGCATCACCATGTCCGCATCCGTAAAAGCGAAAACCGTGTGACCTCGCTGACATACGGAACGGGCAGAGTGAATTACACGTATGACAAACTGG
>JAUNQH010000007.1 GCA_030536295.1 Clostridia bacterium | reverse complement strand
ATACGGATGACACACGATGAGGTTTGTGATATAATGCAGAATGTGGAAGTGTACGGGAAAACGCGGGGCGCGGCCGGACACTGTACTGTATAACAGGAGGAGCTGCTTTGTTCCGTAAAAGAAAAAACCGGCCGGATGACGGCTTCGGCGATTATGATTATGAATATGAAGATCAGGACCTTGAGGAACAGGACGGGAATGAGGAAACGGAGGAGCCGATCTCCATTCTGAGGCCCGAGATGCGCAAGCCGCACTTTATTCTGAGCGTTCTGGTAAACACGGTCAGGGTACTGCTGCTGCTCATCGTGCTGGGCGGGCTGGCCATTGCCGGCGCTGTATTCGGGATCGCCAAGGGCTACGTGGATACCGCGCCCGAGCTTGATCTCGCCGCGCTTGACGATCAGGCGCAGACCTCGTTTATCTATGACTGCAACGGGAACCTGATCACCGAGTACAAGGGAACGGAAAACCGCATCATGGTCTCGCTCGCGGCGGTGCCGCTGCAGCTCCGGCAGGCGTTTGTCGCCGTTGAGGACGCGAGGTTCTATACACACAGCGGTGTTGACCTGAAGCGCATCATCGGCGCGTTTGTCAGCAACCTGACATCGAGCGGCACACAGGGCGGATCCACGATCACGCAGCAGCTGATCAAGAATACGCTTCTGTCCTCGGAACAGAGCTACAAGCGCAAGATCCAGGAGGCTTATCTGGCGCTGCAGCTTGAGCAGAAGTATACAAAGGATGAGATCCTCGAAAGCTATCTGAACACGATCTATCTCGGTGAGAATTATTACGGCGTGCAGGTCGCGGCGGAGGGCTATTTCGGCAAATCTATGGCGGAACTGACGCTGCGCGAGTGCGCGATGCTGGCAGGCGTGACGAACAGCCCGTATTACTACAATCCGCGGCGCAATTTCTATACCCGCAGCAAGGAAGGCACGGATTATGCCGCGATCACCAATGACCGGACCGATTATGTGCTCCGCTGCATGTATGAAAACCAGTTTATCACCTATGACCAGTACCAGGACGCGCTGGATCCGGAGACGGCAACGGTCCTGAAGTCCACGGATGTCGGCAATGATACGATGTATCCGTACGCGCACTATGTTGAGTACGCGGTCAAGGAAGTCGTGGATATCATGCTGCAGCTCAACGGTCTGGAAAACACACAGGAGAACCGGAGCCTGATGGAAAGCAGATTCCGTACGGCCGGCTATCATGTGAAGCTGGCGCTGGATCCCGTGATCCAGACGACCGTGCAGGACACCCTTTCGAACTGGTCAAAGTATCCCGCGCTGCGCGACCCGTCAGACAAGGTCTTCCGGTCGGTCAACTCGGACGGAACATATACCGAGATCGCGGAACCGCAGGCCGCGTGCGTCGTGCTCGATTACCGCACGGGCGAACTGAAGGCGATCATCGGCGGAAGGGATGAGCCGACCGCGCGGAAGACGCTGAACCGCGCGACGGACATGAAGATGCCGATCGGATCTTCCATCAAGCCGATCGCGGTCTACGCGCCGGCGCTGGAACTGGGCGCGTCGCCCGCGAGCATCGCATTCAATATGCCGGTGCCGATCAGCGGCTGGAAGGACAAGAACGGAAACGATTCCTGGCCCACCAACTACGGCGGAAACGGGTATGTGGGTCCGGAAACGCTGCGCCAGGCAATGACGAAGAGCCACAATACGGCAGCCGCTTATACGCTGCTCAACTATGTGACGGTGGAACGCTCCGTTGATTATCTGCACAGGCTGGGCATAGATGACGGGCACATTGACGCGACGCCGTTCGGGCTTTCACTGGGCTCCAGCGGCATCACACCGCTGCAGCTGACAACGGCTTACGGCGTCCTCGCGAACGGCGGGGTCTATCAGCAGCCGATCTCCGTGCTGGGCATTTCCGACTCGGAGGGAAACGTGATCTGGGACGGGCATCAGCAGCAGCAGGCGACGCGGCGCAAGGTGTTCTCCGAAAGCACCGCGTATATGATCGTGGATATGCTCAAATCCGTTGTGAAGAGCGGCACCGGAACGAGCGCGAAGATCAGCGGACAGACCGTGGCCGGCAAGACGGGCACCAACTCAGACCAGAAAGGCGTCACTTTTGCCGGAATGACCGGCTACTACGCGTCCGCGCTGTGGATCGGGCATGACAACTATAAGGCGCTGAGCAGCAAATCAACGGGTTCCGGCGCGGCCGCCCCGCTGTGGCAGGCATATATGAGCAAGCTGCACAAGGGATTGAGCAACCGCGATATCCTGGACGGGGACGCGTCGGCTTACGGGCTTGTGCGTGTTGAAACATGCGCGGTGAGCGGACAGCTGGCGACAGACGCCTGCCGGCATGACGCGATGGGCTACGGCACGGTTACGGATCTCTGGGCGAACGGCACGCAGCCGCAGGTCTACTGCCAGCTGCATTCCGTGCAGACCGTGTGCGCCGCGACCGGCGAACCCGCCTCGCCGTGGTGCCCGGAAACCGAGCAGAAGGGCGTGGTGAACATACCGGCGGGCCACCCGATGTACAAATTTATCGGCACAAAGTATGAGCAGGTGCTGCAGGAGTATCTGGGTATCGGAACGGCCGCTTCCGGCGGTCAGTGCTCGGTGCACACCGGGAATACGGGCGGCATCAGCGCGACAACGATGCAGCTGATCGGTGACGCGCGCACCCTGATCGATACCGCGCTGGATCAGATGAGCGGAATGGATCCTTCCGACAGCCGGTACATCGCGATACAGAACGCCGTGAATGATCTGGAAGCGGTGATCTCATCCGGAGATCCGGGGCAGAATGAGGTCGCTTCCGCCATGGGACGGCTGACACAGGCAATGGCCGGCCTGTACTGAGACGGAAAAGGAGTGTAAATATGCTGAAGATCGGATGTCATTTATCCGCCGCGAAAGGCTATCTGCACATGGGACAGGAAGCCGTTTCCATCGGCGCGAACACCTTTCAGTTCTTTACGCGCAACCCGCGCGGAGGCAGCGCGAGACCCATGGACGCGGCCGATACGGAAGCGTTCCGCCAATATGCCGCGGAACACGGGATCGATGTGATCCTGGCGCACGCGCCGTATACGCTGAATGCCTGCTCGGCCGACCCGGCGATACGCGCTTTTGCCGCGCGGACCATGGCGGACGACCTGGAACGGATGGAGTATACGCCGGGGAATCTGTATAACTTTCACCCGGGCAGCCATGTGGGGCAGGGGATCGAAACGGGCATCGCGCAGATCGCGGAGATGCTCAGCGGCATCCTGAAGCCGGAGCTTCACACCACCGTGCTGCTGGAGACCATGGCCGGAAAAGGCAGCGAAGTCGGAAGCCGGTTTGAGGAACTGCGGGAGATCATCGACAGGACGGAGCGCGGTGAGCTGCTCGGTGTGTGCCTTGACACCTGTCATGTGAATGACGCGGGGTATGATATTGCCGGGGATATCGACGGCGTACTGACGGAATTCGACCGTGTGATCGGTCTGAAACGGCTGAAGGCGATCCATGTCAATGACAGCAAGAACCCGCTGGCAGCGCATAAGGACAGGCATGAGAAGATCGGTCTGGGCACGCTCGGAACGGAAGCGATCGTCCGCGTGATGACGCATCCGGCGCTGCGGGACCTTCCGTTTTATCTGGAAACGCCGAACGAACTGGACGGGTACGCGGCTGAGATCGCGATGCTGCGGGGATCGTGGAGGGCGGAATGAAAAAGATCATCTGTCTGCTTTCGGTACTGATGCTGAGCATGCTTGCCGCCTGCGCCTCCGGTGAAAATGATCTTTCTGTGGTTGAGATCCTGCCGGCCTCCGCTTTCACGCCGGCGAAGGGCAGCCCGTATGAAGGAACGGACGATTCGCTGAACTACTGGACGCTGCCGATGGATATCACGGATGAGGCTGCCGTATGGGAAGTGCTGATGCAGCCCGTGACGGTGCTCGACCGCGGAAAGGGATACTCCGAAAAGAGCCAGATCGTGGTCCGGTCGGAGCCGGACAGCAAGAGCGCCGGCGTCGGTACGGTGACCTGCATCACGCAGGGCGTGCATGTACTGGAAGAAGGCGAGGAGTGGACGCTGATCGAGTGCTATTCCTCCTCGTTCCATGACAGCCCGATCCTGAACTGGAACAAGCTCGTGCAGGGCTATGTGCCGACGAAGTATCTGAAAACGACTGTTCCGAACCAGAAATACGGCATCGTGGTCGACAAGCTGACGCAGCGGCTGTATCTGTTCATGGACGGAAAACTGTTCAGCACGCTTCTTGTGTCAACGGGACTGAGCAACGCGAAGCAGCCGTACAACGAAACGCGCTCCGGCGAATTCCTGCTGACCAGCGCCGTCGGCACCTTCAAGAGCGACAACCTGCGCTGCGGCTACGCGATCCGGTTCAATGACGGCGATCTGCTGCATGAGGTGCCCTATACGCTGATGCGGGACGGGAAAAGCAAGGATTACAAGAAGTGCGAGGCCAAGCTCGGCACGAAAGCGAGCCACGGCTGCATCCGGGTGCAGCGCAAAAAGACGCCGGAAGGCGTGAACATGTACTGGCTCTGGGAAAACCGGGTGAAGAACACGAAGATGCTGATCTGGGAGGACTGGCAGGGAAGGCAGATCACGGTTCCGCCGGATGACATGCTGCTGTACGCGGATGACGGAAATGATGGGACCTATCATTCACAGGATCATTGCTACGCGGACAGCAGCCGGACCGAACCCTATGCCGCATTCACCTATGCCGAACTGGACACGGAACCGTATGCCGGGCTTACGCGCTGCCAGTACTGCACGCCCGCGCTCCGGAAGGCGGAGATCGAGGCCATCAATGAAGTTTACGCGCCGGGGGGCGATCACGATCCGGTTCTGACCGAAGCGCTGAAGACCTGCCCGAGAAAGCTGAAGAAGTGATCTGTTATGAATATCGTTGATATCGTTGTTGTCGGCATCATCGCGCTCAGCATCCTGATCGGACTGTACCGCGGTTTTGTGTCATCCGCGGTGAATACCGGCGGATGCGTGCTTTCGCTTTTCGCCGCGTTCAAGCTCGGGCCGAAGCTGGCTGAACTGATCAAAAGCAATCAGGGGCTGACCAATACGCTGCTCAGCTATACGGATGCCTCAAGCAGGATCGGGGACATTGAACTGTCCCTGATGAAGGTGGCCAACCTGACGGGCGAAAAGATCACGGAAGTGCTCAGCAGGGTCGATCTCCCGTATCCCCTGAATCAGCTGCTGAAGGTCAACCTGGAGAATCAGGTGTTCGCGCCCAGCGGGATGGAGGGGACCGTAGGCAATTATGTCAGCCAGACGATCGTCGGCACGATCCTCAATGTGATCTGTTTTGTGGTCTGCTTTATCGCGGTCTTTCTCGCGGTCTCGATCCTGCTGAACCTGATCAAGGTGATCTTCAAACTGCCGGTGCTGAAGCAGCTGAATTCGGTCGTCGGCGGCGTGTTCGGCCTGCTGCGCGGTCTGCTGCTGTGCTATATCGCCTTCGCGCTGCTGCCGCTGCTGCAGACCATGCTGCCGCTGGATATGATCACGGAGCTGGTGGAGCAGAGCACGCTGGCGCCGATGTTCAACACGGGCAATCTGATCATCGCGATCATGAACGGCAGGCTGTAGGATCGGCAGCGCGTGCCCTAAGGACGGATCCCGCGAGCATCACCCGCGGGATCTTCGTCCTTTTTTTGGTTGTTTTTGAATTTTCGCTTGCTTTTTTCCGACGATTGCTTAGAATTTAAGAAAGTATGTCATCCGGGCGGTGCACGGATGACTGCCCGGATGCCGGGAACGGCGCCAATACAGAGCAGATCAAGGGGTGCCCCGAAATGAGTCCGAAACTGATGTTTTATATCCTTAAACGCATACTGCTGGCATTGCTGACGATATGGATCGTGATCACGGTGACTTTTTTTGTCATGCATTCCGTGCCCGGCGGTCCGTTCGTCGGGGAAAAAGCGATCTCCAAGGAAGCGACTGCCGCGCTGGAGGCGAAGTACGGCCTTGACAAGCCGCTGATGGAGCAGTATGTGACCTATCTGAAGGATATCGTGACAAAGTTCGATTTCGGCCCGTCCCTGAAGCAGCGCGGCCGTCAGGTGATCGATGTCATCATGGACGGCATGAAGACCTCGGCCAAGCTGGGCCTGATCGCCGCCTTCGCGGCAGCCCTGGTCGGCATCGTGCTGGGATCCGTCGCCGCGCTGAAGCGGAACAAGCTTGTGGATAAATGCATCATGGTGATCACGACCGCGTTCGTTTCAATGCCTTCATTCATCGTCGGATCATTCCTGCTCGTCATTATCTCCGTGAAGCTGGGGTGGCTGCCGGCCAACGGATCCACGGCGGCCGGTCTGGTCCTGCCCGTGATCACGCTGGCGCTGTATCCGATGTCCTACATCACACGGCTGACCCGCTCCTCCATGCTGGATGTGCTCGGTCAGGATTATATCCGCACCGCGCGCGCGAAGGGCGTGCCGTCGTCGAAGGTGATCTTCGGCCACGCGCTGAAGAATTCCCTGATCCCGGTGATCACCTATTTCGGACCGATGCTGGCGTATATCGTGACGGGCTCCATGGTGGTGGAGCAGATCTTCGCGGTGCCCGGGATCGGCCGGGCGTTCGTTTCCAGCATCACCAACCGCGACTATACCATGATCATGGGCACGACCATCTTCCTTGCCTCTCTGATCGTCGTGATGAACCTGGTCAGCGATCTGCTCTACAAGGTCGTTGATCCGCGCATCGAGTTTGACTGAGGAGGGAAGACGGAATGAATACGAAGAAACCGTTCAGCATGCAGCTGGACCCCAAAATGTTTGAACCGGCGACAGCTGAAGAAAAAGAATATATCACGAAGATGCGGCCGTCCTCCACATTCTTCAGGGACGGCGTGAAGCGCCTGCTGAAAAACAAGGTCGCGACGATCAGCTTGATCGTTGTGGTGCTGATCACGCTGGCTTCCATTATCCTGCCGCTGGTGTGGCCGTATTCCTATGAGCAGATGCTGGGCAGCACGCCCGGCCGGCCCATGGACAGCTCATACAACAACCTCGCGCCGTTCACCTACGGCAAAACGGAACTGAAGCGCATCGACGCGGGGGAGAAGATCTTCCCGCATATCTTCGGGACGGACGCCCACGGCCGCGACTATTTCATCCGTGTAGTATACGGAACGCGCATCTCGCTGGCGGTCGGCTTCTTTGCCAGCCTGATCGTGCTCGTGATCGGCATGACCATCGGTTCCATTGCCGGCTATGCCGGCGGCAAGGTGGACCTGATCATCATGCGGATCGTTGATATCATCTATTCGCTGCCGGATACGCTGATCATCATCCTTCTGTCCGTTGTGCTCGGGCGGGTGCTGAGCGTGGAAGGCACGGTCCTGGAAAAGATCGGCTCCAACATCATCAGCATGTTCATCGTGTTCGGCCTGCTGTACTGGGTCAGCATGGCGCGCCTGATCCGCGGTCAGATCCTGTCCCTGCGCGAGCAGGAATACGTGCTCTCCGCCCGCGCGACCGGCGCGAAAGGGAAATGGATCATCACCAAGCATCTGCTGCCGAACTGCATCAGTGTTGTGATCATTTCCACCGCGCTGCAGATCCCGAACGCCATTTTCACGGAAAGCTTCCTGTCCTTCCTTGGTCTCGGCGTGAACGCGCCGATGCCTTCCCTCGGATCCCTGGCGTCTGACGCGCTCAACGGCATCAATTCCTATACCTACCGGCTGATCATCCCGGCGGTGATCATCTGCCTGATCGTGCTTTCCCTGAACCTCTTCGGCGACGGTCTGCGCGACGCTTTCGACCCGAAACTGAATGCCTGACGAAAGGAGCGCTGACCTATGGCTTTGTTGGAAGTAAAAGACCTGCATACGTCCTTCTTTACGGACGCGGGTGAAGTAAGAGCCGTGAACGGCGTTTCATTCACCCTTGACCGCGGAAAGGTACTGGGCATCGTGGGCGAATCCGGCTCCGGAAAATCGGTCACGGCATATTCAGTCATGCAGATCCTCGCGCCTACCGGAAAGATCGTGTCCGGCAGCATCAAACTGGACGGGCAGGAGCTTGTCGGCGCGGGTGAAAAAGTGATGCGTACCGTGCGCGGCAACCGTATCTCGATCATCTTTCAGGACCCGATGACATCGCTGAATCCGACTTACACGATCGGGCATCAGCTGCGTGAGGCGATCATGCTCCATACGGACCGGAACCGCGCGGAAGCAAAGCAGCGCGCGCTGGAGATGCTCCGGCTGGTGAACGTCAACGAACCGGAAAAGCGTCTGAAGCAGTATCCCTATGAACTGTCCGGCGGTATGCGTCAGCGCGTGATGATCGCCATGGCGCTTGCCTGCGAACCGGATATCCTGATCGCCGATGAACCCACCACCGCGCTGGATGTGACCATCCAGGCGCAGATCCTGGAGCTGATGCAGGACCTGCAGAAGAAGCTCGGCATGGCGATCATCATGATCACGCATGACCTGGGCGTGATCGCGCAGCTGTGCGACGAGGTCGTGGTCATGTACGCCGGTTCCATCTGCGAGCAGGGAACGGCCGATGAGATCTTTTACAATCCGTGCCATGAGTATACAAAAGGCCTGATGCGTTCCATCCCGACGGACGCCAACAACGGCGAAAGGCTGCAGCCTATCACGGGCACGCCGATCGACCTGCTGAACATGCCGAAGGGCTGCCCCTTCGCGCCGCGGTGTGACGCGGCGATGAAGATCTGCCTGCAGGAACAGGCGGAGCGTGTCAGGATCAACGATGAACATTATGCCCGCTGCTGGATGAACATCAGGCGCGCCGCGAAAGACGGCATCATCACCGGGGAGGAGGGGATCGAACGTGTCTGAAACCGGAAATGAAAGGCCGTTGGTCGAGGTCAAAGGGCTGAAGGAGTATTTCGATATCAATATCGGTTTCTTCCGTTCCAAACCGCTGAAGGCGGTGGATGACGTGTCATTCACCATCAATAAGGGTGAGACGCTGGGTCTGGTGGGCGAGTCCGGGTGCGGAAAGACCACTGTGGGCCGCACGATCCTGCATCTCTACAAACCGACAGCCGGCGAGGTATGGTATGACGGCAAACTGCTGAAGACCGACAGGGATATCCAGGAATTCCGCAAGAAGGCGACCATGGTCTTCCAGGATCCCTATTCCTCGCTGAACCCCAGAATGACCGTATCCGATATCGTGGCTGAGCCGCTGGATGTGCATCACCTCTGTGCCAACGCGAAGGAGCGGGAGGAGCGTGTGCTGGAGCTGCTGAACTACGTGGGGCTGAACAGCGAACACGCGTCCCGCTACGCGCATGAGTTTTCCGGCGGTCAGCGTCAGCGCATCGGCATCGCCCGCGCGCTGGCCGTGAACCCGGAATTCATCGTGTGTGACGAGCCTGTTTCCGCGCTGGATGTGTCGATCCAGGCGCAGGTGATCAATATGTTCGATGACCTGCAGGATAAACTTGGACTGACATATCTGTTCATCGCGCATGACCTGCTGGTGGTGCGCCATATCTCCGACCGCATCGCCGTGATGTATCTCGGCAAGATGGTGGAGCTGGCTGACGCGGGCGAGATCTACGATCACCCGCTGCACCCGTATTCCAGATCGCTGCTGTCCGCCGTGCCGATCCCGGATCCGAAGATCGCGCGGGCCAACAAGCGCATCGCGCTGACCGGCGATATCCCGAGCCCGCTGAACGCGCCTTCGGGATGCCCCTTCCGCACACGCTGTCCGTACGCCACGGAACAGTGCGCGCAGAGCATGCCGCCCTTTGAAGAGGTGGAGAAAGGCCACTTTGTCGCCTGCCACCGGCTGAAGGAGATCGGCTGAGCTTCCTTTGTTCAATAAATACGGAGCATTGCCGCCGTATTGATTGATAAATATTTTGTAATGGAGGAAATACCATGAAAAAGACCCTTGCTCTCCTGCTGGCTCTGGCCATGGTTCTTTCCTGCGTGAGCTTCGCTTCCGCGGAAGGCACCACGATCTCCGTATGCCTCTCTTCCGAGCCGGACACCCTGGATCCCGCCCTCAACTCCGCTGTTGACGGCGCTACCATGATCGCGCATCTGTTTGCCGGTCTGTCCACCTGGGCCCAGACCGAAGACGGCTCCCTGGTGATCGTCGCCAATGGCGCCGAAGAACTCACCGAGCCCGTTGCCAATGAAGACGGCACCGTGACCTACACCTACAAGCTGGTCGCCGGTCAGAAATGGTCTGACGGCAAAGACCTGACCGCCAAGGATTACGAGTTCGCCTGGAAGCGCGCCGCTTCCACCGCGCTGGGCGCCGACTACGGCTACATGTTCGAGGTCGTCAAGGGCTATCCGGATGAGCTGGCTGTGACTGCGCTGGATGACCTGACCCTGGAAGTGACCCTGAACAACCCCGTTGCCTACTGGAACGAGCTGCTCGCTTTCCCGACCTACCTGCCCGTACGTGAAGACGTCGTGGCCAGCGAAGCCTGGGCGACCGACCCCGCGACCTATATCTGCAACGGCCCGTACACCATCTCCGCCTGGGAGCACAACAGCGTGATCACGCTGACCAAGAACCCCAACTACTTCAAGGCTGACGAGATCCTGATGGACGAGATCAAGTGCTTCCTGTCCGATGATGCCAACAACATGCTGGCCAACTTCGAAAACGGCGACTGGCAGCTGATCGACGACGTTCCCACCTCCGAGATCGCCAATCTGAAGGTCGAATATCCCACCGAGTTCGTGGTCGCCGGCCAGATCGGCACCTACTATGTCTGCTGGAACATCAACGAAGAGATCCTGCCCGAAGGCTGCGAACTGACCGGTGAAGCCGCTGAGGCCGCCCGTGCCGAGATCCGCAATGCCATCGGCCTGCTGTTTGACCGCAACTACATCGTTGAAGAGATCGGCCAGGCCGGTCAGGTCCCCGCTTCCTCCTTCGTCGCCATGGGTATGAGCGACACCACCGGCGAATTCTATAAGAACGCCGGTCCCGCCGACAAGGAATACTACGGCTACTTCGACACCAGCGCCGACGCGTACCTGGACAACTGGGACGCCGCGATCGCCACGCTGCGCAAGTATTACAACTATGACGAAGCGACCTGCATGTTCACCAACTTCCCGAGCCTGACCTACCTGTACAACACCAGCGAAGGTCACAAGGCCATCGGCGAATACCTGCAGAACGCGGTCGCCGGCGTCGGCATCACCATGAATCTGGTCAACCAGGAATGGAACACCTTCCTGAACACCCGTAAGGACGGCGACTATTCCATCGCCCGCAACGGCTGGCTGGCCGACTACAATGATCCGATCTGCTTCCTGGATATGTGGGTGAGCGAGTCCGGCAACAACGACGTGCAGTACGGCCGCGACGGGCACAAGGATCTGAAGATGTACAACCTGGATCTGACCGCTTACGGTCTGGATGTGAAGGTCGAGAACGGCACCTGGGCCGAGACCTATGATGTGCTGATCTCCGCCATCAAGGGCTGCACCGATTCCGCCAACCGCTATGCCATGATGCACATCGCCGAGGATATGCTGATGTCCACCGGCTGCATCGTGCCGCTGTACTTCTACACCGACATCTATATGCTGAAGGACAACATTGACGGCTTCTTCTCCAATCCTCTGGGATACAAGTACTTCATGTACTGCACCGTCAAGTGATCCGGATATCCGTAAGGAAACAAGCATGATCACGGAGCTCTCCGCCGGCAGGCGGGGAGCTCTTTTTATACCGGTTCCGCCCGGAAAACCGGAGACCGGACCGGCGTGATGACCTGCTGTGAAAAACAACGGAAATACGGCGCGGCACAAAAAAAGAACAAACGTTTGCGCCGAAGGTTTACAAAATACGCTTTATATGATATTATTTTTTAAAGTATTTGCCGTTTTAACCGACGACAAAAATATAACAAGAAAGGAATTACCCAACCATGAAGAAACTGCTTGCTTTGGTTCTGGCTCTTGCACTGGCGGCTACCATGGTGTGCTCAGCCGTTGCTGATGAGTTCGACGTAATGACTCTCGGCAATTATGAGTACGGCAAGGACTACCAGTCCCTGTACGAAGTCTGCGGTAAAGACATCACGATCGCGGACGTTATCGAGGATCCCGAAACCGGATTCGCCTATATTGAATATAACGGCGAAATGGTAGAACTCGGCATGGACTTCCTGAGCATGGCCATGGTGTACAACACCACGCCCGCCGGTGACTATGCCACCGAAGATGATGTATACGCCGCCTGGTGGCGTATGTACATCACCCGCTGGAATTACCTGCTGCCCGAAGTTCCCCTGTACTCCAACGAGTACTATGATCTGTACAATGCTCAGATCAAGGGCGTTCAGGAATTCCCCACCAACCCCTACTGGAGCCCCGCCAATGCCCTGATCGACTGGACTTCCGAAAAGGAAGACGGCAGCATCATCCTGGGCAACAGCACTGAGCTGAGCGGCCAGTTCCGCAGCTCTTCCTTCGGCAAGTCCTCTCCCGGCGCCGCGGATAACGACATCGACGGTCTGATCAACGGCCTCGAGACCGTTTCCGCCACCAAGGAAGGCGGCTACGTATGGAATCCCACCGTTGTGAAGGAACACAACGAAGTGGACAATGAGGACGGCTCCCGCACCTATACCATCACCATTTATGATGACCTGGTATACAGCGACGGCACCCCCATCACCGCCAAGGACTATGCCATCAGCGCGTGCGTAGGCTATACGCCCGTTTATGAGCAGGCTTCCACCAGACACGTGTCTGCCACCACCGTTGTCGGCGCCGCTGACTTCCAGAAGTACACCGGTCCCGATTCCGAAGAAGGCAACAAGGTCATCACCGGCGTCCGCCTGATCGATGACTACACCTTCTCCTGCCAGATCTCCGCTGATGTGCTGCCCTACTACTATGCCATCACTTACGGCGGATTCAGCCCCATCTTCCCCGCCTCCGTGCTGGGCGATGCCGACATCAAGGATGACGGCGAAGGCTGCTACCTGACCGATGAATTCTACGCCAAGGACGGCGACAACTACGTCGTTGCCGCGATCATCAAGGACACCTACACCAACGTGACCGAAGAAGGATATGCCAAGTATCCCTATTCCGGCCCCTACTGCGTGAAGTCCTTCGACACCACCGATTCTTCCGCCGTTCTGGTTGCCAACAAGAACTTCAAGGGCAACTACGAAGGCGTGAAGCCCGGCATTGAGACCATCGTTTACAAGAAGGTCGTTTCCGCGACCCAGATGGAAGACTTCAAGGCCGGCGGCCTGGATGTCATTTCCGGTATCACCGGCGGCAAAGAGACCGACGAAGCTCTGGCCTATGCCGATGCTTCCGAAGGCAAAGCCGTTTACACCCACTACAGCCGTGCCGGCTACGGCAAGCTCGGCTTCCGCGGCGACTACGGCCCCGCTCAGTTCGTCTCCGTGCGTCAGGCGATCGCTTACTGCATGAACCGCGGTCAGTTCGCCAAGGACTTCACCGGCGGCTACGGCGGTGTTGTTGATGGCCCGTACTATGCCGGCTCCTGGATGTACCAGGCTGCCGTGGGACAGGGCATGCTGCTTGATACCTATGCCACTTCCGCCGAAAGCGCCATCGCCGTGCTGGAAGCTGACGGCTGGGTATACGCCGCTGACGGCTCCGACTATGTCGAGGGCGTCCGCTATAAGAAGATCCCCGGTGACAAGATCAACGAGAACGACAAGGCTTATCATTCCGTTGACGGCACCTATGTGACCACCGAAGTGAACGGCGACTATTATATGCCGCTGGTCATCAACTGGTACGGCACCACTGATAACGAGTTCACCGACCTGCTGCAGACCGGCTTCCGTGAAAACGAGAACGTGGCCGCGATCGGCATGAAGGTCTACAACACGCTGGGCGACTTCGCTCCCATGCTGGATGAACTGTATCAGACCGCTATCTACGGCTACTATTCCGGAACCCCCTGCTATTGCGCTTTCAACTTCGCGACCGGCTTCAACTCCGCTGTGTATGACTACAGCTGGAACTGGACCATCGATCCTTCCATCTATCTGGACTACTCCGCCTGCTATGTGAAGGACGCCGCCGATATCTGCTGGCTCAATAACTGATCATTCTGATTGCTGAGCCTCAACTGAGATCTCAATTGAGGACCGGCAGGGCTGGGCATCCGGCGGTTTCCGCCGGATGCCTTTTCCCCTGCAGGGGTCCTGATGAAATTCGAAAGTACCGTGTTCCGCCGGGGCGTGTTCGGAAACGTTCCGCCATGACCGGCCGGAATAGAAACGATAGATAAAAAATCCACCGAAAAGGATCTTGAGCTTATGGGAAGATACGTACTGAAAAGATGCGTTTACATGGTGGTCGTGTTCGTACTGCTGACTTTTCTGCTGTTCAACCTGTATCAGCTGATGCCGGCCAACCGCGCGTATACTGACGCCAAAGCTGAAATGCTGAGTCTGAAGAACTCCATCAAGGCGGAGGAACGCGACGCGAAATTCGATGAGCTTTATCTGAAATATCAGCGTCTGTACGGCACGGACACGGACAACAGCGTTGTGCTGTATCTGCGCTGGCTGGGTCTGTATCCCTTCTATGACGGACACTGCAACGGAATATTCCAGGGCAACTTCGGATATTCCTATGAGCATAACGCGCCGGTCGTTCAGGTCGTCGGGCCCGCGATGCGGAACACCGCGATCATCGGCGTGATCACCGAGCTTGCTGTGCTTGCGATCACGATCCCGCTCGGCATCGTGTGTGCCACAAAGAAAAACAGCAAGTTTGACAAGGGGACGCAGATCTTCTCCCTGATCGGCTTTTCAACGCCTTCCTTTATCATCTACATCGTGTTCATTGTTTTCTTCTGCTCGATCCTGCACTGGTTCCCGGTGAGCGGAATGAAAACACCGGGCACGAATTATACCGGCTGGGCCGCGGTGTGGGATACCCTGTACCACGTGATCCTGCCGACGATCTGCCTGGTGTTCTCCTCACTGGCTTCCATCACCCGCATCACGCGCGCCTCCATGATCGACGCGCTGAATCTGGACTGCATCAAGACGGCGCGCGCCAAGGGTCTGCGTGAAAAGGTCGTTGTTTATTCACACGCCTGGCGCAATGCCATGGTGCCCATGGTCTCGATCCTGGTGGGCGGTTTCTTCGGCATTATCTCCGGCGCGATCATCATGGAAAGAATGTTCGGCTTCAAGGGGATGGGCCAGCTGTTCTTCAACGCGGTCATCACCGCGGACTATGACCTGATCATGTTCCTTGAAGTGATCTACACATTCCTCGGCCTGTTCAGCACACTGGTCACGGACCTGTGCTACGGCCTGGTCGACCCGCGCGTACGCATCAGCAAGTAAGGAGGAGAGAAAACAATGGAAAAGAAAAAGAGCAAGTTTTCCAGCAGAATCTCCGGATGGCTGATCCGCTCGGTACTGGGAATGAAATACGAGGAAAAGTGGCGCGCGAAGCAGCAGGCGGAGAACGGCGGGGAAGAAAAGAAACCCGATGACAGCGAACTGATCGTCACGCCGGCGCGGCAGATCTTTGAACGCTTTATGGAGCGCAAGTTCGCGGTGTTTTCCGTGATCCTGGTGCTGTTCATGTTCCTTGTGGTCTTCATCGGCCCGCTGTTCATGCCGAAGTATTCCGACAGCTATACCGAGGTCACACTGAAGAATATGCCGCCAAACATGAGCATGACCGCCGTACCTAAGGAACTGAAGAATGACATCAAGATGATCGACAGCTACGGCGCGTTCTCCGTAGGCCTTTCCAACAGCGGCAAGGTCTATGTGTGGGGTTCCACCGCGGTCGGCGCCACCGGCATCGACCTCGCGGATATCCCGCAGGAAGTGAAGGACGCGAACATCGTGCTGGTGGCCGCCGGTCTGGATCATATCATTGCCTTTGGCGATGACGGTAAGTATTACGGCTGGGGCAGCAACCGCTTCGCGCAGTATGAGCGGACCGAGACCGTGCTGGAGAACCCGAACCTGGAGCCCGTGCCGGAGATCATCGCCAACGGCGGGATCGATGTGACGCAGATCAAAAAGCTGAAGTGCGGCTATCAGGCCACCGCGCTGCTGATGAATGACGGCACGCTGTATGTATGGGGCAACAAACAGGCCTACAGCAACATGAACTGGTTCATCGGCAAGACGAACATGGTGGATGTCGACTTCACGCTGAACTACATCGTGGGCGTTGACAGCAAGCAGAGCAGCATCAGCGTCGGCGTGAAGGGTCTGTATACCACGGCGCGTACATCCGTGACCGGAACCGGCGAGAAGATGATGACATTCATGAAGGACAGGAAGATCGTGGAGATCGCCGCGTCAACGCAGAGCATCTGCATGCTGCTGGATGACGGCACCATCGCCGTAACGGGCGACTTCCTGGCTGACAGCATTGAGATGCCGAAGCTTGCGGCGGATGAAAAGGTCATCAGCGTTGAATCCGGCAACTATCACTATACGGTGCTGACCGACAAGGGCAATGTATACTCTTTCGGCGGTGACCACTATTATCAGGCAACGGTGCCCGAAAAGCTGGGCAAGGCGGCCAAGGTGTATACGGGCGCCTTCCAGTCCTACGCGGTCAATGACGCGGGCGACCTGATCGGCAGCTGGGGTCTGAAGGGATTCATCTTCGGCACGGATGACAAGGGCGCGGATATCTTCCAGCGCGTTATCGCCGGCGGCCGCATCACCATGACGGTGGGCGCCGTAGCCGTTATCATCGAGATCCTGATCGGTGTCAGCCTCGGCTGTATCTCCGGCTACTTTGGCGGCTGGGTGGATATGCTGATCATGCGTATCGCCGAGGTCATCGGTTCTCTGCCGCTCTATCCGTTCATGCTCATCCTGTCCTCGCTGCTGGCGCAGGTGTCCATGACAACGGAGATGCGACTGTTCATGATCATGGTGATCCTGGGTGTGCTGGGCTGGCCCGGGTTCGCGTATCTGACCCGTGCCCAGATCCTGGTGGCCCGTGAAAGCGAATATGTGACCGCGGCGCAGGCCATGGGCGTAAAGGAAGGCCGGATCGCCTTCAAGCATATCCTGCCCAATATCTTCTCCGTGATCCTTGTGAATATGACACTGAGCTTCGCGGCGTCCATGCAGACGGAAACGAGCCTGTCCTTCCTGGGATTCGGCGTCAACTATCCGCAGCCGAGCTGGGGCAACATGCTCTCGCAGGCCAGCAACGCGACCACCGCCATCAACTTCCCCTGGCAGTGGATATTCACATCGGTCATTCTGATCCTGACGACCGTGTGCATCAACACCATCGGCGATACACTGCGCGACGTCAT
This sequence comes from Clostridia bacterium, assembly GCA_030536295.1. Taxonomy (GTDB): domain Bacteria; phylum Bacillota; class Clostridia; order Christensenellales; family Aristaeellaceae; genus Aristaeella. The sequence continues at coordinate 42,182 of JAUNQH010000007.1, read as the reverse complement.
GGATCCGAAGTCCAGCAACGACAAATAAGGAGGGAGATTGAACAATGGCATTACTAGAAGTGAATGATCTCCACACCTTTTTTACCACCAAGAAGGGGATCGTGAAGGCGGTCAACGGCGTTTCCTATACGCTGGAAGCGGGAAAGACCATCGGTATCGTGGGTGAATCCGGCTCCGGCAAGTCAGTATCCGCCATGAGCATCCTGCAGCTGCTGGACGGAAACGGATATATCGAAAGCGGCAGCATCAAGCTGGAAGGCAAGGAGCTGACCACGCTTACGATCAAGGAAATGAACCATATCCGCGGCAATGAGATCTCCGTGATCTTCCAGGAGCCTATGACGAGCCTGAACCCTGTTTTCAGCGTGGATCGCCAGCTGAGCGAGCCCTTCATGGTACATCAGGGCATGAACAAGAAGGAAGCTCATGAGCACGCGCTGCAGATGCTGTATGATGTGCAGATCCCCAATCCGGAGGTCGTGATCAAGCAGTATCCGCACCAGCTTTCCGGCGGTATGCGGCAGCGCGTGATGATCGCCATGGCGCTGGCGTGCAAACCCCGTATCCTGATCGCCGATGAGCCCACCACCGCGCTGGACGTGACCATTCAGGCGCAGATCCTGAAGCTGATGAATGAACTGAAAAAGTCGACAGGCACCGCGATCATCTTTATCACCCATGACCTGGGCGTGATCAACGAGATGGCGGATGACGTGGCCGTGATGTACTGCGGTCAGGTCGTGGAAAAAGCGCCCGCGAGCCTGATCTTCGGCAAACCGGATAAGAGCCATCCCTATACGGAAGGCCTGATGACCTCCATCCCGCGGCTTGAGAATGACAGCGACCGTCTGGAGCCGATCCCCGGTGTGGTGCCGCATCCGCTGGCGCTGCCGAAGGGCTGCAAGTTCGCGCCGAGATGCAAGTATTGCACAAAGAAATGCATGGAAGAGGAACCGAAGCTGGAGCTGGTCGATCACGATCATCTGATCAGATGCTTCTATCCGGAAATGGAGGTGAGAAACAGTGGAGAACACCAAGAAATTACTGTCAATCACTAATCTGAAGAAGTATTTCCCGGTGGCGAAGACCTCCATTTTCCAGAAGCAGCAGCTGTATGTACGCGCCAATGAGGATATCACGATCGATATCTACGAAGGCGAGACGCTGGGCGTTGTGGGTGAATCCGGCTGCGGAAAATCCACCCTGGGCCGTGTGCTGCTGCAGCTGTATCCGCAGACCGCGGGCTGCACGCTGTATTACGGCACCACACTGGATGAAATGGCGCCCTCCTATGTTGAGGATACGCTGAAAAAAGAGAAGAAATACCGTGCCAAACTGCATAAAGCGCAGACAAAAGCGGCTGAGCTGGCGAAGCGCGTGGAGGAAGCCGGCGGCGAGGACGGCGCGGACTTCTATCTGCTGCAGAGCGCGAATATCGCCCGCTGCGAGGAGCAGACCTGCACCAGCAATATCGTGAAGGTGATGGGCGGCTTCTTCGCGAAGGACGATGCCGAAGGCATACAGCTTCTGCGGGAGATCAACCGTGAAAACGGAAAACGGAAAAAGATCCGTGAACAGCTGAAGGTGCTGAACAACGAGCTGGAGCATTACAGGAGCGAAGCGGAAGCAGGCACCGAAAAGCCCGGCAAATATGACGGAAAGATCAGCTCGCTGGAACAGAAAACGGAAAAGGTCCGGGCCGAACTGAAGACCGTTGAGGATACGCTTGACGGGCTGAAGACGAAGCTGAACGCCGTGAAGGCGAAGTACGCGGGCGATCCGGAATTCGAAAAGTATGAGGCCATGGCGGACAACGGTATCGACCTTGCCCGTCTGAATTACGGCGAGATGCGGGGTCTGCGCAAGGATCTGCAGATCATTTTCCAGGATCCCTATTCCAGCCTGAATCCGCGCTTCACGGTCGGCCAGATCATTGAGGAAGGCCTTGTGACCCACAACTTCTTCAAGCACGGCTCCGCGAAGATGCGGCAGTACATCGTTGAAACGATGGAAAAGTGCGGCCTGCAGGAGTATATGCTTCACCGCTTCCCGCATCAGTTCTCCGGCGGACAGCGTCAGCGCATCTGCATCGCGCGCGCGCTGGCGGTTCAGCCCAAGTTCGTTGTATGCGATGAGTGCGTTTCCGCGCTGGATGTTTCGATCCAGAGCCAGATCATCAATCTGCTGCAGGAACTGAAGGAACAGCAGCACCTGACCTACATGTTCATTTCTCATGACCTGTCCGTCGTGAAGTTCATCTCCGACCGGATCCTGGTCATGTATCTGGGCAACATCGTGGAGCTGGCGGACAAGAAGACGCTGTTTGAGGATCCGAGACATCCCTACACTGTGGCGCTGCTGTCCTCCATTCCCACCACCGATCCGGGTTCCGCCGACAAGGAAAGGATCATCCTGGAAGGCAACATCCCGAGCCCCGTCAATCCCCCGGAAGGCTGCAAGTTCTGCACGCGCTGCTTTATGGCGACCGAAAAGTGCCGCCGCGTGACGCCGGCCCTGCAGGAGATCGAACCCGGTCATTTCTGCGCCTGCCATTATCCGGAGCGCAAGCTGGATGAAAACAGACAGTATCTGTTCAACGCGAAGACAACGGGCGGAGAGAAGAATGCGTAAACGTAATGATGATCGACCGTCTGAACGTGAGGACGAAGGTCTGCCGCTGGAGAAACACGATTTCCTCGCGATGTGGCTGGCCGGCACACTGACGGTCGGACTGCCGGTCCTGCTGATCGTTGCTGTTGTCACATGTGTTCTGCTGCTGCTTTTCGGCCGCGGCTGATAATACCGGGAGACGGTTGATCGCCTCCCGGTATTCTTTTCACAGCAAGGAAGGGTATGCTGAAATGAGTTCTGAAAAGAAGAGCTGGGTCCCCGGAGAGAAGACCATGAAATTCGCCTCGCTGTATCAGAGCGAGAATTATGTGGACGCGCGCGGCAGGAAGAAGACCCGGCTGCGCTATACGGGACCGTGGACTGTGCCGCTGAGCACGGACAGGGGAACGCGTATCAGGATCCGCGCCTGCGGTATCGGCACATGGCTGATCCTGGCGGCGCTGATCGGGCTGCAGCTGTTCCGGCACGCTTCATCCGGCTGCTGGTATACCGCCGTTCCGCTGATGGCGGCGCTTTTCCCGGGCGCGTACGGCGCGCTGGGAAGCATTGACCTGCCGTGGCGGCTGAAGCCGCTGACGAGGGACAGGTATATGCACTCGGTCATCAGGATCTGCCGGTCATCCCTGGCGGTGCTGATCCTGACCGGCGCGGCTGCCGTGGTCTGCGAGCCTGTATACCGTATCATATCGGGCGACTGGATATTCCTGAGCGAGGATGTGCTTTATCTTATCCTGTGCCTGATCGCGGCGGGGCTGGCTTTCGGTGAGATCATCACGCTGCGCGGCATGGAGTTCCATGAAGTGCCCAATGAACGGTACAGACCGGAAAAATAAGGATCCCCGCGGCGCCCGAAAGCCCGGTGCGACGTTCTCCGGTTTGTGCTTGCGTATGGGAACGAAAACAGGTATAATAGATGCAGAAGACTCGTTATCATCATGAGGAGGTTTTGAACATGATCAAAGATATTATGGACCTTGCAAAGGAAAAAATGGGCAAGTCCTGCGCGTCCTATCAGCGCGACATGGTCGGTCTGCGTGCCGGCCGCGCGAATCCCCAGCTGCTTGACCGGATCATGGTCGACTATTGGGGAACGCCCACACCCATCAATCAGATTGGCAATATCTCCTCACCTGAACCCCGTTTGCTGGTGATCAGTCCGTGGGAAGCCAAGATGATCCCCCAGATCGAAAAAGCGATCCAGAAGAGCGATCTGGGCCTGAACCCCTCGAATGACGGCAAGGTCATCCGCCTTGTTTTCCCGGAACTGAATGAGGAACGCCGCCGCGACCTGACCAAGATCGCTTCCAAGGGCGCCGAGGAGACCAAGGTCGCCATCCGCTCCATCCGCAGGGACGCGATCGAGCAGATCAAGAAGCTGAAGAAGAACAGCGAGATCACCGAGGATGACCAGCACAAGGCCGAGGAAGATATGCAGAAGCTCACCGACAAGGCCATCAAGGATGTTGACGCGATCTACGCCGCGAAGGAAAAGGAGATCATGGAGGTCTGATGACGGATCTGCTTGGCCGGCGTCTTGATGAAGTGCTGCCGCTGCTGGAAAAGCAGGGCATTGAACCGGTGATCGTGTATACGACGGCTCCCGGGAAGGAAGAACGTGAAGGTTCGCTCCGCGTGATCCGCGTGAAGGGGAACGAACTGACAGTCGCGTGTTTTCCTGACGGTACGCCGGAATGAAACAAGGAAAATATGCGCGGGTTCCTGAAGGAACTTGCGCATTTTTCGGCATAAGGGCGGACAGTATATGTTACTGAAGGATATGAAGAAGTTTTTCCCGGGAAAAGGCCCGCGTGAAGCCGCGGATTTTGAAAAACTGCCGGCGCACGTCGCGATCATTATGGACGGAAACGGCCGCTGGGCAAAGAAGCACAAGCTCTCCGTGTCAAAGGGGCACAGGCAGGGCACGGAAACGCTGCGTGAGATCATCCGCCACACGGATGATCTGGGCATCGGTTCGCTGAGCCTGTACGCGTTCTCCACGGAGAACTGGAAGCGTTCGCCCGAGGAAGTCGCCGCGCTGATGCAGCTGATCCTGGACTTCTTCAGAAGCGAGATCGATGAGCTGGACGCGAAGAATGTCAGGATCCGCATCATGGGTGACAAGGGCGGCCTGCCGGAAAAACAGCGCGATACGCTGATCGAGGCGGAGCGCCGCACGGAGAAGAACACCGGGCTGAACCTGAACATTGCCGTGAATTACGGCAGCCGCGCGGAGATCGTGCTCGCGGCGAAGGAGATCGCGCTGCTGGTGAAAAACGGCGAGCTGCAGCTGAACGCGATCACGGAGCAGACCGTTTCCGACCATCTGTATACCCGCGGGCAGCCGGATGTGGATCTCATGATCCGGACGAGCGGGGAGATGCGGCTGAGCAATTTCATGCTTTATCAGAACGCGTACGCGGAATTCACGTTCCCGGCCGTGCTCTGGCCTGATTTTACGGTCGAGGCATACGATCAGGCGCTCGCGACCTTCGCGCACAGGCAGAGAAGATTCGGCGCGAGGCTGTAAAGACCATTTGTGCCAAACGGAGGAAACAGAATGACACAACGTATAGTGACAGGGCTGCTGCTGGTTCTTTTATTCGTGATCCTTGTGTGGCTGCCCGGCTGGGTATTCGCGCTGGCGGCGCTGATCGCGTCCGGCTTTGCCGTATGGGAGGAGTACCACGCGCTGGTGACCGCGGGACACCGGCCGGTATCATGGCCGACATGGATCGCGCTGATCGCGAGCGTTCCGATGACCATCGCATTCGGACCGAAGGTCATGGTGCCGCTGATCGGTGCCGCGCTGCTGCTGATGGCGATCGAGATCATCTTCCGGGAAGAGCCGAAGCTGATCGACATGAGCCTGAGCGCGCTGCCGCTGCTGACCGTGCTGCTGCCGGGCCTCTGCCTTGTATCCATGAGCCTTGTGGATCAGAAGGCCGTGAAAGTGATCTGGCTGACGCTGACATTCGGTGTGCCGCTGGTCGGGGATGTTTTCGCGCTGCTGGTCGGTACCAAAGTGGGCGGGCGCAAGCTGTGCCCGGGCGTGAGCCCGAACAAGACCGTGGCGGGCGCCATCGGCGGGCTCGTCGGAAGCCTGATCGCTTCCGCGCTGATCTGCGCCGCGGCGGCGATCACCTGCGACGCGCCTACGCTGGCGAAGCTGCCGGTACTGTGGCAGTATCTGCTGCTGGGGCTGTTCGGCGGCGTTGTGGGGCAGGTGGGAGACCTGTTTGCCTCCATGGTCAAGCGTCACAGCGGCATCAAGGATTTTTCGGATCTTTTCCCGGGGCACGGCGGCATGCTGGACCGGCTGGACAGCGTCTTTTTCATGGCGGTGCTGATGTACTGCTTCCTGCTGTTTTTCCGTGCGTAACGGAGGCTGAACGATGAAAACGATATCCATTTTAGGGTCGACGGGCTCGATCGGCACCCAGGCGCTGGAGCTGTGCCGGCTGCACCCGGACCGGTTCCGGGTGACGGCGCTGACAGCGAGAAGCAGCAGGGAAAAGCTGTTTGAGCAGGTGCGCGAGTTCCGGCCGCTGCTGGCAGGTTTTGCCGAACCGGTGCCGTATTCCGAGATCCCGGAGGATCTGCGCTTCTGCAAATGGGTGATGGGCAGGGAAGCGCTTCATGCCGCCGCGGCGGAGATCGAAGCGGACATGGTGCTGGTGAGCATCGTGGGGATCGCCGGCCTGCAGAGCGTGCTGGACGCGCTGGACGCCGGCCGGCAGGTGCTGCTGGCCAACAAGGAGGCGCTGGTGACCGGCGGTCATCTGGTGATGGACAGGGCAAAAGCGGCGGGCAAGCCGATCCTGCCCGTGGACAGCGAGCACAGCGCGATATTCCAGTGTCTGCGCGCCGCGAACGGCAATGAACCGACAGGCATCCTGCTGACGGCCTCCGGCGGGCCTTTCCGCACCTGGACGAAAGAACAGATGATGAATGCGACCCGGCAGGACGCGCTGAAGCATCCGAACTGGAACATGGGCGCGAAGATCACGGTGGACAGCGCGAGCATGTTCAACAAAGCGCTGGAGATCATGGAGGCGCGCTGGCTGTTTGATATGCCTCCGGAAAACATTCACGTGGTCGTGCATCCGCAGAGCATCATCCATTCCGCCGTGGAATTCGCGGACGGGGCGGTGCTGGCGCAGATGGGCGTGCCGGATATGCGTGTGCCGATCATGTACGCCATGGCCTATCCGGAACGGCTGACAACGGGAAGCCGGCCGCTTGACCTGTTCGCGCTCGGCTCCCTGACTTTTGAAAAGGGAGACCCCGCGCGTTTCCCGGCGCTGCGGCTGGCGGGCGAATGCCTGAATGCCGGCGGCGCGGCGTGCACGGTGCTCAACGGCGCGAACGAGGAGGCCGTGGCCGCGTTCCTGCGGGATGAGATCCCCTTCGGCAGGATCGCGGAGCTTGTGGAAAACGCGCTGGAAAAACTGCCTGATCTGAAGGCGGACACCATTGACGATATTTTTGAGGCGGACCGGCTGGCGAGGCTGCAGGTAAGGCAGGCCATGGCCTGAACGCCCGGAGAAGAACGATGACAGTATTTTATGTTTTGCTCGCGATCCTGATGCTCGCGATCCTGATCGTGGTACATGAACTGGGCCACTATACCGCGGCACGGCTGATGAAGATCGAGGTACGCGAGTTCGCGGTCGGTTTCGGTCCGAAAATACTTGGATGGAAAAGTAAAAAGTACGAAACGGATTTCTCCCTGCGCGCGATCCCGCTGGGCGGCTTCTGCGCCTTTTACGGTGAGGATGATCCCACCGGAGAGAGCAAGGACGATCCGCGCGCGTTTTCGAAACAGAACGTATGGAAGCGCATGTTCACGATCCTGATGGGTCCGGTGATGAATTTTGTGCTGGCGTTCGTTGTCGCGGCCTGCTTCTATCTGATCGGCGGCGTGCAGACGGTGACGGGTGTGGACCCGTATATCGTATCCGTGACGGCGTCCGGCCCCGCGCATGACGCCGGCATGAAGGACGGCGATATCATCACCCGCGTGAACGGAACGGATGTGCTTGACGGCACCACCGATACGCTGATCGGCATGATCGATTCCTGGCGCGAAGGCGATGATCCGCTGGATATCACGGTGCTGCGCGGTGATGAGACGCTGCAGATGGAACTGACGCCGTATTTTGACGAAGAAGAAAACAAGATGCGGATCGGCGTGATCATCGGCGGCAGGTACCGCACGGAGACCGTGCGCGTCGGCCCGCTTGAGGCGATCGCCGGCAGCTGGCAATATTGCGTATACGCGGGCGGAACGATCTTCGAGGCGCTCGGGAACCTTGTGACAAAAGGCGAAGGACTGGATCAGACATCCGGTCCCGTCGGCGTGATATCGCTGGTGACCGAACAGGTGCAGGAATACGGGTTTGAGATGTATATCCAGCTGCTGGTGGTGATCTCCATCAATCTGGGCATCATGAACCTGCTGCCGATCCCCGGCCTTGACGGGTCGCGGCTGATCTTCGGGATCATCGAAGTGATCCGGGGAAAACCCGTTCCGCCGGAGAAGGAAGCCATCGTCCATCTGTGCGGCATGGCGCTGCTGTTCGGGCTGATGATCTTCTTTACATTCAAGGATATCATCCGACTTTTCAACTGACTGGAGTGAACGGAAACAATGGGCGCAAAACATGCCGTGACTGTCGGAAGGCTGACGCTGGGCGGCAATAACCCCGTGTGGGTGCAGAGCATGACCAATACGGACACCAGGGATGTGCAGGCGACGCTCGCGCAGATCAAAGCGCTGGCGGAAGCCGGATGCGATATCGTGCGCGTGAGCGTGTATGATGAGGAATGTGCGCGCGCGGTGCGTGACCTGGTGGACGGTTCTCCCGTACCGCTGGTCGCGGATATCCACTTTGACCATCAGCTTGCGGTCATGGCCGCGGAAAACGGCATCAGCAAGCTACGTATCAATCCCGGCAATATCGGCGGGGAGCAGAACGTGCGCGTGCTGGCGGACTGCGCGAAGATGCACGGGATCCCGATCCGCATCGGCGTGAACAGCGGTTCTGTGGAGAAGGATCTGCTGGCAAAGTACGGCGGACCGACGGCGGAGTGCCTGGTGGAGAGCGCGCTTTCCCACGCGCGGATGCTGGAGAAAGCCGGCTTTGATGATATCGTGCTGTCCATGAAATCCAGCAATGTGCGCCTGACGGTGGAATCCTACCGGCTGGCGTCACGGCGGTGCGATTATCCGCTGCATGTAGGCGTGACAGAGGCGGGTCTGCCCGGCCAGGGCACCATCAAAAGCGCGATCGGCATCGGCAGCCTGCTGTGTGACGGCATCGGCGACACGATCCGCGTGAGCCTGAGCGGCGACCCCGTGCCGGAAGCCGCTGCCGCGTGGGATATCCTGCGGGCGCTGGATATGCGCGTGAAAGGCGTGCAGCTGATCTCATGCCCGACCTGCGGCCGGACCTGCATCGATGTGCCGGGCATCGCGGCGCGCGTGGAGAAAGAACTGAAAGATATCACCGTACCGCTGAAGGTGGCGGTGATGGGATGCATCGTGAACGGTCCCGGTGAAGCGCGCGAGGCGGATGTCGGCATCGCGGGCGGCCGGAACGGCGGGGCGCTGTTTGTGAAGGGACAGACCGCGCGCCGTGTGGACGGGGATCTCGCGGCGGCTCTGATCGAAGCCGCGCGGAAGATCGCGGCGGAGAAACAATGAGTTATGAGGATCTGCTGACTTCCATCTACAAGGAAGTGCCGGAGCTGAAAGGGTGTCTTCAGTCTCCCGTTGTCACATATATCAGATCTGCGGGAAAAACCTATATCACCTTTCAAAGCACGCAGCTTGTAGGAGAAAAACAGTTTCTGACGATCGAACGTGTTCTCAGGCAAACGTTCAAAAGCCAGAGCATCAGCCTGCGTATCGTCTGTTCCGCGCTGCGCGAGGCGTTTATCGCGGACGCCGCGCCGTACCGGCAGGTGCTGACGGACTTCCTGAAAAGGAACTACCCGGGCTCCGTCAGTTGGCTGGAGGACATCGACTGGCGCAGTGACAACGGCCGCATCACGCTTGTGTTCCCGGATGAATTCAGCATGCAGTATATGGCCAGGGTGAACATCTCCGGCCGGCTGCAGCGCGCGATCAAGGATATCTTTGACGCGGACGTGATCGTGGAGCTGACCGTATCCGGCGACCGCGAGGCGCGCATCGCGGAAAGCAGACGCGAGCGTGAAAAGCTGAGCGCTCCTGTGAGCCGAAACGAGCTGCAGGAACGCTACGGTACCGGCACCGGCGAAAGTGAAAAGAAGAAGGAACGGAAGCCCCCGGCGGAACAAAGACCCGCAGGGGAACGGAAACCGGCGGAAAAGAAGCCTGCCGCCCGCCCCGCGCCGACAGCCGCGGGTCAGCCGACGCCGGAAATGACGGATCACGCCCTGAACAAGCCGATCATGGGCAGAAGCATTGCCGACCGGCCTGTGGAAATGCGCGAGCTGAACAGCGAAAGCGGCACCGTGGTGATCCAGGGCGATATCTTCAAGCTGGAGACCAGGGAACTGAAGGGCGGGGAGCTGCTGCTCGTGTCCTTTGCCGTGACGGATTATACCTCCTCCATTCTGTGCAAGATCTTTTTCCGCTACAGGAACCGCTTTTCCAAGAAGAACGATGACGCGGAACCCGCGCCGATCACGGACGAGGAGCGCAAAGCCGTACAGGAAAAAGTGGACCGCATCAAAAACGGCATCAATGTAAAGATCCGCGGGGAATGTCTGTATGACAACTTCGCGCATGAACTGTCCGTTTCCGTAAAGGATATGGTGGAAATGGAGAAGATCGAGCGCGAGGATACGGCGGACGAAAAACGCGTTGAGCTGCATATGCATACGAGCATGTCCACCATGGACGCGCTCACGGACGCGGGCGTGCTGGTGAGCCGCGCCGCGAAATGGGGTCACCCCGCCGTGGCCATCACGGATCACGGCGTGCTGCAGTCCTTCCCGGCGGCGTTCAAGGCCGCCAAGGGAAAGATCAAGCTGATCCCCGGCTGCGAAGGCTATCTGGTGGACGAGAAGGATATCGTATCGGACGCGGATGATCAGCCGTTTGACAGGCCGATCGTCGTGCTTGATTTTGAGGCGACGGGGCTGAGCACGGCAACGGCGAGGATCATTGAGATCGGCGCGGTGAAGCTGATCGGCGATACCGTGGCGGACAGCTTCAGCGAGCTGGTGGATCCCGGGGAACCGCTGAAGCAGAAGGTCATCGACCTGACCGGGATCACCGATGTGAACCTGCGGGACAAGGAAAAGGCCGAAACGGTGCTGCCGCGGCTGATGGAATTCATCGGTGACTGCCCGATCGCGGCCCACAACGCCGCCTATGACGCGAGCCTGCTGCGCGCGGAGCTGCGCAGGATCGGCATGACCTTTGACCGGCCGGTGCTGGATACACTGACCTATGCCAGAAAATTGTATCCGGAAATGAAAAGCTTCAAGCTGGGCGCGGTCTGCAAGCGTCTGGGCGTCAGCCTGAAGAACGCGCACCGGGCTGTGCATGACGCCACGGCGACTGCGCAGTGCCTGAGTAAAATGTTCGCGGAAACGAAGGAACGTTTCCCGCAGATCGCGACCTACCGGGATCTGAACAAGAACCTGCGCGGAGGCGCTATCGGCGAGAGCTGGCACATCATCCTGCTGGCAAAGAGCCAGGAGGGTCTGGTGAACCTGAACCGTCTGGTCTCCGTGAGCCATCTGGATTATTTCAGCAGAAGACCGCATATGCCGCGTGAGATGATCTCCAAATACCGTGAAGGGCTGATCATCGGCAGCGCGTGTGAAGCGGGCGAGCTGTTCAGGGCGGTATGCGCGGGAGAAAGCCGTGAACGCCTGAAGCAGATCGCGTCCTTCTATGACTATCTTGAGATACAGCCGACCGGCAACAACGCGTTCATGATCCGGGACGGGCAGGCGAAGGATGAGGAAGAACTGCGGGAAATGAACCGCGTGATCGTCAGCCTCGGTGAGGAAATGGGCCTGCCGGTCGCGGCCACGGGCGATGTGCATTTCCTGGATCCGCATGACGCCATCGGCCGCGCGATCATTCAGGCGGGCATGGGCTTTGAAGACGCGGACAATCAGCCGCCGCTCTATTTCAAGACTACCAATGAAATGCTGCAGGACTTCGCCTATCTCGGCCCGGAAAAGGCGCGTGAGGTCGTGATCACCACGCCGCGCGCCATCGCGGATCAGGTGGCGGACCTGCGCCTGTTCCCGAAACACCCGAAGGGGGAGGATACCTTCCAGCCCTTCTGGCCGGACGCGGAAATGAACATCCAGAACATGTCCTGGTCCACGGCCAAGGAGATGTACGGCGATCCGCTGCCGGATATCGTGCGCGCGCGTCTGGAAAAGGAACTGAAGTCCATCGTGGGCTACGGCTACTGCACGCTGTATAACATTGCCGAGCGCCTCGTATCCAAATCCCTGGAGGACGGCTATCTGGTGGGCAGCCGCGGCAGCGTCGGCTCCAGCCTGGTGGCGCGCATGTGCGGCATCACAGAGGTGAACGCGCTGCCGCCGCATTACAGGTGCACCCACTGTCACAGGGGCTTCTTTGATGTGGACAAGAGCAAATACCATGTGGGCGTCGATCTGCCGGACAAGGACTGCCCGGAGTGCGGAAAACGGCTCACAAAGGACGGCTTTGATATTCCGTTTGAAGTGTTCCTGGGCTTTGAGGGCGACAAGGTGCCCGATATCGACCTGAACTTCAGCGGCGAGTATCAGAACAAGGCCCACCATTATGTGGAGGAGCTTTTCGGTCACGATCACGTGTTCCGCGCGGGCACGATCGCCGGCGTGGCGGACAAGACGGCCTACGGCTATGCCCTGAAGTATCTGGAGGAACGGAATATCCAGGCGGGCAACGCGGAAAAGGAGCGCCTTGCCGCGGAATGCACGGGCGTCAAGCGGACCACCGGTCAGCATCCCGGCGGCATGGTCGTTGTGCCGAAGGAGTACGAGATCTATCAGTTCACCGCCGTGCAGCATCCGGCGGATGACCTTGAGAGCGACTTCACGACCACGCATTTTGACTTCAACTCCATGCATGACATCCTGGTGAAGCTGGACTGCCTCGGGCACGACGATCCCACCATGATGCACATGCTGGAGGAACTGACCGGCATTAACTTCCGCGATGTGCCGCTGGATGACCAGCCCGTTCGCAGCCTGTTCACCAGCCCCATGGCGCTGGGCGTGACGGAAGATGAGATCCTGTGCAACACCGGCACCTACGGCGTGCCGGAATTCGGCACGGCGTTCGTGCGCGGCATGCTGGATGAAACGCGTCCCTGCATGATGGAGGAGCTGCTGCGCATCTCCGGCCTGAGCCACGGCACGGACGTGTGGCTGGACAACGCGCAGGCGATCATCGCCAGCGGCGTGGCGACGCTGAGCGAGTGCGTGTGCTGCCGCGATGATATCATGAATTATCTGATAGACAAAGGCGTGGCGCCCAAGCTGTCCTTCACGACGATGGAAAGCGTGCGCAAGGGCAAGGGCCTGAAGCCCGAGATGGAGCAGGCCATGCTGGACGCCAATGTGCCGGACTGGTTTATCGAAAGCTGCAAGAAGATCAAGTACATGTTCCCGAAGGGGCACGCGGTGGCTTATGTGACCATGAGTCTGCGCGTGGCCTGGTACAAGGTGCACCGCCCGGCCGCGTACTACTGCGCGTATTTCACCATCCGCGGCGACGGTTTTGACGCTTCCACCATGCTTGTATCCCCGGAGACCTGCAGGGAGAAACTGAAGGCCATCCGCGAGATGGACAAGCCGTCCGCCAAGGACAAGGAACAGGCGACCTCGCTGGAGCTGGTACTGGAGATGAACATGCGCGGCATCAGATTCCTGCCGGTGGACCTGTACAGGAGCGAGGTGAAGAAATTCACCATCGAGGACGGAAACCTGCGCTGCCCGTTCACCAGCCTGAGCGGCCTCGGCGAGAGCGCAGCGCTGCCGATCGTGGAAGCGCGGAAGGATGGACCCTTCCTGAGCATTGAGGACCTGCGGAACCGCGCGAAGGTCGGCGCCGGAACGATCGAGCTGCTTCGTACGCACGGCTCGCTGGAGGGCATGAGCGAAACGAGCCAGCTGAGCATGTTCGGATAAAGCGACAGCCGAAGCCTGAACGGACAGGATCGGTCATGAACAACAAAACAGCCTCTGCCGGAACGGAATGTGTGTGACGGCGGAGGCTGTTTTGTTTTCGGGATGCTCCTCCTATATTTCAGTTGTGTATTGTGATCACTTACAGATCCGCCGGTTCAGAACTGAACAGCAGTGAACAGTGTGGGTGGTAAGCTGATTTTGCCATCACCCGGTAAGGAGATTTTTACATCGGTCAGTTGACTTTTACATATAAAAACGCGATAATACTGGATATAGAAACTAAAGTCTTTATTATCTTGTGTTGGCTGGAGGTAAGAAAAGTGGATATCTGCAAAACATTGGAATCGTACGGATACTTTCATGATTGGTATATTGTTAGCGTATATATGGCAAATACAGGGGAACATATTATAAAATATAGTCGACCTGGTTTGACTACCATACAGATTGTTTTGGCAAACTCAAACAACGATATTTCTCACACGTTAATATTCGCTGACGTATATGAATTTTCCATTAATAGCATTCTAAATCCTTGTTCATACCAAAAACACTATACTTATACTGGATTCCACAGGATTTTTGCATTATCGATAGAGAACAAGGACGAAAGAATGAAAAAAGTAATGATAGATTGCGAAGACGATTCACACATTACTCTATTGTGTCGTACTATTTCGCATCGTACGAACAATATAGCTATTTATACTTGATGTAAACCGTGTCTGAACGCCGGGTAAACGTATGAATTCAGCATACAGACCAGCTTAACTTCCTTCTTACGTCTGGACCCCAAAGGCTGATCAACCCAAAAGGAGAATTGGCATTTCTGACCGCTTCATGGTCGTGCGGCTTTCAGATCTCAGATGAGAGCAGCGCGTATGCCAGGAAGCCGGCGCAGGTCGCGAAGGCCGCGCCCGTTGTGCATTCGCCGGTGTCTTCATGCACGCTCTCACAGGCGATGCCGTTATCCAGCGCGGTGCATGCCAGATGATCCCTCGCTTTTTCGGCGTATCCGCAAAGCATGCTGTTGCAGATCGACAGGATCCACGGATGAGGCGCGTGCTTGCACCCGATCTCCGCGATCCTGTGACCGGAGAAGGACAGGGAATAGGTCTCGCTGCGGATGTGGGCGACCGTATTGCGCCACACGGGATCCACCGGATCACAGAAACCGTAGAAGGGCAGCAGCTGCAGGCTGCCCGGCGGTTCATCATAGATATCGCTGTGACCGTTCAGATCGGTGGACCAGGCAAACATCGGTCCGTCCGGTCCGTCGATGACGCAGTTTTCATATACGGCAGCGCGTACACGTTCGGCCTTTTCACGCAGATCCTCACGATCAAGCAGTACGGCCAGCCGGCTGAAGATACGGCAGACCAGGGCGTTGTCATAGGTGAGATACGGATAGCGGTTCAGGTCATCCGTGGGCTGCAGGAAGGTGGCGTACAGCTCCACGGTCGGATGCTTCTTTTCATCCAGCGTACGGAGAACGCGGCTGACCGCCCCGGCGACCGCGGGTTCGGACAGGATGGCCGTGTCTCCGGTCCTGCGGATATATCTGTCAAGCGCGATGACCGGCGCGCACAGTTCATCCAGCTCAAAGCCGGGTTCCAGGACCGTGCCGTCGATAAAGCGGCTGTGAATGCCGAAGTTGCGGGCCTGCCGGTGAAATACGGAACGAAGCAGTTCACCGGCATAGAGCGGGTCCGCCTCAAGGATCGCGGGGAAGGCCCAAAGCAGGCTGTCGCGGTCCCAGAAGGCAGCAGACACGTAGTAGCGCGGGCTGCGGGAAGTGACCATGCACAGTTCTTCCGTATCGATCGTCCTTCCCGAAGCGAAGAAGAAGCAGAAGAAGAGGTTGGTGTTCAGGATCTCTTCAAGACGCGGGTCGGACAGATGCCTCTCCCGGCGGGAAAGCCAGTCTTCGCCGCGGCGGAGCAGAACATCATATCCCTGCCGGAGCATCTCCTTGGCGGAGGTGCAGGCGGCGACCTCCTCATAGCCGATGCCGAAGCAGATATCCAGCGCGGCTTTTTCGCCGGGCCGCAGCATGACCGATCTGCCGATGTCATAGGTGAAGCCGTCCGTTTTCCAGTCGGCTCCCTGATCGATCTCGCTGAAAGGCTGATCATCCGAAACGATGGGCGCGAAGGCGAAAAGCGGCAGCAGCTGCTTCTGCTGAAAAACAAACATATGATTCCAGCCGGACTGCTTGACAAAGCGTCCGGTCTCCATTGGCATGCTTTCATTGACACGGTGATTGGTACCGGCCCAGTCTCCGCCGGCGCCGACGCGGACGGAAAGCTCCGCGTCCGAGATGTTTTCCGCTGTCAGATGCAGCACGAACCCGCGTTCGCCGGGGGGCGTCAGATAGGTGCAGGTGAACCGTGCCCGTTCATCGGATACGGTCATTGCCGGGATCCAGTAATGCTTCCGTTCCCAGCGGGGGACGGCTGAGACCGGTTCGCCGCCGATGCTGAAATAAGGATGGACCAGCGCGTCCCGGCCGAACATTTCCAGCATGCCTTTGGCCTGCATATACAGGAATGTAAGGCTCCGTACGGAGCCGTTATCCGCGTCGATCCGCGGCAGTGAGACATATTCGTTTCCCGTCACCTGATACATGGCGAAGACCTCCGTTGATCATAAATGGCGGGGGAAGGAGATGATCCCTTCCCCCGCCGGACGGTTCGATTATAACAGATCAGCGTCTTCCAGTTCAACCTGGATGGCGTCCAGCGCTTCCTGAGCGGTCATTTCGTTCAGCTCGAGGGTGCTGAGGATGTTGTTGATGATCTCGGTGGCGGCGCCGGATTCCTTCAGCGCGGGCGGAGCGGCGGCGAAATCCATGCTGTCAAACACGGCGGCGCGGTTGGCCGGAGGAGTGACTTCCAGATACTGGGCCAGCTTGCTCTGATCGGCGATGGTGGGCAGTTCCCAGCTGGCATCCAGACGGAGCTGCACGATGTCGGGATCGGAGCCCATGGCGTCGATGAACTTCGCGGCGGCTTCCTTCTTTTCGCTGCCGGGGTTCACGCAGTTCACGTTGGCGAAGAAGAAGGTGCTGGGGGTGGCGTAGCCGGGCTCGACAACGATATCCCAGTCAAAGGTGCACTTCTCGGCAAAGGTGGAGAAGCCCCAGATACCGGTGACGATCATACCGAGTTTGCCTTCGCAGAACAGGTCCCAGTCGCCGCGGCCGGCCATTTCCTCGGAAGTGGGCATGACGTGGTTCTCACCGCGGACGCGGCTGATCATGGCATCCAGCACGGCAACGTTCTCGGCGCTGTTCACGGTGAAGGCGGTGTAGTCGTCATTCAGCAGGCTGCCGCCGTTGCCCTTGACGGACTTGTAGAACTCGTTGTAGGTGATGGGCTGATAGTAGCCCCAGATGTCATCGCCCAGCGCGGTGATGGCTTCGGCGGCCTTCTGCGCGTCGGCCCAGGTCCAGTCGGCGGTGGGATAGGCGATGCCGGCCTGGTCAAACAGAGCCTTGTTGAAGAACAGCACGCAGGTGGAGAAGCTCATGGGAACGGCATACAGCTTTCCGTCGGAAGAGACGGCGCTCAGGGTGCCTTCGGAATAATTGGCGGTATCGATCAGACCGGTCAGATCCGCGCAGGCGCCGCGCAGCATGTACGCGAGATAGTTTTCCATGTTCATCTCGAAGCAGTCCGTGGCGTTGTTGCCGCCGACGGTGGTGGCCAGCTTGGTGAAGTAATCATCAAAACCGGTGATCTGAAGATCGACTTTGATATCGGGGTTCTTGGATTCAAAGACTTCGATCATCTTTTTGAGGGTTTCTTCCTGCGCGCCGGCACCGGAGAAGTGGGCGTAGGTGATGGTGACCGGATCCGCGACGGCGGAGTACACGGCCGTCAGGATCAGAACCAGGGACAGGACGAGCGCGATGAGTTTTTTCATGGGAATACCTCCTTATATATTTTGCAACGCGTTTTACGCGCAATGCACAACTTTGGGGATCTTCACGGAGACCTGTGCTATCTGTTCTTCATTGCAGCAAAGAGATTTCGCGCCTGCGGGCGCGACCCGGGGGCTTTGCGATCGCCCCCGGGACCCCTTCGCATGCAACCCACTTCCAAAAGGCTTTGCAATCATCCGCAAACTCAATAGTCGCAGCTCAACACTGTTGAGCCTGCTCCTTTTCGCTTGAGAAACTCATTCACGAAACTCCCGCCACTGGCGGTCGTGAATGAGATTTCCCCCGGGACCCCTTCGCAGCATATCTTTACCATAGCCTGACTTTCCGTGAAGAACCATTATTTCAGTCCGCCGAGCGCGATACCGGCGTCGACTTTACGCTGGGAAGCCAGATAAACGATCAGGATCGGAATGATCGTGAGCACGGCGCCGGCCATCAGCACATGCTCATTGTTCTTATAGATGCCGTTCATGCTGCCGAGCACGACCTGCAGGGTCTGCTTGTGATTGCTGGTGAGCACGATCAGCGGCCACAGGTAGCTGTTCCAGCTGCCCATGAACGCCAGCAGCGTCATGGTCGCCAGCGTCGGGGCCACCATGGGCAGCGCGATCCGGAAGAAGATCCTGAACATGGAGGCGCCGTCCAGCAGCGCGGATTCAAGATAGCTGTCATTCAGCGTCATCAGGCTCTGCCGCATCAGGAAAACGCCGAACGCGTTGGACAGTGAAGGCAGGATCAGCCCGGTGTATGTATCCAGCAATCCGAGCACGCGCAGGATCACGTAGTTCGGCACCATGGTGACCGTGCCGGGGATCATCATGGTGGCCAGATACAGGCCGAAAAGCTTGTCGGAGCCGCGGAAGGGCATCTTGGTGAACACGAACGCGGCCATGGAAGCGCTGAGCACCTGGACCACCGTGCAGGCGATCGCGAGGAACAGGCTGTTGGCAACGGATCTGGCAAAGGAGAAGCTTTCCATATTGAAGACTTTTTCATAGCCCTCAAGGGTCGGCCGCTCCGGGATCCACCGGATCGGAATGGTCCGGATCGCCTCGCTGCCCTTGAATGAGGATGACAGCATCCAGAGAAAGGGAAGCACGGTGATCAGCGCCATCAGGATCAGGGCAAGGTAGAAGCCGGTCTTTCCGGCGATCTGCTTTACGATCTTCTTTTTACGCATCATAATTCACCCACTTTTTCTGGAGCCCGAACTGGATCACGGTCAGGACGAAGATCATGATGAACAGGATCCAGGAGTAGGCGGATGCCATGCCCATCTTGTATTGCTTGAAGGCGTACTTGTAGATCCGCTCCAGGAATACGGAGGTCGCTCCGCCGGGACCGCCGTTTGTCATGATCAGCACCGAATCAAAGACCTGCAGCCCGTAGATGACATTGATCACGATCAGCAGGAAAAGCGTGGGCGACAGCAGCGGCAGGGTGATGCTTCTGAACCGGCGCCAGGAGGAGGCGCCGTCGATGGAAGCGGCTTCATAGTATGTGGGGTCGATGGACTTCAGCGCCGCCAGCACCATCAGCGCGTAGTATCCGGTATCCTTCCACACGGCGGCGATCACCACGCCGGGCATGGCCCAGTCCGGGCTGTTCAGCCAGGAGGGACCGGTGATGCCGACAGCGGCGAGCAGCTGGTTCAGCAAACCGTATTTTCCGCTCAGGACCCATGTCCACACGACAGCGGCCGCGACCCAGGAGGTGATGACCGGCGTGTAGAAGACCGCGCGGAAGATCCCGCGGCCGCGGAAGGACCTGTTCAGGATCAGCGCCTCGGAGACCGAGGTGACGAGGATCAGCGGGAGATACAGCCCGAGGTAGGTCAGCGTATGGACCAGGACCTTCGGGAACTCCTTTCCGGTCAGGATCCGCTCGAAATTGCGGAACCCGATAAACGTCATGTTGCCTTCCAGCAGGTCATAATCCATAAAGGAATAAACCAGCGATGAGATCATCGGGATCAGGCAGAATACGATCAGCCCGATCATGGACGGAGCGAGGAACAGGATCGTTGTTCTTCTGCGCCCCGCGGTCTTCGGCAGATACATTTCCTCACTCCCTTGTGACTGAAGATCCGTTTTCGGTGATGCTGATCCGCCAGCGTTCCCCGTGATACATGACGGTGAAGGAGAGACCGTGCACGGAGGGCGGAAGCATGGGCCTGACCGCCGGAGCGTCTCCGTTATCCCACAGGCCGGCCGCGCCGCAGACGACCGCCTGCCACGCGGCGCCCAGCGCGGCCATATGAACGCCTTCGCGGCCGGTGTTGCCCATCAGGTCCTTCAGGTCCAGCAGCAGCGCCTTTTTCAGATACGTTTCACCCTTTTCCCACAGCCCCGTCTGCAGCGCGAGCTCCGCGTGGATGCCCCAGCTGAGGGTCGAATCATGCAGGGTGATGGGTTCATAGGCTTCAAACACGTTCCGTTTCTCTTCCGCCGTAAACCCTGAGGGGAACAGCGTCATGAGGAGCACGAGATCGGCCTGCTTGAGCACCCTGTAGCGCTGCAGCCGGTCAAAACAGATCTCGTGATAGACAGGCGCGTCGGAACGCGGGCGCTCCAGCGGCGGCAGACGGTCCAGGGTCTCATCCTGCAGGTAGAGCCGCCTTTCGGGATCGTACAGGATCGCGATATGATCCCGCACAAAGGTCAGTTCCTCCCGCTCCTCATCCGGCATGGCGGCGTATTTCAGCGCCAGGTCGATATTGTGGCGCGCCATGTAATTTGTGTACGTGTTGTTCACGGCCGCGCCGCAGTATTCATCGGGCCCTTTGACAAAGAAGCTGCTGTACTGCGCCTTGCCGGGCTCCCATGTCAGCCTGCTTTTCCAGTAGCGGGCCGTTTCCAGCATGAGCTCCGCGATCTCGCTTCCGAAAGCGGCATCGCCCGTCACCGTGGCATACCGGTCCGCCGCGTACGCGATATCCGCGGTGATGTGCACTTCACACAGGCCGATATCCCAGCTCTCGCACTGCTCCGACCCGTCGGACGAGCACATCCACGGATATCTGGCGCCTTCAAGATTCTGCCTGCGGGCAAGCGCCTTCGCGTCATCCAGGCGGCTGACCCTGTACATCAGCAGATTGCGGGCGGCTGCGGGCCTTGTCCACATATAGAAGGGGAACAGGAAGATCTCCGTATCCCAGAAGGTGTTGCCCTTGTAGCGGCCGTGGGTCAGCCCCCGGGCGCCGATGGACACATCGGAACGGGAGGCCGCGTTGCTGGCAAGCATCTGGTAGATGTTCCAGCGCAGCGCGCCCTGCAGATCCGGATCATCCGCGTCGATCACGATATCGCAGTCATTCAGGAGAAGTGACCAGGCTTTTTCGTGTTCGGTCCATGGGTCATCCGTATCCGGGTTCGCGGTCTCATTGCCGCACAGCACGCGGATCCGTTTCTCAATGACCCATTCATCGCCGGCGGCCAGCCGCGCGGAAAGCGTTTCGGATACGGTATCGCCGACAGTGACGCGGGATCGCGCGGAAAGGCTGTCCGTTACGCGCCAGCTGATATGCACGGGTTCTTTTTCCGCTATGGTATGAAACGCCATGTGACGCTCAGCGATCTCATCCGGAACCAGCAGCGTAACAAGATCGGTCGACTGTATGGTCTGGTCATCATGGACCGGCAGGTTGGAAACCCTCGGATCTTCAACAACTTTAACGTTTAAGTTGGCATTTTTAAGGGCGCTCACCTTCAGCCTGACGCAGATCAGCTGCGGGTCGGCCATGGACGCGATCCGCTGCATCAGAAAGCGGAAGTCATCCGTATCCCATTCCCATTCGGCAGCGGCCCTTTTCAGATCCAGCCGCTGCAGCACCTGAACGGGCGTGTGCCCCTCGGGGATGACGGTCGTGACATCCGGCAGCTGGACCATGTCCGTGATGCCGGGCCGGATCGCGCTGAACAGCCCGGCCCGGAAAACGGCATGGTCGCGTGGACTTTTTTTGCACTGCCATCCCGCGAAACCGCGCAGGCCGATGTACCCGTTTCCCGTGAAGAAAACGGATTCGCTGAGATCATCGATCTCCGAGTATCTTTCAATACACCATGGATGAATGACAACATTGCCGGTCATGTTATTTCACCTTCCTGAAAACAGGTATGGAACCGATCGGGCACGCGGCGGTGATCTCCCGTCCGCCGGTATATCTATCGCCTGTGGACCATGCTTCCCATTCCCCGCGGGGCAGCCATACAGTACGCTCGGAGACCCCTTTTTCCGTGACCGGGGCGACCAGCAGATCATGCCCGAGCATATACTCGTCATCCGTACACCAGGCGCGGGGATCATCCGGCCAGTCCAGACACAGGTGCGCCATCATGGGCCTGCATCCGGCGGCGCATCTTCGCGCCTCCCGCCACAGGTAAGGCCGCAGGGTCTCCCTCAGCCTCGCGAAGCCGGTGCTGATCTCCAGCAGCTTCGGATCATGCCATTTCTCCGCCAGGTTCCAGGGGCTCCTGTCATTGTTGTAGCCTTCGCCCATGCCGCCGGAGAACTGGCCGCCGCGGGGCTCTGAATGCCACTGCATCACGGGGCAGAAACAGGCCATGGCCGTCGCGCGGAGATACAGCTCCGGTTCCGGGATCGGACCGGCGAAGCCGCCGATGTCAAAGCTCCAGAAGATGACGCCGGAAAGCCCGGCCGTGATGCCCGCGGTCAGCTGGGCGCGCAGCTCGCTCCATTCGCTCACCTGGTCGCCGGCCCAGTGGATCGGCACGGTCTGCGCGCCGGTGTATCCGGCGCGGCTGAAGATGACGCCGTTTACGTTGTTCCGTTTCAGAAAATCCGCGTACGCCTTTTCGTAAAGCATGGGATATCTGTTATGCGCGGCGGGGCCGGTCGTGCCGTCATGGAGACGGACACGGCGGTCAAACAGGAATTCGCCTCCGTCCGTCTTGAACCCCTCGATGCCGATATCGAGCAGGTGCTGCCGCTTGCCAAACCACCAGGCAGCGGCATCGGGATCGGAAAAATCCGGGAGAAGACTGTTGTGGAACCACCTTTCCGTGACGCGGTAGGGGGTACCGTCCTCCCTTTGCACAACATAGCCTTTCGCCACGGCTTCCGCCTCATCCAGCTGCAGCTCCGGGCCGGGCTCGCCGTCCCATTCATACTTGATGACGGGGATCTGCCAGAGCACGGGATGCAGACCGGCTTCGCGGATGCGGGCGACCGTGGCTTCCGGCGCCGGAAAGCGGTCTTTGTTCCAGATGTGGAACGTCCGCTCATCGCTCCACTGTTCCAGCACCATCACGGAAGCGGGATAATCATTTTCCTTCAGCTGCCTGAGCTGCTCGTCCACTTCCGCGTCACAGTTCCAGCCGTTGCCGCTGATCCAGACGCCGAAGGCCCATTCCGGCGGCAGCGCGCACCCGCCGGAAGCACGCAGAAATCCGGCCAGCATATCCCGCGGCTCGCCGAACAGAAATCGATCGGACCACGGCGCGAAGGGCTCTGTCTCCCTGGTCAGCGTGAACGTGCTTTCACCGAAGGCGCAGGCGGCGGGTTCCGCTTCGGGCGTATACCAGCCCCAGCCTTTTTCGGTCATGAAGAAGGGAACGGGCAGGTATGTCTGATCCCCCTGCCGGGTAAAACGCTCCGTAACGGAGCCGGACGTATGGCTGCCCGCCTGGTCGACCCGGTGGAATCTTTCACCGGTGCCCAGCACATGCCTGTTTGTCGTTTTCCAGTTCTCCGTGATCTTCACGATCCGGTCTTCCGAATCCCTGAGGACGGTCAGCGAGGTCAGGGTCAGCAGCGTTTCGCCGCCGCGCGATACGGAAAGCAGCCCGTCTTCGGCGGAGGATACGGCGCAGCCGTCTCCGGTGAAGCTGAACGTGCCCGGAACCGACGCTCCGGCTGAACAGAGCTGCCGGTAACGCAGCCCGGCCTGCTCTCCCGGATCCACCGTGATCAGGAGATCCTCACCGGCAAGCAGCTCCCGTCCGCCGCCGGATGCTTCCGGGACACGGGCCTGCGTCAAGGTCCGGGCGGTATGCACGTCAAAGGTATAGACCGGAGTCTCCTCCGTGCCGGTGAAAAACTGATAGGCAACACGCGCCGGCGTTTCCCGGCTGCCGAGGTGGAACGCGTAACAGCCGTTTTCGTGTTCATCCGCCTGCAGGACCTTTGTTTTTCCGTTTTCCGTGACGCGGAGAAGCGGCACATCGTCCGGCTCATATACTTTGCATCTGACGGTGACGGGCTCGCCGGTCAGGGGCAGCTCCGGATATCGGGCAAAACCGCAGTCTTCAAAGGGTACAAGCTGCGTTTCAGTGTGCTTCAGCATATCTTCTCCTTATACACCTTAAACGTTTAAGTAACCATAAAGGCACAAACGGATGATCTCCGGACTCAGATCCGCCTTACGGTCTGCCTTTCGACGATCGTGAGCGGCAGGATGATCTCCTGCTTATCCGGGGAGCCGTTGATGGAATCCATGATAAAACGGATCGCGGCGACGCCCTTTTCGGCGATATCCTGATGGATCGTTGTCAGCCGCGGATTGCACATCTTTGCCAGAATGCCGTCATCAAAGCCGATCACGGAGATGTCATCGGGCACCCTGACCCCGAGATCATGGAGCCCGCTGATCAGACCGACGCCCATGACGTCCGCCGTGGCGAAAACGGCGGTCTCCTTTCCGCCTCTGCCGATCATCTCGCGCGCGGCCTGCTCAGCGTATTCAAAGGAGATGGAGCCGCAGTAAAGGTATTCATCGCGGACGGGCAGCCCGGCGTTTTCCAGGGCGTCCTTATATCCCTGAAAACGCTTGTGAACGACGCCGTGCTCCTCGATCTGCCCGGAAAGGAAGGCGATATCGCGGTGGCCGCGGCTGAGCAGGTATTCGGTCGCCATTCTGCCGCCGAGGCGGTCATCGATGCCGACGGTGTGATATACCGGATCCTTTACGTAGGTATCGATCAGCACCACGGGGATGGACAGGGAATGCAGCTCATCGAGCCACTCGTCCGGATATGCCCCGACGATGATGATGCCGTCAACATCGCGGTTGCGCGCGATGTTGATGTAGCTCTGCCCGTTATCGGGCGCGGACAGCAGAATATGGTAGCCTTCACGGCGGGCGGCGTATTCAATGGATGAGAGCAGATCGCCGTAGAAGGGATTTGAAAACATGAATTCCTTGCCGGGCTCCGTCTGCGGGATGACGAGACCGATGAGATTGGTCTTTTTGCTTTTCAGGCTGGACGCGGCGGAATTGGGGATGTAATTGAGCTCCCGGATCGCCTTCTGCACCCGGGCGCTTGTTTCCGGTGAGATCGTCTGATCGGGCCGGGCATTGATGACATAGCTGACGGTAGCCGTGGAAACGCCCGCGGCTTCGGCCACATCCTTAATGCTTACCCGTTTCATTGCACGCACCTCATACAGCTTAAACGATTCATTGTCTGTATTCTAACAACTTAAACGTTTAATGTCAATACCGGATTTTGGATCCCGCGGCTTTTTTGTCCGCGGCCGGAAAAGCGGTCATATTGATAACAGATCGCTGCGGGCGTATAATATAAAAGGCTCTTCACGGAAACCTGGGCTATCTGTTCTTCATTGCAGCAAAAAGATCTCGCGCCTGCGGGCGCGACCAAAGGGCTTTGCGATCGATCCGCAAGCTCAATGGTCGCAGCTCAACACTGTTGAGACTGCTCCCTTTCGCTTGAGAAACTCATTCACGAAACTCCCGCCACCGGCGGTCGTGAATGAGATTTCCCTTTGGAAACCTTCGCGGCATCCCTTTAACATAGCCTGACTTTTTATGAAGAACCATAAAAAAGCAATGATCCGGAAAGCCGCGCGCCGGAGAGCCGCGGCAGGACCGGCAGGAAAGTGTGAACGGAAACCGGTATGAATGATGTGAACGGCCGCCCTTTGTCCGGGGAGGACTACAAAGAACCTCAGTGCCTGCTGAATATGCACCCGGAGATCAGACCGATCCCCGCGGGGAGAGTCATTGAAAAGCTGGATCAGCATCTCAGCCGCAATGACTGGTCCGCCGCCGAACGCCATCTGCGGTACTGGCTCGCGGAAGCGGAGAGCAGCGGCGACGCGCGCGGCAGGCTGACCGTGCTCAATGAGATGATCGGCCTGTACCGCAAGATGAACAGGGGGCAGGAATGCCTGCAGGCCGTTGCGGACGCCCTCGCGCTGGCGGACGGCATGGAGATCGGCGGCACCGTGTCTTACGGCACAACGCTGATCAACGCCGCCACGGGATACAGGGCCTTCGGCCGGACGGAGGAGGCGCTGAAGCTTTACCGCGGGGCGCGGAGCATCTATGAGACCTGCCTGCAGCCGGATGATGAACGGCTCGGCGGGCTTTACAACAATATGGCCGTTACGCTTTCCGGGCTGAAGGAATACCGTGAGGCGGAGGCGCTGTATCACAAGGCGATCGGCGTGATGCGGAAACAGGCCGGCGGCGAGCCGGAGATCGCCGTGACGCTGCTGAATCTGGCCGATCTTACGGAAGCGGAAGCAGGGCCGGAGAACGGGGCTGAAAGGATCGACGGGTACCTGGCGGAAGCGGAGGCGCTTCTGGATACGGAAGGACTGCCGCGGGACGGGCACTATGCTTTTGTATGTGAAAAATGCGCGCCTGTTTTCGGGCACTACGGCTGGTTCGCCGCGGAACAGGAGCTGAAACGGAGAGCAGGGGAGATCTATGAACGGGCTTGAGATCGCGAAAGGTTATTATGAAGCCTTCGGCAGGCCGATGCTGGAGAATGAGTTTGCCGATCTGCTGCCGTATCTCGCGGCGGGTCTTGTCGGTAACGGATCGGAACGCTTCGGCTTTGACGATGAGATATCACGGGATCATGACTTTGAACCGGGGTTCTGCATCTTCCTGCCCGGGGAGGATGTGATCGACCGCAGGCAGGCCTTCCGCCTGGAGCGGGCCTACGCGAAGCTGCCGAAGGAATACGCGGGGCTGAAGCGTCAGCCGCTTTCACCCGTCGGCGGCAGCCGGAACGGCGTGATCAGGACGGCGGATTTTTATCTGAAAGCGGTCGGGGCGGCAGACGGGAAGCTGACGGCACGGCAGTGGCTGACGCTGCCGGACTACGCGCTGGCCGAGGCAGTCAACGGCGAAGTGTTTTTCGACAACCTCGGGGCGTTTTCCGGCATCAGGGAAAAGCTGATCTGCATGCCGGAGGATATCCGGCTCAAGCGCGTTGCCGGGAATTTGCTGATCATGGCGCAGGCCGGGCAGTATAATTTCGTCCGCTGCCTGAAGCATGGCGAACCGGAAGCGGCGCAGCTCGCCTGCGTGCAGTTCGTGAATGCCGCGATCCGGAACGTCTTCCTGCTGCGGAACCGGTACGCGCCGTATTACAAATGGTGTTTCCGCGCGCTTCGTCAGCTTTACGGAATGGAGCGGTTCGCGGATAAGCTGGGCTTTCTGCTTTTCGGCGACTGCAGGGACGACGCGGCCGCGGAGCGGAAATACGCGGTGATCGAAGAGATCGCGGCGGATATGATCGATGAGCTTCAGGATCAGCAGCTGACGGAGGCTGTATGCGGCGATCTTGAAAAGCACGCGTATTCCGTGAATGACCGGATCGCGGACGGAGATGTGCGCAACCTGAATATTCTGGCGGCTGTAAACGAATAAAGGAGGAACAAGTTCTCATATTCTCATGCTGCAGATAAATGACCGGGATCATCATATTGACGATCCCGGTTTTAGTTTATTCCTGTTTTTTTGTTGATTGACCGGGATGCGGATGATCGCCGCGGCGGATCACAATAACAGGCATCCTTATCAGCAGATATAACGGTATTTTCCCGCCGGCGCGTTGCACTTCAGCGTGCGTAACGGCCACAGAATGTCTTTGCAGGATGATGTTTTCTCAATACGATAGTGCTCGCTTCCCGCACATACACCGCAGTCAGCGGGCAAAAAGGCAAACTGTGTCAAAAAGAATGCGATATCCGGACACACGGAGTCATCATCCAGGACAATGCCGTACTGACCGCTCGCCTTTGCGATCGCTTCTTTCAGCTCCGCTTCACTGCTTACCGGAATCAGGCGCTTGCGGGGCCAGTCG
This sequence comes from Clostridia bacterium, assembly GCA_030536295.1. Lineage (GTDB taxonomy): Bacteria > Bacillota > Clostridia > Christensenellales > Aristaeellaceae > Aristaeella. Next base: position 14,369 of record JAUNQH010000007.1, on the reverse strand, counting down.
ATCTCTTCACCGGTCCTGCAAGCCTTTTCTCCGATACAGAACACATCCAGCGCGGGCAGCAGCTTGTGCTGTGATATGCCGATCGTTTCCAGCAGTACGCGGATCCTTGCTTCAAATGTATCATGCAGGAATACATCCCGCAGCAGATCATGTGCCTTTTCAGGTGACGCGATCTCCGCGTCCGTGTCTTCCACAAAAGCAACACCGCGGCCGAAGCGCTCCCGAATACCCAGCGACTCGTTGCTGACCACCGGCAATCCGCATGCGATCATCTCGTATACACGCCTTGCGAACATTGTTTCCGATTCCTTGACCGTATTGATGTTCACGCCGATCGCATACTTTCTGTAGATCGCTCCCATATCCGCATACGCTTCAGCCGGGCGGACATCTGACCGGTATTCATATGGAAACGAGGAAACACCGTTTTTGCCGTATTGGCGGTCATAGATCGTCAACGCGATCTCACGTTTCTTCAGCCATTCGAATGCAGAACGCATATCTTTGCAGCGCTGTTTGTGCTCACTGAACCAGGAGCCGGCGAACACCGCGCCGTTTGCTTCCCCGCCGCGCTCCAGGGGATGGAACATGCGCGGTGAAAATCCGAAAGGCATCACGTGCACACTGCTGTGTCCTTCTGCCTCATAACCGGCAACACATTCCCGCGCGGTCGTAAAAATATGATCGAACAGCAGCGCGGTTTCCGTAAAATCACTTTGCGGCTCGCGGTAGAACACGGGGTCTTCCTTGTTCCAGAATACGGCAGGGATCCCTTCTTTTTTGCAACAGGCTAAAATACCGAGCAGCGCCTTGCGGTTTTCAAACAGCACCTTATGATTCTTGAATATTCTGCCGCACCAGATGTGCCAATACTCATCGATCCCTGTCCACGCGGATTCACAAAAAAGAAAATCAGGCTTATACTGTTCCAGCGTTTTTTTCCAGTTGCCCGGTGTAAGATAACAGGCTTCCTGAAAAAGATCCTTGCAGTTCTGCCAGGTCATCTCATCGCAGATAATGGCGACCTTCACCTGAAATAACGCGTTTTGCGGACGATGGATGACCGGTTCTTTTCCCCTCGCTTTGAGCGGCTCAACGATGCATTGTCTGGCAAAATAGAATGCCGTTGACAGGATATACGAGTTTTTCAGCTTATACTTAATGGCTTTCTTGTCCAACAGCTTAGACCCGTCCCTTCCGAAATCCTATCATGGTCTGAGTTTTCCGTACAAACGCCAGCTCGCGTAAAACGGCAGATATCCCAGCTTCAGAAGCCGCAGCGCGAGCTTGTCTCTTTTCGGCGCGCTCGCGTTTCCGATCACCGCGGCGCTGTTCTGCAGCGCTTTCATCCGCAGATCGTCACGCAAGGCGCGGTCACCTGCTTCACAATGCTCCATATACCGAAGCACACTCAGATACGCGTGTGTGATCCGACGCGTGCAAGCTTCCTCCAAACGGCTGTCCGTCTGCATCGCGGCCTGATTCAGCTCCTGCACGGCACTGATATAGCCCAGCCTTTTCTCATCAAATCCGCCGTGCACGGTCGATCCTTCTCTGACGAAGTAATGGTAGAGCGGTCTGCCGCAATAAACAAATCCGCTGCTTTCTGATAAAAGCTTTCCGAACAGGGCCGTGTCTTCATAGATCCTGCCTTCCGGAAAACGCAGTGTTTCAAAAACCTTTCTTCTGAAGAGCTTATTACATGGACCGACATCCACGCGATCATGATACAAGACCGCGCGAAAAGCATCGGCGCGGGTCATGAAACCTTCGGGAGAAGCTGCGTATTCAAGCTTGGTCTTACCGTTTCGATGCGTGTAGTGATTGCCCTGGGCGATATCCGCTTCTTCATACCGGCTCAGCAATTCCGACAGTGTACGGATATTATCCGGCTCCAGTTCATCATCCGAATCCACAAATGCAATAAGATCTCCTTTGGCGATACCAAGACCGACATTCCGGGCTTCTGACTGCCCGCCGTTCTTTTTATGGATCACCTGAATACGACTGTCCCGCGCTGCCCATTCATCACACATCAGGCCGCTGCGATCAGTGGAACCGTCATCCACCAGCAGGATCTCAAGCTGCGGATGATCCTGCCGGACGATGGACTGAACGCATTTGTTCAGATAAGGTTCTACATTGTAGACCGGAACTATTACACTGACCAGGTTCATTCCTTTTCTCCTCGGTATTCAATAGCATGTACCGTTCCTTTTCGGCCGGCGCCGCGTACTTTTTGCAAAAGCAGACAATATCCACGCCTTTCACGCGGAAAACAGATTATCCAAAGCGGAATGATCAATGTTCTTGAATGACATCAAAACAATGCTTCAATGCCTTTTTTTATTTTACACCCCTGCAGAGCTAAAAGTCTACCTTTTTCAAAAAAGTAAAGATCAGGCACTGCACGGAAAACGCGGCCGGGCAGGAAAAGACCCTGACCGGGCGGTCTTGACCGGAACCAAAAAAGAGCTGCTTCGCGTTATTTGCGAAGCGGCTCTTTTTCAGCATTCAGGGATCAGATCTTTGCCCGGTCGGGAATGTTGACCTTATCGCCGATCTGGATCAGGCGCGGATCAGGGAGTCTGTCAGTGTTGACCGCCTTCGGCCATGAGCCTGAGAACATGCTTCGTAAAGAGACTGAACACCGTTTCCACGCTCTCCTCGCGGTAGGCCGCGGCGGAATACTCGATGCTCACATGGAAGCAGTCATCCTTCGCGTTGTCGATCAGCTCCAGCTCAAAGGAGGCGTCGGAAGCCGCCTTCTGTTCGGGAAGCTCCACCAGGCCGTTGAAGCACGGACGGTCAAAGACGGAATACATATCATTCTGATACAGGAAGCAGGGAACATTGGCATCGGCCATGCCGGACAGGTAAACGTACGGACAGCTGTTGTGCGCGGCGCCGTAGCGGACCTGCTCAAGCACATCGTCACACACATCCTGCAGGGCGGGATCGCCGCTCAGGTCAATGATCGCCGGCATGGTCTTGTACATCAGACCGGTGATATGCTGCTTCGTCATCTCATCACGGCCGTTGTAGATCCACTGCACGGCCGCTTTCGGCGAATGGTTGTATTCGGCGACGGCAAGCATCATGGCGGTCATGAAGAAGGTGTTGCCGCCGAGCTTGCGGTACAGCGGGCTCGCGGTGACCGCGGCCTTATCCGCCGGCAGGTCGGCATGGAACGAACCGTAAGCCCTGGCCATGGTCTGCCTGTCCGGACGGACGACCAGCTGCTCCGGATCGGTGCCGGCAAAGCGCTTGTCATACGCGCTGACCGTTTCCGTAAGGAATGAGCTTTCGCGGAGCTGCTGCTCGCGGCTCAGCTCCAGATAGAAATAATCCTTTTCCGGTTCCGCGTCGGGATCCGCAAGTGCCTTTTCCAGGTCATCCAGGAAGACTTTATAGCTGGTGCCGTCAAACAGGGTATGATGCACATCGAAGAAGAAATAGCTTGCCTTTTCGGTCCTGTAGATCTCCGCCCTGTAGAGCAGGGAGTTCATGAGCTGATAATACCGGACCAGATCCGCTTTCTTTTCCTCCAGCTCCTGCTCGGTGATATCCAGCACGGGCACATCGCGGAACAGCTCCGGATGATATTCCAGCACCAGCTCTTCCCGGCGGCCGACCGTGGCGAAACGGATGACGGACAGCAGCGCGGGGTGGCTCCGGATCACCTTGCCGACGGCCGCCGCGAAATCTTCCGCGCGGACATCCGCGGCAAGGCGCACCAGGGAGAAAAGGTTCCACATGGTGGATTTGCCCCGGATGAACTGGTTGTCCACAACATTGATCTGCTCCGGCAGCAGGATCTGCGGCTGATGCAGCGCGCGTTCATTATCCGCGGCGATATCATTGCCGCTGTCGCCGTAGCGGTCGCGGTAGAGCCGCGCCAGCTTTTCCGCGGTATGGTTCTGCATCAGATCCATCACGGAGAGCCCGGGCAGACCGCACAGCGAGAGCATTTTGATTGAGTTCATGGAGTCGCCGCCGATGAGATAGAAATCATCCCGGATGCCGACGCGCTCCAGACCGAGCACGGACGCGAAAGCGTCGCAGATCTTCTGCTGCACGGGATCGGTGGGGGCGATGTACTGCTCCATGAATTCATCCGCGGCCGGGGACTCCAGGGCCTTTTTGTTCAGCTTGCCGTTGGGGTTCAGCGGCAGCGCGTCCAGGCCGACATAATAGGTCGGGATCATATAATAGGGCAGCATCCGGTCCAGCTGCTTCCGGATGGCGTCCACGGACAGCTTCAGCGCGCCGCTTTCATCCAGCAGGCCGGCGGCCGCGGCTTCCTTGTTCAGGTAATACAGGCAGATCCACGCGCGCTGCGTGTTGGAAAAGCCCTTGGCGACCACGGTGCGCACGCCCAGTACCTTGCGGCAGCAGGCTTCGATCTCGGCCGGCTCGATCCGGTTGCCGTTGATCTTGATCATATCGTCTTTACGGCCGACGATCGTCAGCAGCCCGTTCTCATCCATCCGGGCCAGATCGCCGGTGTGATAGACTCCGTCAACAAACACCTGCGCGGTCTTTTCGGGCAGGTTGATATATCCGCGGACATACGGATCGTCGACGCAAAGCTCGCCCATCGCGCCCTTTTCGGCCGGCTGCCCGTTTTCATCCAGCAGGAAAACACGCTTGTCGAACTGCGGTTTGCCGATGGGCGCCTGCGGATAGGCATGATCGATGCGGAAGGAGCATACGTCAAATCCGCATTCGCTCATGCCGTAGACATTGTAAAGCTCCACGCCGTTCAGGGACAGACCGTTGGCCGGTTCGCTGCCGAACAGGACGCGTTTGAGATAGGGGCTCCAGTTGTCATACAGGCGCACATAGGCCGCCGGCATGAACATCGTGGTGACCATTTCGGCATTCAGCACGCGGATCAGCTGCTTCGCATCACGGGTGATGACATAGGGCAGGATGATCATTGTAGCACCCCGGGATAAAGTGCCGAAGAAGGTCATGGCGCTGGCGATGAAGTTCAGCGGCGCGATCAGGGCAAACACATCGCCGGGGGCGATGAGGATCTTCCCCTCGTTGTTTCCGGATTCCAGATATTCCGAGATGTTGCCGTATTCATGCAGCACACCCTTGGGGTTCCCTGTGGTGCCGGAGGTGTAGACCGCGTAGGCGGCGTCATGGGGATCCGCCTGCTCGTGCCCGGAGAGCGGCGGCGTCTTCATGATCTCAAGCAGCAGGGCCGCGTCGATCTTCAGCTTGCAGCCGCAGTCCTTTTCAATGAAGCTGATCCGCTCCGGCGCGTAATTGTCCTCCACGATCACGAAAGCGGCGCCCGCCTTCAGGATGCCCAGCACGCACACGCCCGTCATGATCCCGCGGGGCAGACAGATCATCACAAAATCCTCTTTGCCATAACCATTCGCTTTCAGCCAGGCATAGACTCTGCCGGAATACTCATCCGCTTCGCGGAAGGTCAGGCTTTTGGTCACCTCTCCCACGGATCTGAGCGCGATCCGTTCCGGAAAGTTTTTCACGTTCTCTTCAAACATTTCAAGCATGTTCAGCATGGCCATTTACTCCTTTTTTATGTGATCATTCCTGCTTTTACTCTTCGGCTTCGCTTTCCGCCGCTTTCAGCGCGCGGTCCGCGATCTCGCGGAGGGTGACGCGGTCAGGATCCGTGACGGAGATCATTTCCCGCAGGCACGCGCAGAACAGGAGTAATACGAATCCCGCACTCTCAGGCGCGTACATGGCGCTGTCATACGCGACGATAGCGAGGGGGTCATTGCCGTCCATGTTATCCCGCACTTCCATGCCTAAAGGTATGATGATGTCTCTTGATTCCGGCGGCTCGAAGGGGCTTTCTTCGGTGAGGTCATCCATGCTGCCGGTGTCATAGATCTTCTCCTGATACAGAAGGTTGCATACCATGTCCAGCGGCGCGCGGCTGCGGTAGGGATACCCATAGCAGTTGTGCGACAGCGAATAATCCATCTGGCTGTGCATATCCTGCAGCAGCTGCTTCAGGGTGATATCGCGCATGTCCGGTTCAAGGATCATGAAGCAGCGGAAGAGCAGACCGCAGGAGGCCAGAGAGTAAGCGTCCGTGCGGCCGTTGTGCAGCCAGCCGATGATGCCGTAGGGAACATCGTTATAGATGCTCTGGGCAAGCATCAGCGAGGCGAGATACAGGCCGTTGAAACCGATCTGCTTCCACGCGGCGGAGGCCATGATCTCCTCACGCCCGAACTTAAGCCTGCAATAGTCAACGTCCAACCCCTCTGCTTCCTGCCCGGGATCCGATCGGAACAGCAGCATCCATTTTTCCGGATGCATGCGATCCTCATAGTTCCTGCGGTAGTACAGCTCCGTTTCTTCGAAGAGGCTGCTTTTTTCGGCAAGCGCCTGCCTTTTCAGCATGGAGAAGTAGTAATCGGGTCTCAGCTGGCAATCCGGGTCGGCGTAACAGGCCACGATGCTGTCAAACAGCAGCCCCATGGAGGTTCCGTCGAATATCAGGTGGTGGATCACCCAGACGAAATAGCTGCCGTTTTCGGTGCGGAAAACTTCAAATCTGCAAAGGCAGGAATCGAACAGGCGGAACGGGCAGGTCATGCCGTTTATTCTTTCCTGCAGTTCATCCTCAGGGATATCCGTTACGGTGACAACGGGCAGAAGCTCGGGCGCGTAACGCTGCACCTGCGCGGCTTCGCCGCTGAAGCACAGCACCGCGGCAAGGGACGGATGATTGCGGATCGCTTTGTTCACGGCCGCGGCAAAGCGTTCGGGATCCGTACCGTCCTTCAGGCGCAGCGCGCCGGGCAGCAGCCATACGGTCGACTCCGGGCGGGTAAGCTGATCATCCAGCACGTGCTGCTGTTCCGGCAGCAATGCCCATTCCCCGCGCAGGTCTTCTTCCCGCGTTTCGGCAGGATCTTCCGGATCATTCCGCCGGTCAAGCCAGCGGGCCGCGATCTTCCGCGGCGTGCGTCCTTCATACAGGTCGGTAATGCTCAGCCCGTCCAGCGCGCAGCCGGTGACCGCGGCGATGGCGGACATGGAATCGCCGCCGATAAGATAAAAGTCATCATTGGCGCCCACGCGGTCCAGCTTCAGCGCTTTGGCAAAGGTATCACACAGCAGGCGCTCCGTTTCGTTTTCGGGGGCGGCGTACTCGGCGCGGTAGTCCACGGCCTCGGGCAAAGTCAGCGCTTTTTTGTTCAGCTTGCCGTTGGGGTTCAGCGGCATCTCCTCCAGCGCCACAAAATACGAGGGGATCATATAGTAGGGAAGGCGCTCCGACATGCGCTGCTTCAGGTCATCCAGCCGGAAGTCCGGCAGCGCTTCCGCTTCCGCGCGCAGATAATACAGGCACAGGCAGGCCCTGCTCTCATCGCTGAATCCCTTGACCACCACGGTGCGCAGACCGGACAGCTCACGGAACACGGTCTCGGTCTCGGCGGGCTCCACGCGGTTGCCGTTGATCTTGATCATGTCATCCCTGCGGCCGACGATATAGTAGTTGCCGTCCGCGTCCGTCCGCGCCAGGTCGCCGGAGTGCAGGATCCCGCCGCGGAAGGTCTCCGCGGTGCGTTCAGGCAGATTGATGTAGCCGCGCACATAGGGTACGGCTACGCAGATCTCGCCGGTCTCACCCTGCTGCACGGGGTTCCCGTTTTCATCGAGCAGATAAACGGTGCGGCCGGGCATCGGCTTTCCGATGGGCGCGGGATCATAGGCCTTATCCAGCCTGAACGCGCAGATATCGAAACCGCATTCGCTGAGGCTGTAAACATTGAACAGCTCCGGCCCTTTGATGGAAAGCCCGTTGGCCGGCTCGCTGCCGAAGTAGACCGTTTTCAGGTAAGGGCTCCAGTTGTCATACAGCCGCACATAGGCCGCGGTCATGAAGATGCTGGTGATGCGCTCGCTGAGCATGCAGTCCTTCAGTTTGCGGAAATCCTTGGCAACGGCATAGGGGATGATGACCAGCGTCGTTCCGTAGATCAGCGTATCAAGCACGGAAATGATGCTCGCCACGAAATTCAGCGGCGCGAGGAGACCGAATACATCGAGATCATCTGTCTCAAGCAGCGCGGTCCCTTCGGATTCGGAGACCATGCTCTCCTCCACGCCGGTCATCAGGTTGCCGTACTCATGCAGCACGCCCTTGGGGTTCCCGGTGGTGCCGGAGGTGTACACCGCGAAAGCCGCGTCATGCAGCTGCGCTTCACGGTATCCGGGCAGGGGCTCCAGCTCAAGGATCCGCTGCACGGTATCCATATCGATCTTCAGCTTGCAGCCGCTGTCCTCATAGATGAAGCGGATCCGGTCCGGCGCGTAGGTGTCCTCGACCATGGTAAAGGCAGCGCCGGCTTTCCATACGCCGACCATGCAGACGACCGCCCAGAAGGACCGCGGCAGGCAGAGCATCACAAAATCTTCCTTCCCGATGCCCTTCTCCGTCAGATAGCGGTATACCCTGGCTGATTGCCGGTCCAGCTCGGCAAAAGTGCACGAACCCTGCCCCGGGACCGCGACCGCTTTCCGGTCGGGGATCCGGTCAACATTCTCCATGAAATAGCTCATCATCGGTTTCATCTTTATCATCCTTTCAGCGCGCCGCGCGGGGAGATCATTCGTTGTTTTCCGAAAACTGCGAGCGGTAGAGATTCGCGTACAGTCCGTTTTTCTTCATCAGTTCCTCATGGCTGCCGATCTCAAGAATATCTCCGTTCTGCATATACATGATCCTGGAGGCGTCGCGTATCGTGGACAGGCGATGCGCGATCACAAAGGAGGTATGTCCCTTGATCACTTCCGCCATGGCCTCCTGGATCAGAACCTCGGTGCGGGTATCCACGGAGGAGGTGGCTTCGTCCAGGATCATGATGGGCGCGTCCGAAAGGATCGCGCGGGCGATGGTCAGCAGCTGACGCTGTCCCTGCGCGATGTTTTCCGCGCCTTCCTGCAGCGTGAACTGATATCCGTCCGGAAGGGTGCGGATGAAAGCGTCGGCATGCGCCTTCCGCGCGGCTGCCTCGACCTCCTCATCCGTCGCGTCCGGCTTGCCGTAGCGGATGTTTTCCATGATCGTGCCGCTGAACAGCCAGGTCTCCTGCAGCACCATGCCGAAAAGCTCCCGCAGGCGCTCACGCTTCATTTCGCGGATATCCGTTCCGTCGATCAGGATCGCGCCGCCGCGGACATCATAAAAGCGCATGATCAGGTTCACAAGCGTCGTTTTCCCGGCGCCGGTGGGACCGACGATCGCGATCTTCTCACCGGGCTCCACCGTAACGTTCAGGTCATGGATCAGCGTCTGCTGCGGGGTATAGCCGAAACACACATGATCGAACCGCACACGGCCGCGCACGCGCGCGGGGAAAGCGCCGGGCTCGGGGTCGCCGGATTCCTCCGGCTCATCCAGAAACTCAAAGACCCTGCCCGAGGCGGAAGCGGTGGACTGAAGGATCCCCGCGACGGAGGCTGTCTCGGCGATCGCCATCGTGAACTGTGAAAGATACTGTGTAAAGGCCTGGATCATACCGACGGAGAGACCTCCGGCAATGGCCATGAGGGCACCGGCGAAGCAGACCAGCATATAGCCGATATTGGCGGTGCCCTCGACCACGGGCGTCAGCACATCGGCAAGGAAAGCCCCCCTGCGCGAGGATCCGAAAAGCTCGTCGTTGATCCTTTCAAACGTTTCGGTCACCGTGTCCTCACGTCCGCAGACGGCCACCACGTTCTGCCCGGTATAGTATTCCTCCACATAGCCGTTCAGCGTTCCGGTCTGCTCCTGCTGCCGGTCAAATTCCGTCTGGCTCTTTCCCGCGATCTTCGCGGCGACAAACAGGCAGACCGGTATGGTAGCCAGCCCGATGAGCGTGAGCGGAACATTGATGAACAGCATGGTGACAAGCAGGATCAGCACCGTGAAAACGGAGCGCAGCACCTGTCCGATGCTCACCTGCAGCGCGGAGGCGATCAGGTCGATATCATTGGTGACGCGGGAAAGGATATCACCGTACGGATGGGAGTCATAGTAATTCAGCGGAAGCCGGTCCAGTTTCCGGCTGATCGCCTCCCTGAGGTCATGAACGGTGTTTTCGGCGACCGATGACAGAAGACGGCCGTCGATATAGCAGAACAGGGCGCTCAGACCGTAAGCGGCGACCATCTCCAGCAGGCAGACAAAGAAGATCCCGTTTTCGAGCGGGAGATCGGTATGCGTGAGGATCCGGCCCAGCGAGTCGATCGCGTAGCCCAGAAACAGAGGCGCGAGGGAGTACGCGGTCACATCCAGCAGGATCAGCACGAAAGCGATGATCAGCTTCACCCGGTACGGCTTCATGAAGCCCGCCAGTCTGGAGAACGGGCGGCCGGTCTTTTCCTTATCCGTTTTTTCCGTCATGATACCGCCTCCTCTCTGCCCAGCTGGGATTCGGCGATCTCACGGTAGACCGGGCAGGTCTTCATCAGTTCATCATGCTTTCCGATCCCCATGATCCTGCCGGCATCCACAACGATGATCCGGTCCGCGTCGATGACGGTGGAAACGCGCTGCGCGACGATGACGGCGGTCGCCTCGCGGGCGGCAAGCTGTTCCTTCAGCGCGCCGCGAAGCGCTTTGTCCGTTTTGAAATCCAGCGCGGAAAAGCTGTCATCAAAAACATAGATCTCGGGCTTGCGGACCAGTGCCCGCGCGATGGCGAGGCGCTGCTTCTGGCCGCCGGAAAGATTGGAGCCGCGCTGCGCGACGCGGGCGTCAAAGCCGTCTTCCTTTGTCAGAATGAAGTCCGTGCTCTGCGCGACGGCAGCCGCTTCCTCGATCTCTTCTCCGCCGGCATTCCTGTTTCCGAAAGCGATATTATCGCGGACGGTGCCGGCAAACAGGTTGGCCATCTGCGGTACAAAGCCGATCTTGTTCCGGAGAACGGACAGGTCATAATCGCGCACATCGATCCCGTCCACCAGCACGGAGCCTTCCGTCACGTCATAAAGGCGGGGGATCAGGTTCACAATGGTGGTCTTGCCCATACCGGTGCCGCCGATGATCGCGGTGGTCTCACCCGGCGCCGCGGTGAACGAAAGCCCCTGAATGGCCGGCGTATCCGAGCCCGGATAGGTAAAGGAAACGTCGCGGAATTCAAGCTGCCCCTTCACGCTGCCGGGCTCCGCCGGATGCTCGGCGCTCACGATCTCCGCGCGGCTGTCCAGGACCTCCTTCACGCGTCTCGCGGAGGCGGCTGCCGCCGGCAGCGTCAGAAACACGACCGTCAGCATAACAACGGCGTACATGATCTGCAGAACGTACGTGACGATAGCCATGACCTCGCCGGTGGTGTAATCCCCGCCGCCGGCGGTGCTCTGCACGGCGGCAAGATACATCACGGCGGCGGCGCTCAGCGCCAGGACCAGCGTAAGCAGCGCGTTGATCAACCCGAGGATCCGCTGGGACTTCAGATTCAGGCGGCGGTTTTCGTGATTGACCGTGTCGAACCTGTCATTTTCGATCTTCATCGTTCCGAAGGCGCGGATCACGCGGACGCCGGTCAGCTTTTCCCGGGTCAGCAGGTTGATCCGGTCGGAACAATTCTGGATCTTCAGATTCAGCGGCAGACAGATCCAGCCGACCATTGACACGATCAGTATGATGACCGGGATCGCGACAAGCAGCACCTGCGAAAGGGACGGACTCTGGGCGACGCACATTATGACCGAAGTTATGCACAGCAGGGGCGCGCTGAGCGCGATGGCCAGACATTCGTTCAGGAAGATCTGGATCTGCGCGACATCCTTATTGGTGCGCGCGATCAGCGAAGACACGGAAAAACGGTCGATCTCGCTCCTGCTGAAGGAAATGACCTTTGTGAACACCCGGCTCCTCAGATCCCTGCCGATGCTCATGGCGATATACGCGCTGAAACGGCTTTTCATGATCCCGCAGAGGAGACCGACACCCGCGACAGCCAGCATCAGGCCGCATGCCAGAAACACCTGCCCCTTGTTTTGCGCGGGTATCGCCGTATCCACAAGCACCGCCAAAAGGCGCGGCCAGGCCATTGTGCAGCATGTTGTAACGATCACCATCAGCAGAAGGATCAGCAGTTGACGGGCATATTTTTTCATTTGATCCCATATGATCGACAAAACAGATCCATCTCCGTTTCAATAATACTGTTTATTAATCTGTTATTATACTACGGAAAGTGACCGGTGTATATCGGTAGTTGCGTTTTATGTTGTTTTTGGCCAATCTTTTGTCCGCCTGCAGAGATCTCGTCCGGCCTTGACCGGAACAAAAAAAGAGCTGCTTCGCTTTATTGGCGAAGCGGCTCTTTTTCAGCATTCAGGGATCAGATCTTTGCCTGGTCGGGAATGTTGACCTTGTCGCCGACGTGGATCAGGCGCGGATTCGGGAACTGCTTGTTGTGCGCGTACAGGGTCTGCCACGGGATGCCGATCTTGTTGGCGATCCTGGCCAGGCTGTCGCCCTTCACAACAGTGTAGGTCCTGTGCTTGTTCCAGGTCAGCTTCTTGGGATCCAGTTTCTTGGCGCCGCCGGAGACCTCATCCAGCATTTCATCTTTGAGTTCCAGAATTTCGTTATCCATAGATCATTGCTCCTTTCAAGTTGGTCATTGATTTGCTCTATTATAAGACAAAATATGTCAGAAAATCAATATCCTGAGCAATGATTATTTCAAAATTATGACTTTTCTGCGACAAATATTGCGGCGCTTTCGCCCGCCTTCGGTTTTCCGTGATCCCGGACCGGACGGGGCGGGGTTCCGCGTATGCCATGCCGGTTTATTTGGTCACGAAAGCCTTGACCACATAGCCGGTGGTGCCGGCGGCGGTGCGGACCTTGTACCACGCGTTGCTTTCCGCGATGACGGTGAGCACATCGTCCTTGTGCAGGTAGCGCAGGCAGACGGATTCAACGGTGGGTCCGGAACGCAGGTTGATGTGCCCGTCCTCGCCCTTGCTGGGGGATACGGTCACCGTGAAGCGGCGGACATCCTCGAAGGTCTGGGGCAGCTCGGTCGGGTCTTCGTCGGTCAGGAATTCGCTCATGACATAACCTGTCACGATCTCGCCGTCCACCTTGGCGGAGATCTTCGTCCAGCCGTTTCCGGCATCGCTGATCAGGGTCACGGGCTTGCCTACGCCCAGACGGGTGATCAGGGAACCTTCAGGACGTGAACGCATGTTCACGGTCAGACCGTTTTCGGTCACGATGTAGTACCGCGTGATCTCATCATCGCCGGCACAGGCGCCGGTGAAGGGGACCGCGGATAAAAGGGTGATGATCATCAGCAGCAGGATCGCCGTACTCTTTTTCATGGTATATGCCTCCGTTTTTTCATTTTGCCTTCGGCGGAACGCTCCCGCGCGCGGAGCGATCCTGTCCGGGCTTCGGATCACCGCCGGTGTTTATGACGGTGACACTCACTTAACGCGTCATCCGCGGAAAAGCTTCCCCGGGACCGCAAAGAATTTTCAAATATTTCACAGACATGCGGGAATGGCATGCGCGCTTCCGGAAACGCGTAAAAAAAAACGGTCATGAAGCGGAACTGCCTGCTGTAAAGACCGGTTGACAACATGGCGCGGGAAAGCTAAACTTCTGATAAACCGATACCGGGAAAAGCACCGGCTCCGACCGCGTTACGGAAGGGAGAAATGCAATATGGAAAAACGTTTCACGGCATTGCTGCTGACGGTCTGTGTCCTTCTGTCGCTGTGCGCGCCCGCGTCGGGGCAGGACGGCGTATGCGCGTCGACGGAGGAGTTCGTCCGGCAGATCCGGTACCACGTCTCGTCGGGCGAGACCGCTTTTTCGGTTTTATGCGATCAGGCGACCTATGACAAGCTCCGCGCGGACGGTGATCAGCCGCTCCGGACGGCGATCCTGCAGGGCGGTATGCGTGAGTTCAGCGGCTGCGAGATCATCTCGCGCCGGAATGTATACACATTTTCATTCTCCGGGGCTGTGTTCTCCACATACTGTTACTGCGGCAGCACAGAGGAATTCCGGACGCTGCTGGACACCCTTGCCGGGCAGCAGGCGGCGGATTTTACCGTGCAGTGTGATCCGGCGCTCTACCGGAAGCTGATGGAAAGAGACTGCGCCGTGCTGAACGGGATCAACGGCTGCTGCGGTCTCTACAGGCCGCAGCTCACTTATTCGGATGACACCTGCAGCCTGTATTACGGGGCATGCGAGTACTATCCCGGCTTCAGGGTGTATCAGATGTACATATCCGGCAGGGAAAGCGAACTGAACGGTACGGAAAGGGAACTGCTTGATACGGCAAAGGATCTCGTGAACAGCCTGAAAGGAAGCACCGGCCTTGAGACCGAACTGGCGATCCATGACA
>JAUNQH010000001.1:73769-127537 GCA_030536295.1 Clostridia bacterium | reverse complement strand
TCTGAAAAACTTCTAACAGAATATCTGTCCGATATTAGTTTCATAAAATCCATGCTTCGGGAGGCGGAAAACATTTCTGCTCCCTGCCTTGTTCTGCAGGGGGAAGAAGATTATCAGGTCAGCCCACGAAATGACTTTTCTCTGTTGAAGGATTCCCTGCAAAGCAGGAAGAACTGGCGTTTTGTTTCCTTCCCGAGCCTTACGCATCTCTTCACGCCCGGGCAGCGTTCCGAAGGAAACGCGGTATACCTGAATCCCGAAAAAGTAGCACCGCAGGTCATCAGCGAAATCGCATCCTTTGTTTCGTCCAGATGATCTGTCGAATAATAGATTAATGCCGCAATGATAACGAGGTAATGAGGATGAAATGTGCGCTTGCCGCGGTTGGCTTTATTAACGAAGACATAAAGAATAACAAGGAAGATATCTTTGACTACATGTCGAATAATAAATGTTTGATTTAGATGTGCATTTTCGACATGGACGATGAATATATCATCCTGGTCAAAAATCGTCGTTTTGAGCATCTTCAAAGCCTTGATTTTCCTTGTCTTTTGAAACTCTATTGCGTAACAAAATCAAACATACTACGCCAGGCAGATCGGTACACACATCCACCAGCTGCCGGTCTGGAGTCACCACTCACCGTGATTTCAGTTGAGTACAAATTGAGTACACTTTTCCGGCAAGCCAAAATAATCAGGAGAAAATAGCGAAATAAAACCAATATTTGTAGCGCATACGCTACATTTTAGCCAAAATAAGAACTGTTATATTGAATACGAATAATAAAAGAATGTAAAACCGGAAGCCGTTTATTTACTGGCTTCCGGTTTTTTTGCTCTTTTTGAGTACATTTCAAGTACAAAATTTAACATTAAAGCTCCTTATTGTTTCTGCACAGAGCAGCATTTTCATAAAAGAATGTACGGTAAGTTTGCTCTATAAATTTAAAAGAAATGCTGTAAATATAAAACATTACAGAATTTTGTTGAAATCCAAAAAGAAATATGATATCGTAAATATCTGATGATGCAGGAGGCGTTTCAATGAAAGAATTTACTCTTCCAACCCATACACAATTTTTAAGCTCCGCAAAACTCAGAGAGATAGGGTATTCGTATTACTATATCAACAAGATGGTTTCGCAGGGACTGCTGGTAAAAATCAATAAGAGCATTTATGAGAACATGATGTTCGAAGGGGAAACATCGGATTTTTCATATCTGAGTGCCATTGCCCCCAATGCTGTTGTTTGTCTTATGTCCGCAGCACGGTTTTATAATCTGACAACATTTATTCCCGATGCCGTAGATATAGCAATAGAAAATTCCATGAAGATCACTACACTGCCGGAGTGGCCTGAGTATCGGGTTTACTATTTTTCGAAAGAAAGATATGAGACCGGAGTGGCAACGGCTGATGACGGAACAACGAATTTTCAGATTTACGATATAGAAAAAACAGTAGTCGACATTCTTGGGTATCGGAATAAACTGGGAGTAGATGCAGCCAAAGAAGTCCTTTGCTCCTATCTTGGAAGGAAGGATCGAAACCTGAATAAACTTCATCGATACGCCCAAAAACTTGGGGTGGAGCCCATACTGAGAACGTATCTGGAGGTACTGATATGAAAAAACAAAGCGTTGCGTCTGTTAAAGACCGCCTGATGCACAGGAGTAAAGCAGCGGGAAAAACAATGCAGGAACTTCTTATCACATATGGATTGGAAAGAACGATTTACAGATTGTCCATTTCTCCGTATGCCGAGAACTTTACTCTGAAAGGCGGGATATTTCTTTACGCGCTGTTTGACGGTGAATACGCAAGGGCTACCGTCGATATTGATTTGCTTGCCCAACACATTGGAAATGATACGGAGAAAATGAAACAGGTCTTCACAGATATCTTCTCCATCGAAACAGAAGACCCGTTGCGATTTGATCTTGATAATCATTTGATGATGGATACCGCCGGAAGGCGAATACAGAGTAAGGAGTGATGTTCTTGAAACGCATGATGCCGGTTTGGCTGATGATCATGTGCATGATCCTGTTCCTGTTCGCCGCGGCCCCCGCGGAAGGCATCCCGACCATGTCTCCTGCGCCCGCACCACTGCCGGCGGAGCAGCCCCTGACGGATGCCGCTGGATCCCTGATCGGCCTTTGGGAGTTTGAAAGAACAGACGAGCTTGACCTGGTGTTCACTTCCTATGAGGAGTTCACCCCGGATGGGCTCTGTATCTTTCAGACGGTGGATGAATCCGGTTCGGTCACGTTTTTTGACATCGATACCTATGATGTGCAGGGAGATACGCTAGACCGGCGTTCCGTCTTTGCCGTTTCGGGCGATACCCTGACGATCACAACGCAAGAGATTGCCGGTGAGAGCAGGAGCACCTACCATCGGGTCGTCCGGCGTCCGCCGGAACTGTACGCTGTTATGCGGTGCGGGGATTATTGCTACACGCTGGATGCCGACGGGGGCGCGACGATCATGCGGTACATCGGAGGGTATGATCCGACTCTGCAGAGGCTGGATATCCCCGCATTTCTGGACGGACACCCCGTCACGGGAATCGGAATGATGGCGTTTGAATACTGTCCTGTCGGGAGCATTGTGCTTCCGGATACGATCACTGTGATAGGCGACCGGGCCTTCTGCAACGCGCAGATCTATGATATCGTCATTCCGGACAGTGTCTCGGAGATCGGCGTATCCGCGTTCGCGGATAACCTTTTCGAATCCGTTACCATTCCCGCTGGTGTCAGGAACATCAGCGAGAGTGCCTTTGCCTCCTGCGGCAGGCTGAAGGAAGTGCATCTTCAGGAAGGGCTGGATAGTATAGGCGCATATGCCTTTTCACACTGTGACAGCATGGAACGGATCATTCTTCCGGACAGTCTTTCCACGCTTGAATCGAATCCCTTCTGCAACTGCGAGTCTCTCAGGGAGATCGTCATCTCCGACAACCATCCATTCCTGTACACAATGGGCGGCGCCCTTTTTACCAAAGCAGACCGGAGGCTGATCAGCTATCCGTGCGATCTCCCGGCCGCGCATTACGAAATTCCCGATGGCACCACGGTCATTGCGGATCATGCGTTTCAGGGGAACCGCTATCTGACGTCTGTTACCATTCCCGATTCCGTCACGGAGATCGGTGAAGGTGTGTTCGCCAACACCTGGAGTCTTGAAGCGGTGACCATTCCCCGGAGCGTGACGGAGATCGGCCGCGAGACTTTTTATATGGCCGTTTCTCTGCAGCTTATCCGGCTGCCGGACGGGCTGACAGAGATCGGTGATGACGCATTCAGGCAGTGTGACAGTCTGTCCGCGATCAACATACCCGACAGCGTGATCATGATCGGTCATGAAGCCTTTCGTGATTGTTACTCCCTGACGGATCTGACCCTCCCGGAGGGGATTCAGGTCATCGGCAGCCGGGCATTCAGCGGCTGCACAAAACTGACCGGCATCTGTCTGCCGGCCAGCCTGACAGAGATCGGGGACCAGGCTTTCACCTTTTATGACCGATCCGTACGGAAGGATGTACCTCTGAAGGTCATATTCACCGTCGAGCCCGGAACCTGCGCGGAGCAGTACTGCATCGGGAACGGAATGAACTATGTCCTGCGGAATGTCGCTGAGTAAACGATACAAAGAGGTCCGCACATGATCGCATGACCGCGCTTTCCGTGATATGTCTGCTCTGCCACTCATGCGCGGCAATGCGATCCACGCGCTCCGGTCTGAGGCTTTTTGACGATCAGTATAAAAAACCGGACGGGATCTGCGGCTCCACGGCAGCGGAGCCCGTATGATCCGGGCAATATGAAAATATCCGGACGGTCACCGTGCAAAGGCAAAGAGCAATGCACGACGGCTGTCCGGATATTCTTTTCAACACTGTCAGGAACCGCCTGTTTTTCACTGACGGTCAATACTTGTTGTGGACCTTTTCAAAGAAACACAGCAGGTCCTTAACATTCAGCACGGTACCGTCATCCAGCACAGCCCTGCCGTTTAACCGGCCAAACACCTGATGCTGGTCCGTGACGATCACCTTCACATCGATCTTCGCGGCGCGGTCCAGAACAGGAACGAAATCCATTTCAAAACGGCCGTCGGAAGAGGTAAGTTTCCAGGGATCGGTCCAGCTGCTTTCGGGAATGAGGAAGGTCACATCGTCGATCTTATGTCCGACCCCGTCGCAGAACAGGATATTCTCCGTGGCTTTGGAAGTATCGCCGAAACCATAACCGACATTGAATCCGAAATCATGTCCGTCGACGATCCCGTTGCCGGATCCCCAGTGCCAGGTGTTGTCGTAGGTCCACACGCCGCGGCCCCAGTCCAGGGTTCCGAAGTCCTTTTCCGGATCGAAGCGGTAGGTCTTTCCGTCAAAGGAGGCATAGCCGGAGGCCCGCATGCAGTTGATCTTCTGGTTGTAGTAGAAACGGTGTTTTTCCGGCCACGGAGTCGCGATGACCAGCGTATCCATATCCGGCTGACGGAGCACGATGTCGCATTCAAAAGGCTTTCCGTCCGAGAAATCGTCAAAGTGACAGGTCAGATGCCGTGTGCCGTTTTCCGGAACAAAGCGCATCTGCAGCCGTTTGTCCCGATATTCGGTGATCCCCCGTGACGAATCCTCCGGCAGCTTCAGTTTGCCCATGGGAAAAGCATTCAGGACGGTCTCGGTATGTTCCCACGGCTGTTTCCCGAGAAGCAGCAGTGACGCGGACTGCAGGCCGATGTATCCGTCGTCCGAGATCGTCAGCGCGACTCCGAAATCGCTGCCCAGGATCAGATAATAATCCCATTCCTTGATCCGGAAACGGGGAGCGCGGATATCCTTCCGGCGGTATTGCTGCACAAGCTTCCGGGACCAGCCGGGTTCGGTCAGCGTGCCGTTTTCCAGCAGAGGGTGTACTTCTGTAACTTCATGGCTGCGCATGGGCGATATCCTCCCTCAATAAGATGATCTGTATTCTGTGTTATGGCTTTGATCATATCATACCATATATGCGGATATAATCATAGAGCGCAGCGGCAGAATACCTGATCTTTCCGATAACGCGGGCAGTCATCGATATCCGGAAGACAGAAAGAGAATTACCCGCTTACTCATTTTATCAATAGATGGGTTTTAAGGAACCTGAAGGGCACACGTCTTTGGTAAAGAGGTTTGGCTGAAGATCCGGATTTCATGGGATCCCATATTCCGCTCCCGTATCCGGCCCGTATCTCCGGATCACGCGGAAAACTCCGGCTGCGGCATCCGGCCCGCATCATACGCGGCGGAAAACAAAAACCGGTATTGTATCTTTCGCCGGAATATTATATCCTTGTCTTCTGAAATCAGTTTATGCGCGGCAAGCCGCCCGCTGCATACAAAAAGGAGCATCCGCATGAAACGCCTGATGGATCTTGATCTGAAGAATTATTCCGAAAACTGTCCTGTCTGCCGCCGTGTCTCCGCCCGCGGGATCGTTATGCGGGAGGGACGCGTGCTTCTGGTCCATTCCGCGAAAGCCGGGTTTTATATGATCCCCGGCGGCGGGATCGAAGACGGCGAAACGCCGGAAGCGGCGCTGTGCCGGGAGATCCGGGAGGAGACCGGATATATCGTGCGTCCGGAAAGCATCCGCGAATTCGGCTCCGTGCTTCGCCGCGCCCGGGATCAGTTCGATCCCGAGTGCATCTTTGAGCATGAAAACCTGTATTATTTCTGCGAAGCGGAGGATCAGCCCGGCCCCGCGGCGCCGCTTCCTTATGAGCAGCGGGACGGCTGGGCGCCGGTCTGGATGGATCCGTGGGAAGCCTCGAACCGCAACCGGATGCGGGGCCGGAAAGAACTCGGGATATATCATGACGTTGCCCGTCAGGAAGCCCGGGTCCTGGATCTGCTGGATCTGGAATCCCGCAAAACGCAGCACGCGCTCCGGAATCAGGCTTTTCTGGACAGTCTCGGCGTCCCGGGTGTCACGGAGATGATGGAGCATGTCCGGAACACACTGGAAAACGCGGAGGAATCCGCCTTCAAGTTTGAGATCAGCTACAGCCGTTTCGAGCACACCCGCCGCGTACTCGGCTGGACGGTCCGTCTGCTGGACGAAGCGGAGGATCCGACCCGGCTTCACCGGGCGGATGTCATCATCGCGGCCGTTTTCCATGATATCGGCCGCGCCGCCGCGGCTACCCTGAGCGATCACGCGAAAGCCGGCGTGCCGTTGACCCGGCAGTATCTGGAAGCGCACGGGTTCGATCCGGAAAGAACGGAGCGGATCTGCCGGCTGGTCGCGCGTCATTCCGATAAATGGACCATGCGGGACCCGGAAACGGATCCGGATCTGCTGCTCCTGATGGAAGCGGACCTGCTGGACGATATGGGCGCGCTGGGCATCGTCATGGACTGCATGATCACCGAAAGCCGGAGCAAAGAAGCTGCCGCGGCGGATGCATATGACCATATCTGCCGCTACACGCTGCGTCAGCAGCTGGAGGATCCCATGGTGTCCCCCGCGGCCAAACGCTTCTGGAATGAAAAGACCCGGCTGACGGAGGAATTCACCCGGCAGCTGCGGAATGACCTTTTCCCCTGATCCGCGCGAAAGCCCGTCGCTCAGTCACGCGCGGCCGCGCTCCCGCCGGACCGGCCGTGCTTGAGTATCAGGCCCCGTATCTGTTATAATGTATCCATGATTTGAAAAAGGAGGCAGGCGCCATGCCGAGATCAGGAGGCGGCGGTTCGCATTCAGGCGGAAGTCACAGATCTTCCGGAGGTTCCCGCAGTTTTTCCCGTTCTTCCGGCGGAGGATCCCGCAGCTTCGGAGGTTCCCATTCCGGAGGATACAGATCCGTTTCCGGCGGCAGCAGGAGTTTCGGTTCTTCCGGCGGCAGGAGCTTCGGTTCTTCCGGCGCCGGACGTTCCTTCGGCTCACCATCCGGCGGTCCCCGGAGAAGATATACATCACGCGGAAGGCAGACACAATATGCCCGGTCAGGCGGCGGATCCGGCTGTTCAGGCATCGTTCTGGTCATCTTCATCATTTTCGCATTGCTGTTCGCAGGGCTTAAAAACACCTTCTCCCTGCCGAAAAAAACGGAGCACAAAAACGTCGGTCAGCCCGTGATCCAGGATACGATCGGCATTCTCGGGAACACCTCCGCCCTTTCGGATTCCCTTACGGCCTTTCAGCGTAAAACAGGCATCGTACCCGCGGTGGTCACGGTGAATGACGAGAACTGGAACGGCACCTACAGCAGTCTGGAGGCCGCGGCTTTCGATGTGTATGCAGGGCTGTTCCGGGATGAGCTCCACTGGCTGATCGTCTACTCGGAGCCTTCTCTGCCGGATCCCGCCTTCATCGACTGGTCCTGGGAAAGCATCGTCGGCGATGATACGGGAGACGTCCTTACGGACAGCCTTCTGAACAGCTTCGGCACCCGCCTGCAGCACGATCTGAGCAGCGATCAGTATTCCACCGCCGAGGCTCTCATCCGTGCTTTTGACGCCGTGACCGCAACGGTCAGAGAGACCGGCGGCGGAAGCTCCGTCGGCATCCTGCCGGTGGTCGTCCTCATCGCGGTCATTGTTCTGCTGTTCCTCCGCCGTTCACGGAAAAAGGACGCGGAAGCCCCGGCGGATAATGAAGCCGCCGCGAATGACACCGCCGCGTCGGAAACAGCGGCAGCAGAGCCGGTATCCCCGGCCGGCCGGGAAGAGCACGTCTGCGCCTATTGCGGCAGCGTCCTGCCGGCGGACGCGGTCAAATGCCCCTGCTGCGGCGCCGCCCGCAAGAAAGGCTGATCACGCGCGGCTCCGTTATCTTCAAGTGAAAAGACAGGAGAGATCATAATGAAGACATTGTTCAAAAACGGCATGCTGTATAACGGCACTGTCTCCGATCCCGTCAGGGGCGATCTGCTGATCGAAGGTGACCGCATTCTTGCCGTCGGCGGCGTCATCGATGAAACCGCGGATGAAGTCATCAACGCGGAAGGCATGATGGTCTGCCCCGGCCTCATCGACGCCCATTCCCACAACGATTTCTTCTATGACCGGGAGGATGCGGAAAAGTACTATAAGCCTTTCCTGCAGCAGGGCATCACGACCCAGATCACCGGCAACTGCAGTTTTTCTCCCTTCGGCATGAAACCGGACACGCCCCACAGGGACAAGCTCGGCGGCGGCCTGTTTGAGGTCGCCCATCCCGGAAGCTTCGCGGATTTCAAAAAGCGTGCGGAAGGCAATCTGTATGTGAACCTGGTCCCGCTGATCGGGCAGGGTTCCATCCGCGCCGGCATGACCGGCTACGATCCCGCCCCATACACCCCCGCGCAGATCGAGGAAGAGCTGACCTATGTCCGTGAAGCCATGGAAGGCGGCGCTTTCGGCGGATCCTTCGGCTTCATGTACGAGCCGGACCGCTACGCCAAACCGGATGAGATCCGCGCCTTCGCCGCGGAGATCGCGAAGTATGACGGCATCATCACCATCCATCCCCGGGCCTGTTCAAAGATCAGCGCGGACTACCCGCTGCTGACAAAAAAATCCCATCTGGAGCTTGGGCTGGACGAGGCTGTCGGCATCATGAAGCAGGCCGGCTGCCGGCTGGAATACTCCCACCTGATCTTCACCGGTCAAAGCAGCTGGAACCTGAAGGACAGGATGCTGAAGGTATTCCATACGGAGCGCGACAGCGGCTCCCCCATCGGCTTCGACAACTACGCGTTCCATTACGGCGCCTCTGTCATCACGGTGGTCTATCCGGAATGGTACGCCTCGCTTTCACCGGAAACGGCAAAGAAACCCTTCAACAAATTCAAGCTTTCCCTCACGATCCTCATGTACCGCAAGCTGCTGGGCATCGACTGGGATGATATCGTGATCGCCTATATCTCTGATGACCATCCGGAATACGAGGGAATGAAGCTCCCGGAGATCGCGGAAAAGGAAGGGCTCTCCTGTCTGGATGCCTATCTGAAGCTGGTGGAGCTCTCCGGCCGCGCCGGCAGCATATACCTGGGCAAATATTACAACAGCGACATCGTACGCACCCTGATGGAGGATGACCTTTCCGTTTTCATGACTGACGCCTGGGTGGTGGAAAAAGGTCTGCAGAACATCGCGGCATTCCAGACCTTCCCGCAGTTCTTCCTGCTGGCGAAGCGTGACGGCATTCCCTTTGAAAAGGTCGTGCACAAGATGACCGGCGCCACTGCCGACCGCTACGGGATCAAAGAGCGCGGATACCTGCGGCCGGGATACAAAGCGGATATCACTGTCATAGATCCGCAGACGCTTTCCGTGGATGAGAGCAGGCCCGACGCCGTTCCCGGCGGCATCGTGCATGTCTGCGTGAACGGCAGGACCGTCATCCGGAACGGCGGCTACATCGGCGGCAAAAACGGCGAAGTCATCCTGAAGGCACCGCAAGGCAGTGTATGATACGGACGATTCGGGCAAAGGAGTGATATGTGCATGAGCAGGATCCTCGTTACCGGCGGGACCGTGTTTGTCAGCCGCTGTATGGCGGAGTATCTGCGGGACCGCGGATATGAAGTATGGGTACTGAACCGCAACACCCGTCCGCAATCCGAAAACGTACATCTTGTCACAGCCGATCGTCACAGCATCGGAAACAGCCTGAAAGGAACGCGCTTTGACGCCGTGGTCGATGTGACCGCCTACGGGCCGCGGGATATCACGGATCTGCTGGAAGCCCTGGACGGTTTTGACAGATATATCATGATCAGCTCCAGCGCGGTCTATCCGGAGACCGCCGCGCAGCCTTTCACAGAGGATACCGCGACAGGGTCGAATCGCTTCTGGGGAAAGTACGGAACGGACAAGATCGCTGCCGAACAGGCGCTGCTGAACGCCGTACCGGACGCGTACATCCTTCGCCCGCCGTATCTGTACGGGCCCGGCAACAATGTATACAGGGAAGCCTTCGTGTTTGACTGCGCCATGCGGAACAGACCGTTCTTTCTGCCGGGCGCCGGCGATATGCGTCTGCAGTTCTTTCACGTCCGCGACCTGTGCACGCTTACCTGCAGGATCATTGAAGGATGCGCGTCCGCACACATCCTGAATGTCGGCGATCCCGAAACGGTATCCGTGCGGGAATGGGTGGAGCTTTGCTACGCGTGTGCCGGCAGGGTCCCGGAATTCCGGCAGGCGGATCCGGGGGCCGAACAGCGTGATTATTTCAGCTTCCACAACTATGAGTACCGGCTGGATGTCACCATGCAGAAAATGCTCCTTCCGGAAGTCATCCCCCTGGAAGACGGGCTGAAAGAGTGCTACGCGTGGTATACCGGACATCGCGGCGAAGTGCGTGTCAAACCGCTGATGGAATATATCGACAGATTTCTGAACGACTCCGCCGGAAGCAGATAACGCCCGGAACCGGACAAAACGGACAAATAAAGACGCAGCCGGCAATTCCTGCCGGCTGCGCGGGATCGATCTGCTTCATATCAATGTCGCCCTCACGGTTGAACAGCGAATGTTCTCCGGTGCCGCCTTTTTCAGTAGATCGTTCTCACAGACTCCTGCCTGCACATTTCTTTGAAACGTTTTTCATCCTCCGGTGTCCGGATCAGCATGATCTCCGTAAACCGGCCGTCCGTCCTGCTCAGGAATCCCGCTGTCTTCTCTCCGGTGCAGATGGAGCTGCGGATGACCGCTTCCTGCGTTTCCGGATCAAAGGTGATCTGACCGGCTGACCGGTCCTGTTTCTTATGACGTCCGAACATGATCCCCGCTCCTTTCTTTTCCGTACAGCAGCATACCATTTATCGCACCGGGAAAAGCGGACCCGCGGTCTTTGCCCGCAAAGCCGCAGCAGCCGTCCGCTTTATCAGGACCTTCTGCGTTTACGGAGCAGTACGGCCAGTACAGCCATGCTCGTTATAAAGATACACGCCGCCGGTACAGGGTCAGCGGTGTCGCCTGTCGGAGGAACGATCCGGTTCGCGGTGTAGGTGACCACAAAACCGTTTTTGATATCTCCGCTGACACTGCAGGTAAAGTTCGGAATATTCTCACCCGTGACCGTATATCTGACCGGGATCATCTTCGGCGAGTTCGTCATGTCAGCTTTGCGATATTCGGGCATATCGGCGAAAGTACAGCACCATACGGTGCCGGGTCCCGCATTTGCTCCGGAGACTCTGACACCGTCAGCCGCCAGATATATTCCGACACTGTCCGGGACCGGTCTCTTCTGCCGGTTGTCATCCACCCACCTGACCTTAACGCTGATATCCCGCACAGGGGTTTCAAATACGTTGCTGAACACCGGCACATTATCGGTTTCCGTGTGCAGGTACCCGTTCACGTCCGTTACTCTGACACGAACCGCAGCTGTTGTCCCGTCATAAGCCCAGCCGGTCACACTCTCGTCGGTTTCACGCACCGCGAACAGATATTCACCCGCTTCGGTGAGCATGATCTCCGGGAAGCGCGTCCGGCCTTCTCCGGTCAGACCGGCCGTGCTGATCTTCCGCAGTTCTCCGTCCGGCTGCACGCTGAACAGTTCGAAGCGGAAATCGCGGCTGTCCGGCACCGCAATTCCTTCAAGCAGATTGATGATCCGTTTTTCCGTTTCTATGCTGACCATGCCCGAAACGGGACGGTAAACATTGGTGAATGTAAGCCCCTGCGCGTCGGAAGTCACCCGGGCAGCGGGCTTTCCGTTGATATAGACGATCGTGACCGTCACCGTGGCGATCCGTTCATCACAGACCCAGTATTCAGGACCGTCTGTCAGCTGCCGTACGGTGAACACATAGGGTCTTCCGGGTTCAAACGAGCTCGCGTCAAGTCTGAAGGAATCAGTGAAACCATTCTCCCGGTTCAGCACGACCGGTACGCGGACCTGAAGGCTCTGTTCCTTACTTTCCATCACAAATGTGAAGGAATCCGTTACAACGGTCTGATCGATTCCGGACAGCTTCAGTTCCACCGGCACTTCCGCCTGTACGGGCTCCTCATTGATGCTCATAACGGCATCCGCGGTGATATTCCCGGTCCATGGATCCCGCTTTACGGGCAGATATCTCATCACGACATCAAAGCCGTCAAGGTCCGCCAGAATACTGTATTCATACGGTACATTGTTCATGTCCGCAATGGGCAGGCTGTCAAAGCTGTACGCGAAGTCCGTTTCCTGAACGGGCATCCCGATCATCTGACCGTTCCGCAGCAGCTGCACCATGGGCTGATCGTTCGCCGGCCGTTTTCCGTTTTCCCAGTCCACGCTGCCGCTGACCGGGATCATCGCGGTATAGGTCACCGTAAAGCCGCGTGTCGTATCCCCGGTGACCTCCGCCGTATATCCGTCCGGAGCATCGGCCGTAAGCGTATAATCGATGGCTGCCCGCGGAAGTGTGCTCCGGTACAGCGGAAGGTCCGTGAATCTGTATGTCCAGCCCGCCGACCGTTCAAGATCCGCCGCGGCGGCTTCCCTGCCGTCTCCAAACAGCCGGATCTCCGTCAGTCCGGGACGCGTGGCTTCATCTCTGCCGGCATCGATCCAGCGGGCGGTCACCGTAATATTCTCGGTATCGGTCAGCCGGGTATTGGTAAAACGCACGGCGGTATCGCCGCCCATATCCACCTGAACCGTACGCACGCCGTTCAGCCAGACCGTACGGATGACCACATCCGCGGTGCGGCTGTCATAGTTCCAGACAGGTTTCGTGCCCGGCATCTGCTTCACGGTAAAATGATAGTCTTTTCCGTCCTCAAACAGATCCCCGTCCAGTACATACCGGCCCGCGAACGCGTTTTCGCTGTCCAGCTCCAGAATGGCCTGATAACGACCGTCCCGATCATCACCTTCCATCAGGAAGAAGAAGGTCTCAGGTTCGGCCGCCGGATCACTGTTCACCAGCGTCAGCTGCACCGGAACTTCTGCGTTCAGCTGACCGCTGTTCCGGCGGATCACCGCGTCCGCGGTCACATTGCCTGTCACCGGATCCTTCACGACAGGCGCATAGATAAAGGTGACGTCAAAACCTTTCAGTTCCGCGGCTATGCTGTATTCATACGGCACATTGTTCATGTCCGCAATGGGCAGATCGTCAAAGCTGTACGTGAAGTCCGTTTCCTGAACGGGCATCCCGATCATCCGGCCGTTCCGCAGCAGCTGCACCAAGGGCTGATTGTTCGCCGGCCGTTTTCCGTTTTCCCAGTCCACGCTGCCGCTGACCGGGATCATCGCGGTATAGGTCACCGTGAAGCCGCTTGCCGCGTCCCCGGTGACTTCCGCCGTATATCCGTCCGGAGCGTCGGCCGCAAGCGTATAATCGACGGCTGCCCGCGGAAGTGTGCTCCGGTACACCGGAAGTGCGTCAAATGTGTATATCCAGCCGGCGGAGCATTTCAGTTCCGCGTTCCTGACCTTTTTACCGTCCCCCAGCAGCCGGATCTCCGTCAGTCCGGGACGCGCGGCTTCATCCCTGCCGGCATCGATCCAGCGGGCGGTCACCATGATATCCCGGACATCATTCAGCCGGGTATTTGTGAACCGGACCGCCGTGCCGCCGCCCATATCCACCCGCGCCGTACGCACGCCGTTCAGCCAGACCATACGGATCGTTATCGCAGCGGTATGGCTGTCATAATCCCAGTTGACTTTTGTTCCGGGGATCTGCTTCACCGTAAAGGGATAGTCTTTTCCATCCTCAAACAGGCTGCCGTCCAGCATAAAGGCACCCTCAAAGGAGCAGTCCTTGTCCAGCCGCAGGATCTTCCTGTATTCTCCCTCCCGGTTCTCACCCTCCAGAAGGAAGGAGAAAACTTCGGTCTCAGCCGCCGGATCACTGTTCACAAGCGTAAGCTGTACGGGAACTTCAACATCCGACTGACGGCTGTTCAGCCGGATCAGCGCGTTCAAGGTCACATCACCGGTGATAACATCCGTTGCCGCGGGCAGATATGAAAACGTCGCGTCAAATCCGTCCAGTGAGGCGATAATGCTGTATTCGTATGCCGTGTTGTTTGCGTCCGCGATCGGAAGGCCCTCAAAAATGTAAGTGAAATCTTCCTCCTGAACGGGATCTCCGTACGGCTGACCGTTCCGCAGCAGCTGTACCCCGGGCTGATTGTTCGCCGGCCGTTTTCCGTTTTCCCAGTCCACGCTGCCGCTGACCGAGATCATCGCGGTATAGGTCACCGTAAACCCGGTCGCCGGATCTCCCGCGATCTCCGCTCTATATCCGTCCGGAGCTTCCGCCGCCAGCGTGTATTCGACCGCTGTCCTCGGCAGTTCTTCCCGGTAAAGCGGCAGATCCTCAAATGTGTAAACCCAGCCTTCCGAACCGGAGAGCGCGGCATTCCGGACCTCTTTTCCGTCACCCAGCAGCCGGATGCCCGTTGACACCGGTCTGACCGACTCATTCCTTCCCGCGTCGTTCCAGCGTGCCGTTACCATGATGCTTTCCGTATCATCCAGCCGTGTATTCGTAAAACGCACGGCGGTGTCACCGCTCATATCCACCTGTGCGGTCCGCTTTCCGTTGATATCGGTGATCCGCAGGGTCACATCCGCTGTATGTTCGTCATAATCCCAGTTGGGTTTCGCGCCGGACATCTGTCTGACCGTGAATACATAATCCGTGTCATCGGCAAAGAGACTTCCGTCCAGAACATACCGGTCCGTGAAGGCATTCTCACTGTTCAGTGTAAGGATGCTCTGATAATCTCCTTCCGGCGTTTCACCTTCCAGCAGGAAGAAGAAGCTGTCCGGCTCGGCAGCCGGATCACTGTTGATCAGGGTCAGTTCGACCGGCACCCCGATCGGCAGTTCCGCGGAACAGAACAGGATCACCGCGTCGATCCGAACATCCCCCGGATCGCTTCCTTCCTCCGGTTCCCCGTAGATAATGCTGATATCTTTACCCTTTTCATAGCCTTCCAGTTCAGCAATGATCGTATATCTGTACGGTACATTGTTTTCATCGGCAAGCGGCAGATCCTTCACGCAATAGGTGAAGTTTTCTTCCCGCACAGGCAGACCGACGGGCTGGTCATTGCGTATCACCGTGACCGTGGGCTGAACGGCAGACGGCCGCCGGGTCCTGTCTTTCCAGTCAACGGAGCCGGATAAGGTGATCATCCGCTCATAGCGCACATTCCATCCCGTGACCGTTTTGCTGTAGTTTTCCAGATCCTCCGCCCCGATCAGATAGGTGCACGGAGAACCGTTCTCCATATACGCCGGAAAACGCGTGATATCGTCGAAGCGGTAGCTGTTTCCGTCCCAGATGATCCGGAGCTCCCCGGCGGGGATAAAGATCTCCGCGATATTGTCTTCCGTCATTCCCTTTTCGGGATCGATCATATATTGCTGTATCACTGAAATGCCGGGGGGTTCATGAGGCAGGTCCCGATCACCGTCACGCCATTCCACCCGGCCCCTGATATCCGTATAGGAAGGCTTCATCATTGTGATCGTGATCTCATAATGCGGGGCCTTTCCGCGCTCATTCAGCTTTTCCGACATGCTGACTGAGATCCGGTAGCCTTCCGGCGGATCCGCTTCATGAGTCCATACCAATACCGTCTCGTCCGTACAGGCCAATTTATTGTTGTCTTTGTCGTAGATCTGAAGCGCGTTATCTTTTTTGACCCATGTGCTGCCCTTCTGCGGGCCGATCTCGACAGGATCACCGTGATCTCCGGGCAGATAAACGATAATGCCGTTTTCCGGCCGGTCATCCGGAGTATCTCCCACCCAGTTGACCTTCACATCGCATGTGCCCATCAGGTACATATCCGTGAAGGTAGTGAACTGATTCTTTTCAGCGGGTCTCGGATAGACCGACGGTTCATACAGGATCGTTTTGCTGACAGCCGTATAATGATAGTCCGGCTTGACTCCCCGTTCCCCGTTGATTTCCGGGTTGTTGATCTTATGTCTGGTCAGCAGATTCCCGGATGCTTTTTCATTCACGGTGAAGATGAACCTTTCACCTTTGTCATATGATACAACACCCAGCAGCGGCACGCCGGCGACGGTTCCCGACCGGTTTCCCGCCGAATAATTCGCAAACAGATCATATTTGTTTTCACCCGTACCCATAAGGTACTCCAGCAGGGAATGACGCAGGCCGTACTCATCGTTACCGTCATGCCAGCTGACGTTGATCTCAACATCAGACACATCCTCTGTTTTTTTGTATTTCATATGAATGGTGTAATGGCTGCTGACATCTTTCGTGACCGAGATGTCATAGTCTTCAGATGTATCCGAAAGCTGTAGCCCGGTATAAGTCAGCCGTCCGCCCAGGCCGTCACTGCCCGGAAGCTGATTGACCCACATATGGGAACTGTCATACTGCTGCGTCAGAATGTAATCCGTGATGCTTGTTCCGGCGGTCCCGGGTACCGGTATCGTACGCCGGTTGCCCGCGCTGTCGGTCGCGATGAAAGTGAATCCGTTTCCGATCAGCCGCATAAAGCCTTCAAGATCCGCGGGCCGCTGATCATAGTCAAGACGGTTTTCCCATTCCACCGATATCTCCGCCTGAACAGGCGTATCAACGGGCACAAACTCAAAATAATCGTTTATGACCGTGATCCCGTCCCCTTGATCTTTCTCTGACCTGTACTTGAGAACAGGAACATATTCCCGGCTCATCAGATGGCCGCTATGACCGAAACGCAGGGTATCCAGATTGATGTCACCCAATGGGAATTTGCCGAAATACGTGTAATACTCATTTTCAGCCGCTGTGTTTTTTACCCAGGGATTGAACTGTGTGATCTCTGCGTTTCCCGTTTTTGCGCTTCCCGCGGTAAAAACCACTTCAAAACGATCGATGTTGATGATGCTTTCGGGTACCCCGGTCAGATCGATATGAAGCACATACTCACATATATCCGTCAGGTTGGACCGGATGATCTGCCGGATATGATCTTCCGTCGGAAAATCAAACTGCCACCAGCCGGTCCTCATGTTTTTCGTGTACAGGGAAACATCCTTGAATCCTTCGGCATCATACAGCTTATACCAGCAATGATCCGGTCCTTTCCAAAGAGCCGCGGTCGGCAGTGCCGTCAGGTTTGTTGAGACCAGAGCCGGCGCGCTTATCGTCGGAAGGGGTTCATTGTTATTGAGCACCGTTTTCAGGTTTGCTCCGGTGTCCATGAAAGTATCTATGATCCCCCAGTAATATTTCTGCGGCCATTCGGAAACGCGCTTCAGATACTTCTCGATCGTCTCCTTTTTCAGTTTCGGGCTGGTATCGCTTCCGGTCTTTTCATCTCCGCCCCAATGGTAATCGGTCGCCCAATCCGTATAGCTCAGATTGTCGGAATACTTCTTCTTGCTTTCATCCCATGTTTTTTTACAGAGGATCACCGCCTTTCCGCGCACATCACGCAGCCACGGCACCGTTTCACAGGTATTATATGAAACACAGTGCGGATACTTTGAATTCCCCTTTCCGTCGTGATGCAGCTCCTGCATGATCTGTTCGATCTTCCGGTTGACCGTTTCCCCGCCCTTCTCTTCACGGATCATCAGCACGACGGTTTCGCTGGGATGTTCCTGCAAAAAGGCTTCCACAGTCTTCAGCACGCTGTCCAGCGTCAGCTTTGTTTTGCATTCGAACTCCTCATAACAATCATACACTCCATGGCAGAGCTTCATATCATATTTGTCATCGCCGTGATCGCCCAGCCTGATATCAAAATTGCGGATCCCGTGATCCAGCTGTCCACGGATCGTCCAGGACTGCGTTCTGGCCGTCATCTTTCCGATATCCGACCACATATAGAAACAGCCCGAGTCATGCGTTCCGGGCAGATTGATCTGTGAGATCTGCATGACATCCGGCAGATACTTCATCCATTCGGCCGTATCGATCTCAGCCTTCGCGGATCCGGGTACCGCCGGCGCGCATACACAGATGTACAGAACAGTCAGGCAAAGGATCGTGCGCAGTATCTTTCTGCCCGCGCGTTTCAGCAAAGAGATCATCAAAAAACTCCTTTCACATCCGATGGAAGCCGGTCGGAAGCACACCAGACCGTTCCGTCTGACGGCAGGCTTGTTTCATCATATGCTCTGCAGCGGTGCCGGATGAGTGCTGATCCTTCACGGTACGCATTCATCGCGTTCCCGGGCTGCCGGCATGGCACCTGTACCATATATATAATTATACCAGAAATGCATCCCGTTTGCACGGAGTGCAGGCTTTTTTACAGTATCTGCTCCGCCAGTCCGGCTTCGGTCAGAAGGGCCTCCGTCCGGGCGATATCTTCCATGGCTTTGGCCTTCGTCACATCATATTTTTCCGTCATCCGCTCCGCGATCTCATCCTCGCGCAGGCCCTGCTGCAGCCGTTCATAGATGAACGCAGCGGTATCATTCAGCACCAGCGCGCCTTTGTAGCTTCTGATGTTTTCCCCTGCCGGGATCACCAGATTCATCCCCGGGATCTTCCTCAGTATAAAATCATTCTTCAGCTTCATGACTTACTCCCGCATACGCTATTATCGAAACCGTTATCCTGCCGCGTTTTCCTTCATCCGGCGATCCGCGGCGTGCCGTCAGAAACGGATCGTCACTCATTTTCTCTCTGCACCGAGGCTATCTTCATGATCGTTTTCATATGTTCCTCAAATATCGCTGCCGGGATCAGCGCGATGCCCTCCCGTTCATCACCGAGTACAATCAGACGCGTTCCGCCGGTAATACCGAACTTGTCCCGCGCCTCCTTCGGGATCACGATCTGGCCCCTGTCGCCCACGGCAACCGAACCCCAGATATGCTTCCCGTTCTGTGCCGGCGGAATGATGCCGATCCCATCCGCGCTTTCCGTTTTGAGCAGGCTGTCGATGCTGACGCCGTATACCTGCGCGAGCGCGGAGCAGCGGATGATATCCGGCACGGTCGCGCCGCGCTCCCATTTCGCGTATGCCTGACGGGAGATGCCGATCCTTCCCGCGATCTCCTCCTGTGAGAAACCGTTCATGGTTCTGAGCATGACAAGATTATCCTTCAGCATGGTTTTCCCGTCCTTCTTTACAGATCGAGCTTTTCGAAGCGCGCGCATGCCTTTTTGTATGAAAGGAATGTGACAGCCGGCCAGGTCACGACCCCGCCGGCAAGGAGCAGGAGCTGTAAGGCAAGATGCTCCGTTCCGAAAGCATTCAGGCATTCAAGACCCGGAAAATGATGCAGCGCCTCCGCGATGCCGATCAGCACAAAAACGACGATGATATAGAAAACAAACGGCCGTGCGAACTGATACGCTGTTTTGAAGAAACCGCCCACAAAGACCAGATTGAAAACGCTGAAGCATACGAACGCCATGCCGAGCGCAAACAAGTTGGCGTTCATCAGCGCGTTATCGCGGTACGGCGCGGCATCCTTAAGCACCGTCATGCGCAGAATAACGGCGATGGCCATCAGCACAGCCGCGCAAAGCTCGATAAAGCAGGTAAAAAGATACTTGCCCTTTACAACATCTCGCTTTGCGATGGGCAGCAGCGCGGAAAAAACGATATCGTTTGCTTCCCGCGCGTTCTGAAAGCTCTGAAAAATACCCAGCGTCACAAAAAACACGCCGCATAGCACAGGATAACCCGGCAACAGAAACATGAAGCCGAAAAGAATAAACAGATAAGACAGCAGGGACGCGCTGAGCCGCATCTCCTTCCGCAGGATATCACGCATCCTTCTCACCTCTTTCAAGCCGCAGGAATGTCTGTTCAAGCGTTTCCCCGGGTTCAGAATATTCCTGTTCAAAGGCTGTCTTCATCATCGCGGCGGCGATCCTGCCTCCCGATATGTACACAATGTCATCCGCGCACTTCTCTATGTCGGAAATGATGTGCGTTGAGAAAAACACCGCCATGCCTTCACCCTTCAGCTTCAGGAAGATATCCAGAAGCTCGTCGCGGGAGAATGGGTCCAGCCCGCTCGTCGGCTCATCAAGGATCAGTATCTCCGCCCGGTGCGAAAGGGCCAGCAGTAGGTTGCACTTCACTTTCATCCCTTCCGACATTTCCCGCGGCGTCTTGTTTTCATCCAGCCCGAAAAGGCGGAGATATCTGCAGTAGGTCTCCTCGTCCCAGCTGTTGTAGAATCTTTTCACAACACTGACGATGTCGCGGAGTTTTTTCCGCGGATACCAGTTGACCGTTCCCGTCGAATAGCCGATCATCTGCTTGATCTCATTTTCATTGCCCTGCAGCGGTCTGCCGAAAAACAGGACCTCTCCGCCGTCCGGATGCACCAGATTCAGCATGGATCCGATCGTTGTCGTCTTGCCCGCGCCGTTCCGGCCGATAAAACCCGTTATTCTACCCTTCTCAATGCAGAACGATACATCCCGCAGCTGAAAGGACGGATAATGCTTGCAAAGATTTCGGATCTCCGCGATGCTCATAGATACCTCCGGCGATTTGATTGGCGCCGTTATTTTAACATTGCGCCTCATTTGCGTCAATCAACTGCGGTTTGCATACATATCAAATCGATGTTATGTTTGGTTGCGTCAGTTTGTCTGTTGCCGAAGATCTTTATGCTGTATCCCCGATGAAATGATGCTGGCGGTTTTTGCCCGCATATGGTACAATTTCCCAAAAGGGTCCGAACGGATACGCGCCGCGCCCGGCCGCGGGATCCGTCCGGCCACGTTTTCCATACACACACGACCTGCAAAGAAAAGGAGAATTGACCATGGATGCATACACCAATCTGCTGGAGCGCCGTTCCTGCCGCGCCTATACCGATGAAATGCCTTCCGAGGAGCTGATCGGACGCGTGGTGAAAGCCGGAACCTATGCCGCCACAGGCATGGGCAAACAGTCGCCCGTGATCATCGCCGTTACCAATAGAACCATGCGTGACAGGCTCAGCGCCATGAACGCCGCCGTTATGGGCGCGAATTCAGACCCGTTCTACGGTGCGCCGGTCGTCCTGATCGTATTGGCCGACCGCAGCATACCGACGTATCTCTATGACGGTTCCTGCGTCATGCAGCAGCTGATGCTCGCCGCGCACGAGGCCGGGCTCGGTTCCTGCTGGATCCACCGCGCCAGGGAAGAATTCAACACCGATGAAGGCCGGCAGATCCTGAAGGATCTCGGCATCGAAGGCGACTATGAAGGCATCGGCCACTGTGTGCTCGGCTTTGCCGCCGGCAAGGACCGGAAACCTCTGCCCCGGAAAGAAAACTATGTATACTGGATCAGGTAAAGGCGGTGATACAATGTTCATCAAAACATCCGTTTATGATCTGAAGCAGAATGTATTTACGGAGATCAACAAAAACTGGATGCTGATCACCGCCGCCAAACCGGACGGCAGCATCAACACAATGACCGCCAGCTGGGGCGCGATGGGCGAGATCTGGAACCGGGAAGCGGTCACCGTATATATCCGTCAGTCCCGTTATACAAAAGAATTCGTCGACGCGCAGGATCTTTTCACCGTATCCCTGTTTGAAGGACATAAAAAAGAGCTGGGGTATCTGGGCACCGCGTCCGGCCGTGACGGCGACAAGATCGCCGCGGCAGGTCTTCATCCCGTTATGCTGGAAGGGCAGCCCGGTTTTGAGGAAAGCAAGTGTGTGCTGGTCTGCAGAAAGATCTATCAGGATGATATCCGTATGGAGGATATGCCGGAGGATGTCCGGGCGAAATTTTATGCCGACGGTGATTTCCATACCATGTACATCGGCGAGATCATCGCCTGCTATGTGAATCGATGAGCCCGCGCGGCAGATCTTCATATGAGGTGCGCAGATGACGATCCTTGTGGATATGGACGATACCATGGAGCTGCTGCTTGAAGCCATGGTCAGAAGCACAAACAGGAAATATCACAGAAACGCTTCCGTTGACGATGTCACCGACTGGGATATGGTCTGCGCCTACCCCGGTCTCACCAAGCGTCAGATCCTCGATTCCATGTGTGAAAACGGTTTCTGGGACGATATCAGGCCCGTGCCCGGCGCACCGGAAGCGCTGAAGCATTTCATGGATGAAGGACACGATGTTTATGTCGTCACCGCGACGGAGTTCGCGCATATCAAAGGAAAAATGGAAGGCGTTCTGTTCAGATACTTTCCCTTTATCCCATGGGATCATGTCATCATCACTTCCAAAAAACAGATGATCCGCGGGGATGTGCTGATCGATGACGGTGTGCATAATCTGGAAGGCGGCGCTTACAAAAAAATACTGATCACCGCCCCGTACAACAAAGACTATGACGCTGAAGGCAACGGAATGATCCGCGTTCACAGCTGGGATGAGATCGTTTCGGTCATTGACGCCATGGAATAAAAAGCATCACGGATCCGCCGTCACGCGGATCCTTTTTTGTGCCTGATCCTGCCCCGGCCGGCCGCAGGTCCGGCAAATGGGTCACATCGGATACATGATTCCGTAACATTTCATCAATTCATGTAAGTTTTCTGCTTGATTTTCATATGCCGATTGGATACAATACAGTTATGTTAAAGAAGAAAAAGGGTTATTTACGGCGCGCTGAAGCCGTGGTCCCGGTTTTCATGAAGTAAACGGACGGAGAAAGGAGGGGAACGGTCTGTGAGCGAAGGCATCAACCTGACAGCCATCATCATCGCCGATCTGATGGGCGTGATCCTGACAGGCGTCACACTTGCCGGATGCTTCTGGCGATTCCGGAACCGTGCCCCGGAAAACCGTCCGCTGCTGTATCTGATCATCTTTGTGCTTCTGTCATGCGCGGCGGATACAGCTTCATTCATCTTTGACGGAAAGCCGGGGGCGTTCTCCCGGGCCGCGGTGATCGCTTCCAACACATGGCTGTATGAAATGAACATGGTCACCGGGATCTGCTGGATCTCGTTCCTTTCGATACATCTGCACATCCGCGTTTCGAAAACGCACATTTACCTGCTGACCGGTATCAGCGCCGTCTGTACCGTGATGCTCATCGTCAACCTGTTTACCCCGTTCGTTTTCTCGGTCGATGACAGCAACGTTTATCACCGCACCGGCTTGTTCATGCTGTATCTGATGCTGGATTTCTTTTTCCTGGCGGACGGGTTTATACTGTATCTCCGGGCGCGCAGGGAGGGCGGCATCCTGAGTTTCTTCCCCGTATGGCTGTTCATCGTCCCGGTCGTGATCGGGATGACCGTACAATCGCTGTTTTACGGTATCTCCGCCATATGGCCGTTCATCTCCGTATCCGTTGCCGGCATGATCATCGGTCTGCAGAACGAGCAGGTCTTCCGCGATCAGCTGACAGGGCTGTTCAGCCGCTTCTATCTGGATTATCTGAAGCGCAGGAATCACGGGAAACGTGTGGTCTTTACCGCGATGATGCTTGACCTGGACGGTTTTAAGCTGATCAATGACCGATATGGGCACAAAGCCGGCGACGAAGCGCTGATCGCGGCCGCGAAGATCATGAGCACTGCCGTCGGCACGCTTGGCAGCGTGATCCGTTATGCCGGGGATGAATTCATCATCCTGCTCAACACACAGGATAAGGAACAGATCGAACGCTGCATCGCGGATATTCGCCGCGGCATGGATGAATACAACACAACAACGGACAGGAACTTCCGTCTTTCGGCTTCCGTTGGTATCTGTCCGCTGGATATGGCAAAGGATTCGGTCGATGATTTCCTCAGCGGCGTCGACCGGAGAATGTATGAGGAAAAGCGTTCCTCTGCCCCTGCGCAGAATGAACAGAACGCCTGAACAAACTGCAAAGCTGATCGGAGGGATCCGTAATGGTACGGCTCGGAATTCTCGGTACAGGTCGGATCGTTGATCGTGTCTTGGCGGACATGGCCAACGCGAGGGAGATCCTTCCGGCGGCGATCGCGTCCAGAAACGCGGACCGCGCGCGGGCCGCCGCCGAAAGATTCGGTATTCCGCTTTCATACGGCAGTTATGAAGAGATGGCGGAGAGCGCGGATGTGGACCTGGTCTATATTGCCACACCCCATCCCTGTCATATTGACAACGCCATGATGATGATGCGGCACGGAAAGCACGTGATCTGCGAAAAACCGATGGCGGTCAATGACGCGGAGACCGCGGCCATGATCGCCTGCGCGAAGGAAAACGGCGTATTCCTGATGGAAGCCATGTGGACACGTTTCATGCCGGCGAACATCAGGGCAAAGGAACTGGCCGACAGCGGCGCCATCGGCACGCTGCGCCATCTGTGCGGCAATTTTTCCTACCCGGGCACATATGATGTGAATGACCGCGTCTACGCGCTGGACATGGCAGGCGGCGCGCTGCTGGATCTCGGCATCTATCCGCTGATGGAGATCATGATGTTCCTGGGGCCGGAGCCTGAAAAGATGACGGCATATACGCATAAAGCCCCGAACGGCGCCGATATGCGTACTAGCGCTCAGCTGCTCTACCCTTCCGGCGCCACGGCGCAGTTCTTCTGCGGCATGGACGCGGCAGCTGAGCAGACGATGAACGTCTACGGCTCGAAAGGCTGGCTTGAGATCCGGGACTTCTGGCATCCCACCCGGTTTATTCTTCATCGTTCCGGTGAAAATGATCAGGTTTTCGAATTCGCGCCTGAGAACGAAGGACACCATTATGAGTTTGACCACGCGGCGCGCTGCATTACGCAGGGGTTGACGGAATCCCCCGCGGTACCGCTGTCTGAAACACTGGCAGCCTCAAGGATCTGCACGGCCATGCGCCGGGAAATGGATCTCGTCTATCCCATGGATGACCCTGTATGATACGCCGCGCTGTTTCGCCCGTCCAATGTCAAAACGCCTCCGGATCAATGTGATCCGGGGGCGTTTTTTCGGATGCATCATTTTACTGTTTTTTGTTCAGTAAAAGCACATTCACGGACAGAGCCGGCGCTACATATGTGAATCCGCGTGAGGCGCCTGTCAGCGCGATCACTTCATCGTGCACATATTCCGGACGATCAAGGCTGTTTTCGTCCTCCGCGCCGCCGGTCATCCGCTGCACCTCATAGTCAGGCTCAACATCGCGATCCAGCGTGATCTCCACAGGTTCAGGCACATCATCGAAATTGACGATCTTCACGATCACCCGGTCATCCGTATCCGTCGCCGCAAAGCCCATCGCTGGATAGACCGGCAGCTGCGCGGAGCCGATCTCCGTGCCGTTGACCTCCATCCTCACGGTATGGTCCGCCACGGTATATTTCAGATGGTTCCATTCATTCTCCCTCAGCTGCACATCCACCTCGTCCGAGATCGGGGACGCCGGGAAGCTTCCGCGCACCAGGCATGATCTTCCGCCGGAGATCAGCCAGCGATTGACCTCCAGAAAGCGCATGCTCCACGGATCGCACGGGTTCGGGTTGGTTCTGTCATAGTAGGACAGCGGCTTCGGCGAGACCAGAACACCGAGCGCGATATCCTTCCCCGCTTCGCAGAACACGTCTGTCTCAAAGGTGCCTTCGCGGCACGCGTCCCCTTCCTCCAGCATCACCAGCGGATAGACCCTGAACGGGAAGTCCGGCATACCGGGTTCCATTGCGCGGCGCACGGTGATCACACCGTCATCTCCGTTCTCACAGCCGGCCAGGATGTTCCGTGTCGGCGTCACCTGCCTGCCGTTCCACACCGGATGCCTGTATCTCACGCCGTCATCGCCGGACAGCGCCGGCCAGCCGTGAATATCATACCGCAGTTTCCGGATCTGCTCATCACTTGCCACAACATACTTTCCCCGGCTGCCGCCGAACAGCCGCCAGCAGTAGTATGTCGGAATGGCAAAGCTGCGGTAATTGTCATAAATGATCAGATTCGGGAACCATGAACCGTAATGTGCATGCTGGAACAGCGGCGCGTAGGAAGCCAGCCTGACCTTGTCCTGGTTCCGCTCAAAGCCGAGCATGAACATGGCCTCCGCCACAGCCGCCCTCAGCTGTCCTTCATAGGTCTGGTTCACCGAAAACTCACCGACGAACACATCCGCGTCCTTCCGGTCATAACGGTCATACAGCGTGATATTCTCCGCGAAGAATTCCGGCATATTGTAAAAATGATCATCGGCGATATCCGTTTCCAGCTTCCGGGCGCGGCCGCGGTCATCCGCGATGATCTTCAGATGCGGCCAGCGCGCGAGCACGGCATTTCTGACCATGTCGTACCGCCATTCATATTCCGGTCCGGAGTTTTCGTTGCCGATCTCCAGATAATCCAGCCTGAAAGGCGCCTCATGCCCGTTTTTCGCGCGCACGGCGCCCCACCCGGAATCAGCGGGACCCAGCGCGTATTCCAGCGCGCCGAGTATATCTTCAAGCATATCCGCCTGTTCCCGTTCGTCAAAGTAACGCGGGCCGCGCCCCTGACAGGTCATACCGCAGTTGCACACATACAGCGGCGCCACATTCAGATCCTCGCACAGCTGCAGGTACTCATGAAAGCCAAGTCCGTTGGTGGTCCTGTAATGCCACAGCAGCCAGTGCGACGGACGTTCCCATACGGGACCGATCGTATTGCGGAAATACCATACGGTATCCATCGTAAAGCCTTCCACGATGCATCCGCCCGGAAAGCGCATGAAAGCCGGATTCATATCCCGCAGTTTTTCAGCCAGATCCTTCCGGAGCCCGTGTCCCATGAAAGTGTCCGCCGGCATCAGGGATGTGAATCCCAGCAGGAGCTTTCCCCCTTCCGGGCAGGTGATCCGGAATACCGCGTTCCCGGCCGTGAGGTTCGCTGTCAGTTCCGCGTCATAGCGGGTCCAGCCGCCCGGCAGCACGGTGATCCCGGCAGAAGCGGACACGATCCCGTTTTCCTCCGCGGTCAACCGCAGCCGTACGGCGTTTTCCGCTTTCGCGAACATATAGAAAACATATTTTTTCCCTTTTTCCTGCGGCACTCCGGCATATCCCGCGTTCCGAATGCTTCCGCCGGCCTCGAAATCGATGAACAGGGATGCTTTCCGTTTCGCGTTCAGCACATCACCCGTCTCCAGCCGCATCTCCGCGCGGTCGCAGTACCACGCGGGCACAGGCGTCGGTGCAATGCCGTTGTCCTTCACCCACTGCGTCATGCCTTCGCCGTTGTTGAACTCGTCGATCCACCCCGTCGGTGAAACAAATGTCTTTCCGCCGTCATGCGATACGCAGCCTTCCGGCAGCAGCGAATCCTCAAAGGAGCGGTTCCTCAGCATCTCCGGATACAGTCCGCCGTCTCCCGCGTGACTGATGTCCTCAAAGAAAAGTCCGTAAAGGTCCGGCGTCACCGGAAAACGTTTTTCCGCCGTTCTGATATCGATCCGGCTCATGGTGTCATTCCTCCGTATTCCCGGCCGTTGTGCGGCCGCGTCATTGTTTTTCCTGCTTCAGATGCACGGCAACAGCCTCAAAGGGCGCTTTCAGCTGCACCCGCAGCCATTCTCCGTCCAGCGTGACCCGGTTATCCTCACTGCACATGACCCGCAGGATCCGGTCCGCTTCCGCCGGAACGCGGATCTCATCCGGATGTTCACCGCCGAAGGTATGGATCACGGCAAGGATCTCATCTCCGGCCGTCCGCACGACCGCCTGCCAACCTTCCGGATGGCGCCAGCTTTCCGATACATCCCCGTGAAAGACGGATACACCGTCACGTATGATCGCACTGACTTCGCGATAGAAGGTGATGCCTTCATTCACTTTGTCCCATTGCGCGTCGGACAGACCGCACACATCGCCGGACAGGCACATCACCCCGAGGAACGTATTGATCAGGGAATAGTTGACCCTTCTCAGGCTGTCCTCCGCCCGCAGCACGGCCCATATCTGGGACTGGGCAGGCAGGATCAGCCTGTGAAGCTGTGCGGCGATGATCGGTATCTCCGCGCATTCGTGCGCGTCCGAGAAAGAGGCCATGTCGGATACGCCCATCAGCGACGGTTCAAGACGGTGGCCGCCGGATGCGCAATTCTCGATATACAGTTCCGGAACCGCTTCCCGCAGGTGCCGGAAAAAGCGCAGTGTCCCCTGCATATTCTGGCGCAGACCTTCGCCCGGGCTGTCCGGATCGTCGCACCCGACGCCGATGGTGTCATTGTAATCGATCTTGATATACCCGAAACCGCATTTCCTCAGCAATCCGGCCACGCGTTCATCCAGATACGCGTGCGTTTCTTCCTTCCGCATATCGAGGAAACAGCGGTTATCCGTGTCGATCACGTTTCCGTACCGGGTCAACAGATATTCCTCTCTTTTTCGGATCGCTGACTGTGATGCGCATGTCTCCGCCTCAAACCACAGTCCCGGGATCATCCCCGCCTCCCGGATCATATCCGCCGTGCCTTTCAGGCCGTACGGAAAGATCGTTTCATTCGGCAGCCAGTCCCCGCCGCAGTTCGACCATCCCTGTTCCGGCGTTCCGTACCACCCGGCATCGATCACGAGGAAATCGATCCCGCGCCCGCGCAGGCATTCCGTGATCCGCTTCAGGTTCTCGTGCGTCGGATTGCCCCAGGTCGTGCAGTATTCGTTGAACAGCACCGGCAGCTCCGCGTCCCCGCGCGTCATGTTTTCCCTATGGAGCGTCAGCAGCCGCTGGGATACCACGTCCACGCCGCCCCGGCCGACCGTGAGATACGCTTCGGGCGTTTCAAACTTTTCCCCGGGCCGGACCGTTTTCGCCCAGTGTCCGTAATCTTCATCCGGCAGGGACGCCATCATGCTCAGGCAATCGTCCTTCCTGCGGATCTCCATCTGCCATGAGGACGGACACGCCAGCTGCATTGCCCAGGTCACATCGTTCCGCCTGTCTTCGATCGCGGCGAAGGGGAACCAGTCACGCACCGGCATGGAGCCGATCTGACCGAACTTGCAGATCCGCAGAGCATGGCCCGTCCATGAGCGCTCCAGCATGGCATTCTCAATGCTTTCGGACTGCAGGCGGCCTTCCGCGCTCCACATGCTTCTCGCGCGGTGCAGTATCAGATCACCGTGCGCGTCCCCGTCCGCAAACGGCGTGATGCCGCCGATATTCAGGCTGGAAAGCAGATCCAGGGTCACATCCTTATCCGACCTGTTTTCAAACACTGCCGATACACGCACCGCTTTCGCGCCGGCGCGCGCGGTCACGCGGTGATACACCGTTCGCCCGTTCTCGTCCGCCAGCACCGTGACGATCGTATCCCCCTGCTTTTCATGACGCTGAAACAGCATTCCGTCCGTTGAAGCGGATGTTGCCAGTGTGTGACCGTTCCCGTATCCGTTCGGCAGTTTATCCCCGCGGGCATGCAGCTGCACAAGATTCTCCACCGCGAATTTCTTTCCGCCGTTGATCCTGTTCTCATCCGCAAGCGGAACGATCCGCATGCCCATATGCTGCCTGTCATCCGGCATATACTGTATCACCATATCGCCGATCTCAAACCGGCTGTATATTGTCATCCGCCAAACCTCCTTCATCCCCGGGGCATACAAAACGCCGTGTGAGGCTGACCCTCTCCACGGCAGTTGTTTTTTTTACAGCAGCGGAAGCTGCGGTTTGTTTCCGCACCCGGCGGGGAATTCCTCCACACGGTTGATGGCTTTGGCTTCAGCTTCCGTGATACCGGTCCTGCTCCAGTCGATCTCCGTTTCATGCCCCGGGAAATCGCAGATCCGCACGCTGCACAGATACCCGTCATCATTCTTCGTGTACGCGCTCACGGCGGACATGGCGACCCGGTTCAGCTTTTCGGCGCCCTGTCTGGAAACCACATGCACCCATTCGATCACGCTTGTGCGTCCGTCATCGATCAGCGTCTCATAGCGCATGCCGACACACGCGGGAATATATGTGCTCAGATGCTTTCCGAATTCCTGCGCG
This sequence comes from Clostridia bacterium, assembly GCA_030536295.1. Taxonomy (GTDB): domain Bacteria; phylum Bacillota; class Clostridia; order Christensenellales; family Aristaeellaceae; genus Aristaeella. The sequence goes on along the minus strand of JAUNQH010000001.1, from coordinate 97,720 downwards.
TCCTTTCCCATCTCCTCGCGGCTGCGGACAGGCGCGTCCCAGGGTTCATAACCGCCCACGATGCAGTCCGGCGCGAATGCCCGGCGGATCCTTTCCGCGTCACAGTACGGCGCATGATGAAGGGCTTCGTAATAGGCTTTGAAAGCACCCGTCAGCAGGCCGGGATCGCCCGTCTCGAGATGAGCCGACCGGAAGATCGGCTTGCGGTAGGGCTGCAGCCCCGGCACATACGAGTAATGGCAGTAAATGCGCACTTCCTCCAGCAGCTTCGGCGTACGCAGATCGGTCACCACGACCATCGGCACTTCCTCGATCATGCCGTTCACAACAAAACTGACAACGCACTCCAGCGCGATCCTGCCGCCGGCCCGCGTCTGAAATACAGGCGTGAATGAGGAAACGGCCGCGCCGAACACGCCGTTGAACCCGGCGGCAAACCGCCGGATCCCGTCAAGTCCTTCAAAACGCTCATACGGCGCGTCGATCACCGGCGGTTCATCCCAGAACATCTTCTTTTCACGGAACAGACCGGCGACCTCATCCGCTTTTCCCGCGCACAGCAGCTCCATGAACCGGATATCCGGCGTATCGTTGCGGATATCCTGTATCAGATCCTGATTCAGCCGCAGAAGGCTGCAGTGTTTCCTGACTTCCATCGTTTTCCGCCTTTCTCTTCACTCAAATGTGATCTCCAGCGCGCAGGCGTAGTCGGAGGGCATCTTTTCGGGCAGATCGGCGATCAGGGTCCCGCCGTGCTGCACAAAGGGGATCTCTCCGACGCCCAGCAGGCGGATGCCCTTCACGCGCTCCGTCTCCTTCAGGGAGGTGATCACGGCACTGCGCCTGTTATTCGGCTTCATGATAAAGGCATACAGCTTTCCGTCCTTCTGTACGAAGCGGAAATCGTCATCATCCCACGGCACCTGTTCCTCGGTAAAGCCGGAAATGATCACGCTGGCATGTCCCTCGCCGGATACGCGCCACGGACGCGTTCCGTACACGGCTTCGCTGTTGATCGCGAACCATTTTGCCAGCTCATCCAGGATCCATTCCGCCTGTTCATCGATCGTGCCGTCCGGCCGCTGCAGAATATTCAGCAGCATGGTGCCGTTCTTCGCGATGGAGTCGATCAGGATATCGATGATATGCCGCGGATGCTTGTACACCGCTTTTCTGTCATAGAACCAGCCGCCGATGCAGGTCTCGCTCTGCCAGGGTTCCGGATTGATATCCGGCAGCTGGCTGCGCTCCACGTCCATCACGCCGACACGGTAGATCCGCGGGTCACGGCTCTTCTGCGTATACACCGCGCGGTTCTCGCCGTAAAGCCCGATCGACTGGTTGTACAGCCGTGCCACAGCCTCAAGGCCCCATCTGAAATCATCATCCGGCGCGTCGTTCTTTTCGCCGAAGGGCAGGTTGCTGTCCGAATACAGCAGATCCGGCTGATACTTGTCAATGATCTCCTGCATCACCTTCAGCCAGTATTCATGGAATTCCGGGTTGGAGGTCAGCCATGTCCATTTGGACCAGTCCTGCGAATCGCCCACATGCTCAAAGTTGTTATGATAGAAATCACGGTACGCCGGATCGTTTCCGTCATAGGGGACATCTTTCCACGGTCCGTACTCGTCATGACCCTTGTTGACCCACCACCAGGCAAAGGAGGCGCCGAGATGCTCGGTCATGCCGAAGGGCAGACCGTACTTCTTCGCGGCTTTTTTCCACTCGCCGCAGATATCGCGGTGCGGTCCGACTTTCACGCTGTTCATGCGGTTCAGGTCGGAATCGAAGTTGAAGAAATGATCATGATGGGACGCCTGCGCGACAAAGAAGCGCGCGCCTGCTTTGTAATACTTTTCCATCAGCGCGTCCGGATCGAATTTTTCCGCCTTCCACAACGCGCAAACGTCCTTCCAGCCGAACTGGCTCGGATGGCCGTAGGTCCGCAGGTGATACTGATACTGCTCCGTATGCTGCAGATACATGTTCCGCGCGTACCAGTCCCCGCACATCGGCACGGACTGGGGGCCCCAGTGCGCCCAGATGCCGAACTTGGCGTCCCGGTACCAGTCCGGGCACTGATAGGTCCTCAGGGAATCAAAAGTCGGTTCGAACATAATGGCTCCTCCTCTTTTATCTTCAGCGTTCCATATTGATAAAGTTCTTGTTCCAGATGACCGCTGTCTTCATCGGCGCGCTCTTGCAGTAGATCTCGTTCTCGTAGGCCGCGATGGGATCCTCCGCGAAGTGTTCACGGTCGATCAGACCCACGATCTCATCGTACCGGCTCACAGCCAGCATTTCGATCGCCTTCTCCATGTGATCCTGCCGGAAGTTGATCGAACCGAAGATCAGATGGTTTTCAAATCCGAAAGGCATCGTGTCAAAGGTGACCTTCGGTCCCAGGGAAAAGCTGTTGTACAGCCCGTTGCAGCCCAGCACCTTGTACCTGAAGGCGATCTCATGCTCGATATTCGTTCCGCTGACGCCGATGAACGTTGTCGCGCGCCCGCCCAGCGCGGCGCGGATCGCGTCCGCCAGATCGGCGGGATCATCGTATCTGCTCTGCACATACACGGCGTTCGTCTGCTCAAGCGCGAACTTCACCTTGTATGTATCCGGATCACTTCTCGCCACAAACACGATCTTCGCGTCCGGATGCGCCTGACGGATCACATCCCCGATAAACATGCCCGTTGTGCCCAGGCCGAAAATGACCGTTCGTTCAAAGATCTCATCCGCCGCGATCGTACGCGCTTCTTCCGGTGTGCAGCCGTGCCGGCGCGCGGTCTGCCGGAACCAATGGGCACTGCCGAGATCCTCCATGCGTTCCAGCTGAAACAGCATGCACGAGAACGGATCCGGAAACACCATCTTCTTCGCGAAGGACAGATCCAGCTTTCCGTCATGCACGTATCCGTCCGGGATCTTCAGCAGCATATCCGGATTCACATACATATCATCGCAGAACAGTCCGTCCGCCTGATCGCATCCGTATTCGAAATAGGTCTCATCCTCCGTGTACCGGGTCGGGTCCACGCTGTCGCCGCCGCGGATCAGCACGATCGCGAAGCGGTTCTGCTCCGGTACCCATACGATGCCTTCATGGCCGTTGATCAGCCGTTTCTGTCCCGCGGGAAACTTCGCGCCCAGCTCGCCGCGTTTTCCCATCATCATCAGTTCATGGTCCGTTCCGCAGAAGCCGACCATGACCGGATGTACAAGGATCCCCTCTTTCAGCGTTTCTCCACGCAGCCGCTGACGCGGCGGATTGATCACTTCCACCTCGCCGTATACAAGCGGATGCACGGGATCGTTCTGAAAGTATGTTCCGATCGATTTCATAAGATGACCTCAATTCTGTTTTCTGCCGTTATCCTTCCGTTTCACGGAAAGCACACCTTGATTATGGATCGATTATACTCTTTTTTTCACGTTTCGTCACCGTTCCGGCAGTTTAATTTTACCCAAAACGGTGTATTATTGAACTGATCCGCCCGTTGCGGCGGAAGCATCATTGACATACGGCTCCCCCCCGCGCTAAAGTGTATATGACACATGGAAAAAGAACACGGAGGTTTTATAATGGAACGGATCACCGTCTCACCGGTCCTGACCGAACTGCGTTTTGGCGCGGAGGAAGATCAGCTTCAAAGTCCCATTATCTTTTCCGCCGGGAGCACACCGTTTCTGCGGCTTGAATCCTCCGTATTCACGCCGTGCCCTGTCTTCCGGACGGATGATGGGGAGACCGCGGCGGAGACCGTCATGACCGCCAACGGAGAAGTGACCGTCAAAGCCGGCGGTACGCTCCGCCCCGTCCGGATGACGCGCAGAGCGGAGCTGACCTTCAGCTACAGCGGTCATCCCCTGCTCACGGGGCTCGGCCAGCACGAATACGGTATTGAGGACTACGCTGCGCGCACCGAATACCTGTACCCTCACAACATGAAGATCCCGGTCCCGTTTCTGCTGGCATCGGACGGATGGGGCGTTTGGATCCGGGCGGACTGCGCCATGCGCTATGAGCCGTTCGCTTCCGGTTTCCGCTTTGTGCTTGAAGCCGCCGATAAATTTTCGATATTCGTCTTCGGTCCGGACACATGCGCCGGTATTCTGAAAACCTTTATCCGTATGAACGGCGCGCCGCGTATGCTGCCGCGCTGGGTCTTCGGCTACCTGCAGTCAAAGGAGCGGTATCATTCTTCCGAAGAACTGCTGGACACCGTTCACCGTTTCCGTGAGCTCTCGCTTCCGCTTGACTGCATCGTGCTGGACTGGCTCAGCTGGGAGGAAGGCTGCTGGGGAGACAAGAAGCCGGACCCTGTCAGATTCCCGGATATCCGCGCGCTGACGGATGAGCTTCACAGCGCCGGCGTCCGCCTGATGGTATCCGTCTGGCCAAACATGACAAAAGGTCATGACTGCGATGAGTTCGCGTCCCGCGGAATGTTTCTGCCGGGCACGCAGATCTATGACGCTTTCAGCGAGGACGCCCGCGATCTGTACTGGAAGCAGTGCAGGCGTTACTGGATGGACGGGGGTACTGACGCGCTGTGGTGCGACAGCAGCGAACCGATCATCGATCCGGACTGGTGCGGCAATGAGCTCCGCCCGGAGGATGAGCGCTGCCGGCTGCTGACATCGGCCTCATCCGTTTGTATGGATCCTGCGCGCATGAACGCGTACGGTTCCGTGCACACATCAGGCATCTCCGCGCGCTGGCTGAATGATTATCCGGATAAACGGCCCGTCATCCTTTCCCGCAGCGGCGGACCGGACAGCGCCGCGAGCGGCGTGATCCTGTGGTCCGGGGATATCTGCGCCAGATGGGATGTGCTCCGCGCGCAGGTAGCGGAAGGTATCCGTGCCGCCGAAAGCGGACTTGTTTACTGGACGCTGGATATCGGCGCGTTCTTTGTCGGCCGGAATGATCAGTGGTTCTGGCGGGGCGATTATCCGCAGGGTGCCGATGATCCCGGCTATCGTGAATTATATGTCCGCTGGTTCCAGTACGGCGCCATGCTGCCCGTTTTCCGTTCCCACGGCACGGATACCCCGCGGGAGCCCTGGCGTTTCGGAGATGAAAGCAGCCTTGCCTTCCGCAGTCTGAAGGAAACACTGGCGCTCCGTTACCGTCTGCTTCCGTACATCTATTCAACGGCATGGCAATGCCGTCAGGATTGTTTGCCCATGGTCCGCAGCATGCTGATCGCCTGCGGAAGCACGAATGCCGCCCGCTGCCGCGGCAGCTACATGTTCGGTGACGCGCTGCTTGTTCATCCGGTCACTGCGCCGCTGTCGGAAGGCGGAAACAAAACGGATGTCGAACTGCCCGAGGGCTGCCTCTGGTATGATCTGTTCAGCCGTCAGATATATAAGGGCGGGCGGCGGGTCGCGATCGATACGCCGCTTGACCGGTTCCCGCTTTTCGCGGCTGCCGGTTCAATTCTGCCGCTTGCCGATCCGGTGCTGTGCACCGATGAGCTTTCCGCGCCGGCGGACAGGCTGGAGATCTTTGCGGGCCGGGATGGTTCATTCACGCTGTACGCGGACAAGGGAAACGGAAACGGATACATGCGGGGTGAATACTGCCTGATCCCGATCACGTGGAATGATGATGAAAAACTGCTGCGCATGGACGCGTCCGAAGGCGGAATGCGCTGCGTTTTCCCGCTGAAGATCGTTCTGCATCTGCCGGACGGCACCATCGAAGAGCAAAGCGCCCGCTATGTTCCGGAAGGCATGACCGTCCGGTTTGACTGACACCGGCATTTGCTTTACAATATGTCTCTCCGGATGCGGAGAAGGAGGAAAAGCGTTTTGATCAGACTTGTGGCTACGGATCTGGACGGCACGCTGCTGGAAAATGGCGGTGTCCTCCCGGACGGGATCTTTCCGATGATCCTTCGGCTGAAAGAAGCCGGCATCGCCTTCGCGGCATGCAGCGGCAGACAGTACACCAACCTGCGCCGCCTGTTCCGGCCCGTGGCGGATGATATGATGTTTATCTGTGAAAACGGCGCGCTCTGCGTCCGCGGAGACGGAACCTTTGATACCACGCCGATCCCCACGGCCTATACTGAGGAGATCATGCATGATATCCTTTCGGAAGGTATGAACCTGCTGGTCTCCGGCACACGAAGCGCGTATATACCGGACAGGAACCGGGATTTCTCCGATGATATCATCTACCGGCTCCGGAACACGGTCACCATCCTGCGTGACCTTGATGAATTGCCGGAGCAGCCGATCAAGATCTCCGGCATGATCCGCGCGGACCGGATGGCGGATGTGTCCGCGCGTCTGCAGGTCAAATGGAGCGGCATCCTGTCCTGCGTCGTTGCCGGGCCCGAATGGCTGGACTTCACCGTTGCCGATAAGGGCACCGGGCTGAAAAAGCTGCTGAACAGCCTCGGTATCAGGCCGGAGGACGCCGCCGCTTTCGGAGACGCCTTCAACGATGAGGCCATGCTGGATCTGGTCGGTCATCCGTATATCATGCGGAACGCGGTACCTGAAATGAAAAAACCGGGATACGTCGAATGCGACAAGGTGCTTCCCGTGCTTGAGCGTATTCTGTCCGAAAATGGCTGATTGTACTCCGGAACAACGGAATATGAAAAGGGGCGCCCTTCACGGGGCGCCCCTGCTTTGGTTGGGTGTGCGATGATTACTTCGCGGCGGCCGCGGCGGCTTCAACCTTCATGTCAACTTCGGGCTGCCACTTCGCGCAGTCATACTGATACAGTTCGTCATAGCCCAGACCTTCGAGGGTCTCGACCATTTCGTCCCACAGCGCTTCGAAAGCTTCGTCGCTCTCAGCACGGAACATCTGCCAGGTGTACTTGCACAGTTCGGTGTTGATGGTCTTGCGGATGAATTCGTGATCGGGATCGTCAGATTCGGGGCTGAAGGATACGGACGGGCTGGCAACCAGCTTGCCGTTCTTGTTCATCCAGTCAACAGCGTCTCTCGCGTCGAATGTTTCCATCCACTCGGACTTCATCTGCGTCATGTTCTTGGCAATGTAGGAAGCCCAGAACTTCATGTCATAGGTCTCGCCGGTGTTCGGGTTGGTGCAGATGGAAGAGCACAGCCACTGGTTGATGGCGTTGTTGCCGTCCTGATATCCGCCGCCGCCGTATTCTTCCGGAACGGGCAGGTTGTCCATCAGAGCATTGTCCATGTAGGGGATGAACTTGCCGTCTTCGCCGATGGTGTAGTTCAGGCCTTCGATACCGTCATGCTGGAACACCAGAGCTTCGGGGCTGGCATACCAGTCAAGGAACTTCATGATGAGGTCATACTTCTCATCGGTCACGCTGGAGCCGACGCCCCAAACGCGCGCGGAACCGTAGAACGGGTCAGCGTCAGCATAGTATTCCTGATCACCCACGGGGATGAACTGGAAGGCGCTGCCGTTGTCCAGACGTTCCTGGCTGTTCCAGAATCCGATCTCCCAGTTGTACCAGATCAGATCGACCTGACCGTTGGAGATCTTGGCGCAAACTTCGTTCCAGCCCTGCTCATAGGACTCGGGATCGACCAGACCCATCTGATTCGCCTTGTTGATCATCTTGGTGATGGTGTAGTAGGCGACATCACGGTCGGTCAGCTTTCTGAAGGTGTTGTCGGGCATCAGCATGGCGCTGTTCTTCAGCTTCTGGCCGAACCAGGTGGTCAGCTGCACAACGTTGGCGGGGCCGCTCATGTTGTCATTGTTGTCCCAGTCAGGCCACAGGGAGAAGGGATAAGCGGGATCGCCGGCTTCGTTGGTGGGATGGATCTCATGGATCTTGGCCAGCAGGTCAAGCAGTCCCTGAGTGTCGGCCACAACGGGAGCACCGGCTGCTTTGTACAGATCCCAGCGGATCTGGGGCTGAGAGCCAACCAGTTCCGCGGTCAGGGTCACGGGGCTGGTGTCGGTCATTTCCGCGGGAATACCGTAGATAACGCCGTCATCGAAATCCTTGTTGTAGGAATCGATCTGCACCATGAACTGCTGCAGGTTTCCGCATTCGGGAAGCTTATCGGCAATGTTCTTGACCAGACCGGCCTTGATCGCGTTGGCGAATTCAGCCTTGTCCATGATCAGGATATCGCCCAGATTACCTTCGGCGGCACGGGTCGCATAGACCTGATCGCCGGCAACCTGCTTGGCAATGATGTTCAGTTCGATGTTGAACCGATCCTTGACGACTTTGGCGAACCAGCCGGTCTGAATGCCATGATAGTTCGCGGCGTCATCGTAGATATCGATGGTGATAACAGCGTCATCAGCCATCGCGCCGAATGAGACCATGGACATGACCATGACTACAGTCAGCAGCAGAGCCAGAAACTTTTTCATTGGAGTCCCTCCTTTTAATATATGATGTAAAGCATTCCTGCTTTCATCCGGTTGAAGAACCGTCAGCCCTTGACGGCGCCGATCATGATGCCCTTGGTGAAATACTTCTGGAAGAAGGGATACACGCACATGATCGGGAACACGACCACGACGGTCACGGTCATGCGGATGGAGGTCGCCGTCGCCGCGTGGGCAAGGCTGGCCAGCATCGCGGTGGAGTTGGTGGAATTGCTCACCAGCGCCTTCAGGCTGCTCGCCTGATTGATGTACTGATACAGCATGAACTGCAGCGTGTTCAGCTCCGGCTTGCCGGTCATCAGCAGCAGCGTATCCTGGAAGGAGTTCCATTGGTTCACCGCCGCGAATACCGCGATCGTCGCCAGGATCGGCTTGATCACCGGCAGCATGATGGAGAAGAAGATCCGCAGCGTTCCCGCGCCGTCGATCTCCGCGGCATCCTGCAGGGCCTGCGGCACCGATTCGCAGTACGTCTTGCACAGCACGATGTAGAACGGCTGTATGATCATCGGGAAGATATAGCCCCAGAAGTTATTCGTCATGCCCAGGAGCTTCATGGTCAGGAACCACGGAATGATACCGGCGTTGATGTACATCGTCACCGTTACGAAGCGGTACCACAGCTTCCTGTGCCACATGGTCTGCCGGGTGAACATATAACCCAGGAAAGCCGCGATCATCACAGTCAGCACCGTGCCGATCACTGTGCGGAGCACGGAGATCTTCGCGGCCTGCAGCAGACCGGGCAGGGCAAATACGGATTTATAGTTCTGGAAATGGATCTCCAGCGGATAAAACAGTACCTTGCCGTGCTGCGAAAGATCGTTGTTGCTGATGGAGTTGATGATGACGTAATAGAACGGATAGACGCACACAAAGGCAAACAGGGCATATACGATATAGGTGATCACAGTGATGATCTTGTCGCCCGCGCTGGTCTTTATCCTGGATTTTTTCGGTACGAAGGGTTCTTTTTCCTTCGGTGTCCTGGTCATTTCCACTTTTGCCGCCTCCTTTTTTCACTCGTCGGATCCGTGCGCTTCATCAGATGAAGCCTTCACCGCGTATCAGTCTGGAGGCGGTGTTGGTCACGAACAGCAGCACCACGCTGACAACACTCTTAAGGATGCTGATCACGGTCGCGAAGGGATACATGCCGGGACCGCTGTTGGCGATGTTGTAAACATACAGGTCAAGCACTTCCACATAGTCCTGCGTGAAGGCGTTCTGGAACACGAAATACTGCTCCATTCCGTTGGACAGGAAGTTGGCCAGATTCAGCATGACGATAACGAAGTAGGTCGGCAGCAGGCTCGGGATCGTGATGTGCCAGATGATCTGCATTCTCGTGGCGCCGTCCACCTTGGCCGCCTCGATCATCTGCTCGTCAATGCCGCTGATGGCAGCCAGGTACATGATCGCGGCCCAGCCGGCATTCTTCCATGTCAGCCACAGCCACATCTTGAAGTAGATGCCGTTCGTATCCGTCAGGAAGGAGATCGGCTGCGAGATCGCGCCGATCCCGGTCAGCACGGAGTTCACCGCGCCGTTCGTGCTGAAAAGCGCGAACGCGATGGCGTATACCAGCACCCAGCTGATAAAATTCGGAAGGGTCGTCACCGTCTGTACGAACTTTTTGAAGGGTTTGCACTTTATTTCATTGAGAAATACCGCGAAGACCATGGGGAACCAGCTGAAGGCCAGAGAGACGCCGCTCATCACAAACGTGTTGCGCAGCACCCGCAGAACGCCTTTCAGCCGTATCGGATTATTGACCAGCGTCTGGAACCACTTGAACCCGACGAACGTCTCGTTCGTGATCGGGAAGGGCGGACGGTAATCATGGAACGCGTAGATCCATCCGTACAGCGGGAAATAGGAAAACAGCGCCACAATGATCAGAAACGGCAATACATACAGAAATTCCTTGTATGAACGCAGCTTCCTCGGATTGATGCTTCGCGTCATGAACTTCTCCTCCGTCCGCAGTAATACTTAAACAGTCACTGCCATCCTTTTGCCAGGCAGTGAATATTCATATATCGTACATAATTCCTGTTCAGTATATCACGCTTTACGGAACGCGACAATGGCAATTTTTGCGATATGTCGAATATTTTGTGCTGTTTTGGCTTGATTCCATCACGATTTTTACATTATTTTTCTGTTTGGGTTAATTCTGATCGCATCCGGAATATTATGTACGCAGAATGGGTTTATTGATGAATAAACAAGTTTCCGGCGCCGGACCGTTTTATTGACAATGTCATCTGATTGCCTTATAATCATTTACGGCAGAGATCCCGGCATGAACGGGCGATCCTGCGGAGGTAGTGTTTGGAATCGGTTTGTTAACGGGGATCATGGTTGACTGAATAAGCGGCCGCATGACCGCTTGTTTGCTGACGCCATGACGCGGTACAGATCGATACCGGGCACTTTTTTGTATGCCTTTTTTGTGTCGCGATCCCCGATCATTGATTCATGCAGGCATTCTAAATAATGATGAATGAAGAGGATCTCACATGACACAGGATATGATCACACTCGGGTTTGACCGGATCATTGAGCAGCTGAAACAGCAGGCCGTATCACAAGCGGCGCGCGAAATACTGGACCGCACGGAGCCGATCCTGAATGAGGCGCGGTGCAGGGCGCGCATGGAGGAAACGACCGCGGCCCGCCGTGTGCTGGAAAACGCCGGAACGCCGCCTCTTTCCGAAACGGACGGTCCGGAATCCGGCATCATCCACGCCTCTCAGGGCGATATGCTGATGCCTGCGGAGCTGAACACGCTTGCGCGCTTCTGCGTCACCGTCCGCCGGATGCGCCGTTATCTGGAGGGCGCGCGTATATGGAGCGCCGGCATCTCATCATGGAGCACGGAGCTCCCGGACCTTGCGGCGCTTGAGGATGAGATCGGCCGTTCGATCCGCGAGGATACCGTGCTTGATGACGCCTCCCCCGCGCTGAAGAATCTGCGGCGGCTGAAGGAACGCGCCGAACAGGATATCCGCGACAAGCTCAATCAGATACTGCTCCGCCATAAAAACGAGCTGGCGGACAGCTTCATCACCCGCCGCGGCGGCACCTTTGTCGTGCCTGTACAAAAGAAATATCAGAGTTCGTTCCCGGGACGCGCGGTCGATTTTTCATCCAAAGGGACCACGGTCTTCATGGAACCTTCGGCCGTGCGTGACCTGCAGCAAACGCTGGATCAGCTGTCCGTGGATATCGATACGGAGGAGCGGCGCGTTCTCTGGGAGCTCAGCGGACGCGTTGCCGGCGAAGAAGAGCGGCTTCGCGCCGCTCTGCGCGTCATGACGGATCTGGATGTGCTCTTCGCAAGAGCCAAGCTGAGTCAGGAAACATCATCCCGTCCTGTCACTCTCACGGCAGAACGCGTCATTAAACTGAAGGATGCCCGTCATCCGCTGCTGGACCGTTCGGTCTGCGTGCCGCTGAACATGGAACTTTCCCTGCCGGACTGCGGCATCGCCGTTACCGGTCCGAACACCGGCGGCAAAACAGTCTGCCTGAAAACGGTCGGTCTGCTGACCCTGATGGCGCAGAGCGGCCTGCACATTCCCTGCGGCGAGGGGACCGTGATCGGTATGATGGACCGTGTGCTGTGCGACATCGGCGACAGTCAGAGCATCAGCCAGAACCTGTCGACCTTCTCCGGCCATATGACCAACATTATCCGCATTCTCGGCGAATGCAGCAGGGACAGCCTTGTTCTGCTGGATGAGCCCGGCAGCGGCACGGATCCCGCCGAAGGCTCCGGGCTCGCGGCATCGATCCTGGAGGAGCTGCTGCGCCGCAAATGTCTTTTCATGGTCACCACACATGACCCGCAGATCAAGCAATGGGCAGCCCGTACGGAGCACGTGATCCCCGCGCGTATGGGCTTCGATCACGCTTCGCTTCAGCCGCTGTACAGACTTGAGCTCGGAAAAAGCGGCGAAAGCTGCGCCATTGAGATCGCGCGCCGTCTCGGCATGAGCGAAGAGCTGCTGAAGCGGGCCAGGCAGGTCGCGGATCACGGACCGGACGCCATACCCGAAAAGCAGCACGACCCGATGCGGATCCCCGCCGGGCGCCTGCAGAGAATGCAGAGCAAAGCCGAAAACGCGTTCGAACGTTTCACGAAGGGCGACAGCGTGATGCTGCTGCCGGATAAGAAGAACGCCATTGTTTATCAGCCCGCGGATGATGAAGGCAATGTCGTCATTCAGCTGCAGGGGCGGAAAATAACGGTCCGCCATAACCGGCTGAAGCTGCTTGTGCCCGCGTCGGAACTCTATCCGCCGGATTATGATCTTTCCATCATCTTCGATACGGTCTCCAACCGTAAAGCGGAGCATACCATGTCGCGCAAGTTCGACCCGGACGCGGTCATCGTGATCAGTGAGGGAAACACAAGCGGTCAGTCATGAAAAGAGGCAGACATTTCACAGAGATCGTTTCGCAAAAACCGGACGGATCAGGCAGTGATCCGTCCGGTTCATTATGCGTTTATGAGTTGTTTTTGTCAGCACAGCTTCGCTCCTGCCGGGATCTGGTCCCCGATCATGATCAGGTTCAGCTTTTCCTCACCCTTTTCGGTGTGAACGGCGGAAAGCAGCATGCCGCAGCTCTCCTGCCCCATCATCTTGCGGGGCGGCAGGTTCACGATCGCCACCAGCGTTTTGCCGACCAGTTCCTCCGGCTTATAGTACTTCGCGATACCGGACAGGATCTGCCGGTCGGTTCCGGTGCCGTCATCCAGGGTGAACCGGAGCAGCTTGTCGGATTTTTTCACCGGTTCGCATGCCTTGACCTTCACCGCGCGCAGATCGTTCCTGCAGAAAGTCGCGAAATCGACCTGCTCCTCCGCGTAGGGTTCGATCTCCAGCGCGGGCAGCTTGGCCTTTTCCTTTTCTTCCAGGAAAGCGTCAATCTCAGCCATCTTCTGTTCCGCGTCCAGACGGGCAAACAGGATCTCCGCGGTACCGACCTTATCGCCGGGCTTCAGGGCTCCGAAGCTTTCCAGACTTTCCAGCCCGCCGTCTTCGGTATTCAGCTGCTTCAGGATCCGGTCGGAGGTATCCGGCAGGAAGGGCTTCAGGCTGATCGCCGCGAAGCGGATGGATTCCAGCAGATTGTACAGCACGGTGCCGAGGCGGCCGCGCGTTTCTTCGCTCTTTGCCAGGGTCCACGGTGCGGTCTCGTCAATATACTTGTTGGCGCGGCGCAGCAGTGTGAAGATCTCGTCAATGGCATCCGCAACTCTCAGCCCGTCCATCTTCTCCTTCACCAGCCCGGGCATCGCCAGCGCCGCGGCCTTCAGTTCCGCGTCGGGGCCTTCATCGGCGCCGGGCGTGCGGATCTCACCGTCAAAGTACTTCTGCGTCATGGCGATGGTGCGGTTCACCAGGTTGCCGAGAATGTTGGCCAGATCGCTGTTGACACGCTCGATGATCAGATCATAGGTCATCACACCGTCGGTTCCGAAGGGCATCTCATGCAGTACGAAGTACCGCACGGCATCCACGCCGAACAGCTCCACCAGGTCATCGGCATAGATCACATTGCCCTTGGACTTGGACATCTTTTCACCCTTGACCAGCAGCCACGGATGCCCGAACACCTGCTTCGGCAGCGGCTCGCCCATGCTCATCAGGAAGATCGGCCAGTAGATCGTATGGAAGCGGATGATGTCCTTGCCGATGAGGTGAAGATCCGCCGGCCAGAATTTCTTGTACTGCTCGCTGTGGTTCCCGTCCGGATCATATCCGCAGAAGGTGATATAATTGCTCAGCGCGTCCAGCCATACATACACGACATGACCCGGCGCGAAATCCAGCGGGATGCCCCAGGTAAAGCTTGAACGGGAGATGCACAGGTCCTGAAGACCCGGCTTGAGGAAATTATTGACGATCTCGTTCTTGCGGCTCTCGGGCTGAATGAATTCGGGATGCGCCTCGATATGCTCCATCAGCTGCGGCGCGTATTTGCTCATACGGAAGAAATACGCCTCTTCCTCGGCATCGGCCACGGGGCCGCCGCAGTCCGGGCATTTTCCTTCCACAAGCTGACTCTCGGTCCAGAAGGATTCGCAGGGCGTGCAGTACTTGCCCACATACTTTCCCTTATAGATATCGCCCTTGTCATACATCTTCCGGCAGATCCGGCGGATCTTGTCCGTATGCTCGGGCGCCGTGGTGCGCACGAACCGGTCATAGGTGGTGTTCATCAGATCCCAGATGCGTTTGATCTCACCGGCCACACCGTCCACATATTCCTGCGGGCTGATGCCGGCGGCTTCGGCCTTCTGCTGGATCTTCAGACCGTGTTCGTCCGTGCCGGTCTGAAAATACACGTCATACCCTTCGGCGCGTCTGTAGCGCGCGATGGCATCCGCCAGCACGATCTCATACGTATTGCCGATATGCGGCTTGGATGATGTGTACGCGATCGCCGTTGTAATGTAGTAGGGTTTCTTTTCGCTCATGATCATCACTCCTTTTAAATGAAAAGCGCCCCCGGTATAAACCAAGGGCGCATAAAAACGCGGTACCACCTTGTTCACGGAAAAGCGCGCAGCATTTTCCGCCTCAAGAGGGCTGTAACGGGCCTGCCCGGGACCGGCTCAAATCTTCACCGGTCCGGCTCCGGGGCCATGTTCCGCCGCCTTCCGTCTGCTCCCTTTCACCTTACGGAGCTCTCTGAAAGACTTCTGCCGGCGTACTCTTCCCTTCATCGCCTGAATATGCAGTGATTTTAGCGGACCGGTTCCGTTTTGTCAACCGTTTTTTATTTGTTCTTCACGGAAAGTCAGGTCATGATAAAAGTGTGCTGCGAAGGGGTCCCGGGGGCGATCGCAAAGCCCCCGGGATGCGCCCGCAGGCGCGAAATCTCTTTGCCGCAATGAAGAAATGATAGCGCAGGTTTCCGTAAAGAGCCTTTTTTATTTCGCGCCGGGTGCCTGTGCGCACACACCGGGCCGTCAGCGTCCGGGCTTCTTTGTAAGCATGACCGGTTCCTTCCGTCTTAATGCTTCCGCAGCGCGGAACACCGCTTTCCCGAACCGCAAAAACGGGAACCGCGTCCGCGGCTCCCGTTCTGCGATCCCGCCGGTTTATTCGGCGCGTGTGCACAGCCACTCCATGTTGGATGTGGTCATTGACATGCTTCCATCCTCCAGCAGCGCCAGCGTCATATTCACTTCACCGCTGTCCGTCCTGCGGATGATCCTGCCGTTTCCGTCCGGAACAAATCCGGACATCGGCGTATTCGCGAAAACGGCAACGGTCTCATCTGTGACGACCACGCTGTTGTTTGCTTCATCAAGACTCATGAGTCCGGCAAAATACGCCCAGTCATAATAATTTTCATTATAAAGAACACTTTCTATTTTCCATGTGCCCTTCAGCGCGGAAAGCGAATCGACCGGAACCGGTTCAGCCTGCTCCGCGGCAGCCGCGCGCGTCCGCTGGAAATACATTTCCATGCCGTTCCCGGAGGTTCCGAGATAAACACCGTCAGACGAAAGATAGAAACGATAGGATTCATCCCCGACGTTCAGCACCACCGCTTCCCCGCGCACGAACCAGGATGCCGGAAAAGCGCCTTCCGGCAGGACCACCACGGCCGACTTATCTTCCTTCAGACTCATTGCCATGGAATAACCGGCTGACGCCGCATCCATCGCGTAATCGACTTCAGAATACGCGATCAGCGTCAGATACCACTCCCCGCTCACATCCGTTTCCGTCAGCGCGCCCGAAACAACGGGCATGAGGATCAGAATGACCGCAAGCAGCATAACCATCATCTTTTTCATATCACAAACTCCTTTCGCGTACGGCACGCCGTACCGGACGGCGGCTGACAACGTTTTCCCTGTTCCGATGCCGTGTATTATAATCGATTTATGCATGCCGCACAAGCCCCCGTTCATCCGTTCCGGCGTTCCGTCCGAAGACCGGCTGCCGCGTCCCGTTTCTTTCGGCAAATGCCTGATATCAGCAG
Source organism: Clostridia bacterium (assembly GCA_030536295.1). Classification (GTDB taxonomy): domain Bacteria; phylum Bacillota; class Clostridia; order Christensenellales; family Aristaeellaceae; genus Aristaeella. The sequence goes on along the minus strand of JAUNQH010000001.1, from coordinate 81,330 downwards.
TTCAGGTTAAAAAAACGTTTGATTTGGTCCGATATTCTGACAGAAAACGTTTTCAATCAAAAAAAAACAGAAATAAAAGAATCATTGATTTATCACGGTTGTTAACGCTTACATAACGAACCGGAAGCCTGAAAAACCCCATGAAAATGCGAAAAATGCATGGACAGCACTTGTCAAAAGACAAAATGTTCGCTATACTATGCTTCGCCGAACAGGAATAGAAGATTTGGGAAGGTAAACCGTTTTTTCCACCCCAGTCGAGAACAGCGCAAGCTGTTTGAGAATAGCGGTACTACCGCAAAATAAAAGGAGGAAAACCCACTATGAAGAAGGTCCTTTCTCTGGTTCTGGCTCTGGCACTCGTGCTTGGCTGCATGAGCTTTGCCGCGGCGGAAGACAAGATCGACATCGTCGTCTGGTCTTTCACCAACGAACTGCAGGGCATGGTCGAGAAGTATTATGCTCCCAACCATCCCGAAATCAACTTCATCTATGACATGACCCCCACCGCGGATTATCCGGCCAAGGTTGACAGCCTGATGGCTTCCGCCGGCGCTTCCGCCGAAGCTCCCGACGTATTCGCTCTGGAAGCTGCTTTCGTTAAGAAGTACGTCTCCAGCGATTGGACCGCTGATCTGAAGGATCTCGGATTCACCGACGAAGAACTGGCTGTTGCTATCCCCGTGATGGCTCAGATCGGCCAGAACGCTGCCGGCGTCCAGAAGGGCCTGTCCTGGCAGTCCACCCCCGGCGCTCTGTTCTATCGTGCTTCCCTGGCTGAAAAGTATCTGGGCATCACTGATCCCGAAGCTTTCCAGGAAAAGGTTTGCGATTGGGACACCTTCATGGAGACCGCCGCTGAAGTGTACGAAGCCTCCGAAGGTCAGTGCAAGATCGTCACCGGTACCGGCGACATCTGGAACGCTTATCAGTATCAGCGCAGCGAAGGCTGGGTCGTCGACGGCAAGCTGGTCATCGACTCCGAGCTGTATGACTACCTCGACCTGTGCAAGACCCTGATCGGTGATGACCTGTCCTGGGACGCCGCTGCTTGGGGCGAGACCTGGTTCGCCGGCATGAAGGGCGTTAACGAGACCCTGTGCTTCTTCCTCCCCACCTGGGGCCTGCACTACACTCTGAAGCCCAACTGCGGTCTGACCACCAACGACACCATGTCCGAAGAAGAACTGGTTGCTGCTGTTGAAGCTGACGGCGGTACCTACGGTGACTGGCGTATGGTCGAAGGCCCCTGCGGTTACAGCTGGGGCGGCACCTGGATCGGCGCCAACGCTCAGAAGGTTGCTTCCTATGACGATGCCAAGAAGGCTGCTGTCCATGACCTGATCTACTTCTTCACTCTGGACGATGGCTTCCTGTATCAGTATGCTCAGGACTCCGGCGACTTCGTTGGCAGCACCGTTGTTGTTGACAAGATCGTTGCCGAAGGCGGCACCCCCAACCCCTTCCTGGGTGGTCAGGATCACTACGGCATGTTCGCCAAGGCTGCGGCTCTGGCCAACGGCTCCCTGATGACCGAATATGATGACACCATCAACACCCTGTGGGGCGACAACGTAACTGCTCCCTACAGCAAGGGCGAAGCTGATCTGGACACCTGCATTGCCAACTTCAAGGCTGCTGTGGCCGCTGCTTTCACCAACATCGTTGTGGAATAATCTACGGCTCGTCTCGTAAGTAATTGACCTGCGGGGCTGTCGCTTGTCTGACAGACAAGAGGCAGCCCCGTTTTCCGAACAAGCCTGGGCCGCCCCTTGCGGGGTGGGCATATTCTGTTTTGAAGGGGTGGCACTATGAACTCCGCTGCAACGGGATCGCAGGTGAAGACCAAGCATAAATCCGTATCCTATGATAAATACGGATATTTCTTCATCCTGCCCTTCTTTATCGTGTTTGCCATTTTCGGAGCCTATCCGATCTACTTTACTTTCCGTACCGCGCTGACTGATGCTGTGGGTTGGGATATGATCAACAATAACCACATCATCGGCTTCGGAAACTTCGCGCAGTTCTTTGATCCGAGCAGTGCCGTATATCCCCGCTTTTGGGGTGCTCTGGTCAATACCCTGATCATCTGGATCCCCAATTTCGTTGCTCAGCTGGGTCTGGCCCTGATCCTGGCCAGCTGGTTTACCGACAGTCGGATGCACCTGAAATTCCAGGGTGGATTCAAAGTGATGATCTTCATGCCGAACATCATTACCGCGGCGACCGTGGCCATGCTGTTCTTCTCCCTGTTCAATTACCCCATTGCTCCCATCAACACCCTGATGCAGAGCATCGGCGTGCTGAGTTCGCCGTTTGAATTCTTCCGCTCCACGGAATGGTCCCGCGGGATCATCTCCTTTATCCAGTGGTGGATGTGGGTCGGCAATACCATGATCATCATGATCGCCGGTATTTCCGGTATCAATCCTTCCCTGTTTGAAGCAGCGCTGGTGGACGGATGTTCCTCAAGGCAGACCTTCTGGAAGATCACGCTTCCGCTGATCAAACCTATCCTTGTCTATAATCTGGTCACCTCCCTCGTCGGCGGTCTGACCATGTTCGATATTCCTCAGCTGATGACGCAGGGCAACCCGAACAACACCACCGATACCGTTGTCCGCTTCATCTACAACCAGGGCTTCACAGGATCGTTCAATTTCAACACGGCCAGTGCCGCTTCCATGATCCTGTTTGTGATCATCATCATTGGCTCCATTATCATCAAATGGGTGCTTTCTGATCATGATGACAAGCCGGCAAAGGCGAAGAAAGGAGTGTGATCAGAATGAAGAATAAAGCGGTATATTTTCTGGTCATTGCTCTGACATTACTTTCTTTGGTCTGTATGTTCCTGCCCATTGCTTCCTTCCAGGATAATTCCGCGAACAGCATGCAGGAAGATATCGACAAGGCCCAGGACAAGGTCGACCGTGCCCAGGAAAAGCTGGACCGATGGATCGCAGAAGGCAAAAAGTCCGCGGATGACATTGAAAAGCAGCGCGGCCAGGTTGCCAAGGAACAGGCCAAACTGGACGCCCTGCTCGCGGAACAGGCTTCCGCTACCGGCGAAGAAGCTTCCGGTCTCAGCTATTCACTGCTGCCCGGAAAACTTCCGGCCGAACTGGAACTGGACATGAAAGTGGTCCATGCCGGCGGCGATATCTATCCCCTCGATTTCTCACCTTTCTATGTTCTTGCCTGGATCGCCTGCGGACTGCTTGTGGCCGCCATCGCGTTCTTCCTCGCTTCCGGAAACAAGCTGGTCAGCAAGTTCTATACCTTTGCCAGCTTCTGTCAGTTGATCGCCATCATTATTCAGGTCTATCTGGTGCTCAGACTGACGAATATGCCGATCAGCCTGCCGTATTCCAATGCGATCATCAACATACCGATTGTCTGGATCATGCTTCTGAGCCTGCTGATTTCCTTCGCGATCCACATCACCATGATCCGCAACTCCAAGCGCAGCATGATCTATGTCTTCTGCACCTTCATGAGCCTGATGGCTCTCTTCCCCTTCTGGATCATGATCGTGAATGCCACCCGTAACAGCCAGCAGATCCAGCAGGGCGTTTCTCTGATCCCGAGTACGTTCCTGAGCCATAACATGGACGTTATCAACAAGACCAAGAACTTCAACGTGCTCATGGGTATGAAGAACAGCGCCATCATCGCTGTGGGCAGCACGCTGTGCAGCGTCTTCTTCTCCGCGCTGACCGCCTACGGATTTGAAGTCTATAACTTCAAGGGCAAGAATGCCCTGTGGGCCGTGGTCATGGCGATCATCATGATCCCCGGAACGCTGACCGGTACCGGTTTCTACATGTTCATGTACAAGCTGGGTCTGACCAACAACTTCCTGGCTCTGATCATTCCCTCCATCGCGGCCGCAGCCACCGTGTTCTTCTTCCGCCAGTATCTGCAGGCCAACTTCCAGATCTCTCTGGTTGAAGCCGGCCGTATCGACGGCGCCGGCGAGCTCCGGATCTTCCTGACCATCATCCTGCCCATCATGGTGCCCGCTATGGCGACCATGGGCATCATGGCCATGATCGGATCCTGGAACAACCTGCTGACCCCCATGATGCTGCTGAGCAAAGTGGAAATGAAGACATTGCCTATGCTGGTCAACAACCTGCGCGGCGATATCTACCGCACCGAGTTCGGCTCCATCTACCTCGGGCTGACCATGACCGCAATGCCGCTGATCATCGTGTACTTCGCCTTCAGCAAGTACATCATTGCCGGCGTTGCCCTTGGCGGCGTCAAGGAATGATCCGGTTTCATACAATTGTTTCCCGCACGGTCCGGCTTATGCCGGACCGTTTCTTTCTGTCCCCCGGTGCCCTGACCTCTGTCCGTTGCCGGTCTGTACGGCTGTATTGCCGATGAGCCGCCTGTCTGCCTTCGAAGAAGCGAAATAACCGTTTCATCGTTCCGCGCGGCGTACGATCCTTCTGTGAATCAAATAATCGTCCGTCATTTTGTGTTCCCTATTCATTACATAGTGCGTTTTTAAGCGCGTATCTCTTTGAAAGCTTGAAAATTCCGAATTTTAATGATATTATCGTTAATGTAATATTGAATGGTTTTCGCGCAGAGGAAGCGGAAAAGAAACGGAGTCCGTAATGGAAAAAAGACCCGGAAAGATCGTCAGGGACCTTACACAGGGCAGCGTGATGACGCAATTGTTTATTTTTGCGATGCCGCTGTTTCTGTCCAACGCGCTTCAGGCACTGTACAATCTTGTTGATATGGTCGTTGTAGGTCAGGTCGTCGGCGGCGCCGGCATGTCTGCCGTCAGTATCGGCGGCGATCTGCTGCATCTGCTGACATTCCTCGCCATGGGATTTTCTTCCGCGGGGCAGGTCATTATCGCCCGTCTTGTCGGCGCCGGTGAAATGAACCGGGTCAAAAAGATCATCGGCACCATGTTTACGGTCATGTCCGGCGCGAGCATCGTGATCGCGCTGATCTGCTTCCTGCTGCGCGTTCAGCTGCTGTCCGTTCTGAACACGCCGTCGGAAGCTTGGGATCACACCATGGACTACCTTGTCATCTGCATCATCGGACTGCCGTTCATCTACGGCTATAATATCGTTTCGGCGATCCTCCGCGGCATGGGTGACTCCAGGCGTCCCTTTGTATTTGTCGCGATCGCGGCGATCATCAACACCGTGCTGGATCTGTGGTTTGTTGCGGGGCTGGGCATGGGTCCCTTCGGTGCCGCGCTGGCCACAGTCATCGCGCAGGCGATCAGCTTCATCGTTTCGATCATCTATCTCTACCGTCACAAGGAAGCCTTCGGCTTTGATTTCAGGCTGCAGAGTTTTGCTGTGGACCATAAGGAACTCGCGAATCTGACAGCGCTCGGCATCCCGATGGCGATCCAATCCGCCGCGATCAACATCAGCAAGATCGTCCTCACCTCCTGGATCAACGCCGAGGGGCTTGCATTCTCCGCCATGAACGGCATCTACTCCAAGACGCAGATGATCGTCAGCGTGATCTCCAATTCCTTCACAACGGCCGGCAGCAGTATGGTCGGTCAGACGCTCGGCGCGGAGAAGTATGACCGCGTGCCGAAGATCCTGCGCTGTCTGTTTTTCATCGGAATGGGCATCGCCGTTGTATTGTCCGGGGTCATGCTCCTGTGGAGCCGACCGGTCTTTGAGCTGTTCACATCGGATCAGGCGGTACTGGCTGAAGCGGCCATTCTTACAGCACCCATCATTGTCAACCTGTTCGGCAGCGGCACGCGCAATGTGGCATTCGCCCTGATCAACGGCAGCGGCAACGCGAAGCTGAATCTGGCCATCGCGCTGATCGACGGCATGATCAGCCGCGTCAGCATAGCGGCCCTGCTCGGATACGCGCTGAAAATGGGCTGCCAGGGGTTCTGGTTCGGTGACGCGCTCTCCGGTTTCGTTCCGATCATCGTCGGAATGACCTATTATCTCACAGGACGCTGGCGTCGGAAAACATCCGCGAAATGAACATGAAAAAACTGCCGCGAACGGCAGTTTTTCATGTTTATCCGGGTCCGGACACCATCTGCGCTTACGAGCCTGCAGATCAGCTTTTCGCCTTTTTCTTATCCACATACATTTTTTTGTCCGCGATCCGGATCAGCTCATCAAGGTCACGACCGGCGGAAACACAGTAACCGAGGCTGACCCTGCTCGTATAGGCGATCGGGTTCCGCTTGTTATATTCATCCACCGACGCGTTGATCTGCGCGATATATTCCTGCACTTCTTCCTCGGAACTCACGCTGCATACCGCCACAAGTTCATCCCCGCCGTATCTGTAAACAAATCCGTCCCTGAGAGGCAGCTTTTTCATTATATCCGAAACCATAACGATGTAACGGTCGCCTTCCTCATGGCCGTATTTGTCATTGACCTTTTTCAGACCGTCAAGATCCGCGAAGATCACGCCGGTCTTCATTCCCTGCACTTCGGTCCGCATCTGCAGCTCAGGCCACTTTTCACGCGCGCCGGCGCGGGTCATCACACCGGTCAGTCCGTCCGTTGTGCTCATTTTATCCAGTTTGCCCATGATGGTACGCATCGTATCCTGCCGCAGGATCGTTTCCAGCGCGCTGGAGATGATCAGCGAGAACATCGATACAAACGGATCGTTCACGATCGTTTCCACATCATTGGCGTATACGACATAGCCGAAGCACCTTTCCTGATGATGCAGCGGCTGGAACAGATATACATTGAACCTGTCTTCCCTGATATAATCCTTCGGGATCAGATCGGATGTGGCGATCACGCGCGGCGGCAGAAAGCGTCCTTCCTTCCAGGCCACGGTAACGGAAGTATTGTCCATATAGTCGGATATATCACGGCCGTACGGGATATTTTCCGCCGCGTTGTTCAGTTCCAGCAGATACTCCTTCTTATCGCCTTTGATGCAGATATACATTTCCTTCGGATTGATCAGCGGGAGAAAAGTCTTCGCGGCATTCAGGAAATCATCAAAGCTGTGCAGTCCGGTCGCTTCCGCCATGAGCAGCTTCAGATAATGATGTTTGTTGTTCTGCCGCAGACCGCGCATGACATATACTTCGCTCAGTTTTTCCGGCGCGAATGCGTTTATGTCTTCGCAGCCGCATGAACCGTTGAAAACAGCTTTCCCTTCGATGACCACGCTGTCCTGCCAGATCCCGTAACGGATAAAGCTTTCCAGCAGTCCATACGCGGTGCTGCCGCATTCCTTTTCGCCGCGTTCCACGGTCGTCAGCCCCGGGCGGTGTATCGTCGCGAAGGCGGAATGATCATAGCCTGTCACGATCACATCACGCGGGATCTGGTAGCCCGCCGTTTTCAGCCTTGCAATGGCGCCGAAAGCCATCAGGTCATTCGCCGCCACAAACGCGTCCGGCAGTTCGTCATGTTCGGCAAGATACCTGTCAACGATATTGAATCCGCTCATGTTGGTATAATTGCCGCACGCGTATGTTTCTTTGCCGAACGGTATCTGATAGCGCCAGCAGGTCTCGGAGACCGCTTCAAGCCTTTCCGCGGCATCATTGTTGCCTTCC